>NZ_JAEMSD010000001.1:0-9244 GCF_016462955.1 Bradyrhizobium sp. | reverse complement strand
GAAGTCGGCGTCCGCAAGGTCGGGGAGCCGCCAGTTGACATGGGCGCGCACCGGCCCGATCGGGTACCACGACCCCGGCAAGATATGCTCGTAACGCTCGAGATCGACGGCCGGCCATGGCGAATCGGGAGAACCGGCCTCCATGTAATACACGTTCAGATCGATCTCGCGCCGCTTCGCCAACGCTGCGAAAAGATCTCGCTGATATGGCGATGGAACGATCGTCACGAAGGTCACCTTGTGACGAACGACGTTCGCACGCTCGGGCGCGCTCGGTTCGCGGCGATCGCTCAGTGCGGTTTCAATCGATGAGCTCATTCCATCTCTTCCCGACACTATCCAAGGAAAACTGAGCGTCGACCGACGAGGCGTTCGACATTCTCCTCAATTCTGCTGGCTGCCTGAGGAGTTTCGTCAGTGCCGACGCAATCGCGTCAGCGGACACCTCCGGTAGGAGCAGCCCATTCCGCCCATCCTGAACCACGTCGCCGCAGGACCTCGACGCAATGATGGGCAAGCGCCAGCCTTGAGCCTCGAGTTGGGTCAGGCCAAATCCATCCGAAAAGGTCGGGAAGATCATCAGGTCGGCGTATTCATAGTGGCGTGCCGTCTCACCGTGGGGCACGTGGCCGATCCATTTGATGCGCGGCTGGAGCCGAAAGTCCTGCGGGATCTCGAACTGGACTGGCCCCACGAATGTGAACTCGATCGGCTCGTCCCTTAGCTTGTCGATCGCCTCCAGGAGCGGCCCGATCCCCTTTCTCAAGTTCACCTGCCCGAGAAAGAGCACCCGCATGGGACGGTCGTGCGAGAACTGCTCCGGATAGGACCGCTGGGACGGCGCCCGTGCGGCCTCGTAGGCGAGCGGAATGCAGGAGATCTTCGAACCCGCGATCCCCTCCTCCAGCAGCGCGTGCTCTGACCATCTTGAATTGACCACGATGCGATCGGCAAGCTCGCATTCTTCGCGCCAGCCCTGCCAGTAAACGTCGGGCGGCGGCTGCCAAGCATGCGACAGGCCGGACGCTTGATGAAGCTTTTGTAGAATGCGCTGCTCCGGCGGGCCGGGATCGATCTGCGCCAGCACCGTCCGCCATCCTTGGCGACGAGCCCACCGGAAGATATCTCTTGCGGCATAGCTATACGCCATGACCACTCCAGAGCCCCCACTTGGCTTCCGAAGACCAGACAACACCCGCACGGTGTAGGCCTGGAATCTCTCGTTCCTTGCCATCATCAGGTCCCACCCGCCCCGGCGCCGAGCTTTGGCGGACAATTCGAATACCAGGCTTTCCCAGTTGGAAGCGCTGACCGGTGCGTCGGCCAGTTCGGGATGGAAGCGGGATGCGGCGCCTGCCCCGGCGAGGGGACGCAGGAGGGATCCCGGCGGGATCCACAGATCGGTTATCAGGCGGGCGAGATGCCCACCTCGGTGATGCAGCCGTGGAATTGCGTAATGCTCGCGCCCGCCGAGTTGACAGCAGACCCATTTCGCACTGCTCACATCCAATATCCTACAGGCCCAGCTATGATCCGTTAACCGAACCCTGCATCGTGGGCTTTGGATCGCGGGAGATTAATCTGAAAAAGCGAGATAGAACATCAGGATCAACCGGGTCTCTATATTGCCGAAACCGATAGCAGTCTAGCGGAATGGCCAGGAAACCGGCGATGATCCCTCGGAAGCGGCGGCGACTTGCCAGAAACCTTACCCGGTTTGCGACCTGCAGAACGCCCCAACCAAGACGCGATACTGGGTAGTGCAGGAACGCGTAGAGCGCGAGATTGGTGATGCTGGCAGCCGTGATCACCGCGGAACTATGATGCTTCAAATCCGTATCGTGAAACACGCGCAACGCTCCCACCTGGCAGATGCGCTGTCGTGCCGCGAAAAGCTGCAGGCTGACATCCGTCTCCTCGACACCGTAGGCTACCGGCCGGGGCAGATACCCGCGGATCTTTCGATAGGCCTCAACCCGGATTGCGAAACCACAGCCCACAAAGCTAGGCCGGTCGTACATCCAATCCGACAGTTCGGGCACGTCTTCGTTTCGGTGCCAGATCTGAGCGGCCAGCAGCGCGACATCCTCGTTCCGTACGAACAGCCGCTCGACCTCGGAGAAGAACTGCTCGTCGATCGGATAGGAATCGTCGTCAAAGCTCACCGCAAAAGGCGTGTCGCAAGCCATCAGGGCTCGATGGCGCCCACCTCCCGGTCCCAGTCTTGTATCCGAACTCAACACCATAATGTCGGGAAACAGCCTGCTGATCTCCGCGAGCGCATTGTCGGCGGGGGCATCGAGATGAACAATGATTTTGGCTGGGAGAGGTCGGCAGAGCGCAATGCGCTCAAGCACCTTGATGATCGCGGTCCCGCGACCATATGTCGGTATGATCACGGAGACGGGCGCCCTCCCCTCCTGGCTCGGAGCCACGGCTCACCGCCCCGCCTGATGTATGGACCTGGCAGGAATCCCGGCGACGACCTTACTCTCGTCCACCGATCGCGTGACGACCGCCCCCGCGCCAATGACCGCATTTGCGCCGATCTGCACGCCCTTCAGGATGATCGCACCAGCGCCTATCCACACGTTTGGACCGATTGTCACGGACAAACTAACCAGCGGCTGATCGGCGCGACGCCCCTCCGCGCCGGCGGCATGATCATGGTCGGTAATGTAGCAGAATGGACCTATCATGCAGTCATTCCCGACTTCGATCCGATCGGACGCATCAAACATCGTGTAGCGGTTGACGTAGGTCCTCGCGCCAATATGGATTTTGGGCTGTCGTCCCCTCTCGCCACTGCTGAGCAGGATCACGCCATCGTCCAACGCAACACCGTCGGAAAGAACGAGATCCCAGGGATTTCGGGGTACGCTGACCCGCCGTATCCAGCAGCGATCTCCAATTTGTGCTCCCAGCAACCGGAGCCGCGCAATGCGGAGGCGCATGGCTATCGCCCCTGGATAGCGCATGATCCTGTTGGCGAACTCGTCCCGGATGCTCACGGTCTGGCCCATCCAAATACGCCTTGCATCTCAGGCTGCCAAGACACGCTTGTAAAAGGCTGTCGTCCGCTCCGCAATGATCGGCCAATCAAAGCTCTTCGCCCGGATTCCGCCGATCCGTCCAAGGCGCGCCGCCAAATCTCTGTTACCGTGCAGCGACAGGATGGCTTCAACCAGGGCATCTACCGAACCCGAAGGAGCCAGGATCCCGGCCTCGCCGACATACTCTCTGATGCCACCGACATCCTCACTCACAATCGGCAGTTCGCAAGCCATTGCTTCCAGGATAGCGTTGTTGGCGGTCGCCGCCTGCAAGGTCATCAGGAGACACGATGAAGAGCTGTATAGCCGGCGAAGATCAGAGTCGGACACACCCGCTAAAACTTTGACATTCGCAAGCCCCTCAAGTTCTCGCGTCTTGTCGGGAGAAGCTACTATCACGAACGAAATTTCCGGACGAATGCCGCCGACGATCTCTATGACATTCTTCAGCAGATCGAAGCGGCGACGATAGCTTCCGACGGACAGGACCGTGAACTGGTCGCCGGTCGCGGCTTCGGAACGATGAAAATAGCTCAGGTCGATACCGTGCGGAATGACCTCAATCTTCTCGTTCTCGACGCCGCGGTTCAGAAAGAACTCGCGTTGCGTTTCACTCATCAGGATGACGCCATCGAGGCTTCTCAGCCGGCTAGCGCGAAGGGTGTCGGGCAATGTATCGGTACATGCATGAAAGGTGGCGCACACTTTAGGCCGGCGTCTGGAGGGCAGGCGATCGATAATTCCCCAGTCCCGCTCCCCCCAGAGGAAATGCACCAGGCCCTCAAATCCGGTCTGGCATTGAAGCCACGCACGAAGCTCGGGCTGCATCGAGCTGAACCGATACCAGCTTGAACCAGTAAACTGATTGATCCAGCGCTGAGCCCCGCGCTCCAAGACAGTCCGCGGTTCTCGCCTACGGTTTCTGAGCAAAGCGGCATGCGGCACATGCTTTGCGAGCTGCGTATATCCGGAATAAGCTCCTTGAACATCGCTGTCGGTCGCAAGAAGCAGGTATGGATGGTCTCCGTACCCATCGCTGTCAGGTCCTGCTTCTCCCGACATCAGGTTCGGCTCCAAAGACCGCTCCTGAGCATCTGGCCAATGGCCTCGGCGGCCCGAAATCCAAATGCGTGAAAGACGAATCGATATCCGAGCGGCGCTGCTCCGCCGCGGGGCGAGAACCACCAGTCGGTCGCAAATATCTGGCGGATGAGGCCGATGGACCGTGCTCTGTCATATGCCCAGGCGCTCCGCGCAATCTCGAAGCGCGCCAGATTGATAGCGAACAAGCGGCTGGAGGTAAGTTCACCGCGGTTCCTCAGTGAATCCTCAAGCTGCTGCTCTATCATCAGCCGGCGGGTGTGGACCAATTTGATGTCGCGCTTGCACAGCGTCTGGTCGCTCCACTGGCGATACACAGCACCGCTCTTCGGGCAGAAGGCAAATCGCTTACCTCCCATCAGCAGGCGCAGATACAGTTCATGCTCCTGACAGCACGGCTGCTTCGGATCCCATCCGCCAACGTCCAGGATTGCAGCTTTGCGCCAAAGCGGCGCACCGGTCTGCGGCAACTTCCAACTAGCGAGAAGTGACCAATAGTCCAACGGTTCGGGTATCTCCATGATCTCTCGCCGAGAGCCGTCGGCCGAATAGTACTCCCAAATCGCCGGCCCAATGACGAGATCGACATCCCGCAGCGCCTGAATAAATCTCGCTTGGTTTTCTATCTTGTCGGGCAGCAGATAATCGTCGGCGTCAAGATACTGGACCCACTCACCTTGGGCGAGCTCGAGCAGCCGATTTCGCGTTTGATTCCCGCCTCGATTGGGTCCGCGCTCGCATCGAATGCGATCACCATAGGACTGAATGACATCGAAGCTGCCGTCCGTGGAGCCGTCATCGACAACGATGACCTCGACATTCGGCCAAGTCTGGGCCAGCGCACTCTCGATTGCCTGACCGACCCATTGCCGCGCGTTGTAGCAGGGTATGAGGATCGAAACGAGCATCAGACGATGCTCCTTTCGGTTTGCCCGTTCAGCATGTTCTCTTGAGCCTAGTAGCAGTGTTCACGCCGAAAGCTCGGCCCGTCCGTTCGCAGGCACGCTGCCCGGCGGTGTCCCGTAGGAGTATCCATAGTACATCCCGCCATACGTATCGTACCGCCCCATCGCTTCCACATCGACCTTGTTTAGAACGATACCGGCCGTCCGCTCGTACACGCCGGGCGCATGCCGCAGGGCATATTGAACCGCGTCGATCTTCGTTTGCCCCCACTCAACCACCAGAAGGTAGGAGTCCAGAAGCTGCGAGGCAGCGCGCACGTCAGTCGCAGCCAAGAGCGGCGGCAGATCAACGATGACGTAGTCGAAGACTTTTCGAAGAGCAGCGAACAAGGTTGCGGCCTCGGGAGAGGCAAGGAACTCGCTTGGAGAGATTGCGGCTCTCGCAGCACCCGGCAGGAACGACAGATTTGTTGCCGGATCCGTCCAAATCAGCTCCTGAAAGTTGGAATGACCATGGACCGCATCAACGACCCCGAGTTTCGCATCCGGGGACAAAGCACGCGACAGAGACGGATTGCGAAGATCACAATCGACCAGGATGACCTGCTGCCCACCCTGGGCAATCACGGTTGCGAGGGCAGCTGCAAGCGACGACTTGCCTTCGCCCGGGAACGCGGAAGTCACACCGAGGACCCGACGCGAATCGGATTGTCCCTCCAGCTCCAGGTTCAGCCTGATCATCCGGACCGATTCCGCGAGGATCGAATCGGGTGCCTGCTGGACCGTTCGCATCAGCCGGGAGGTCTTGTGTATCCGGCTCACCATCGTGTTACGGATCACCTCTGCAACAGTTGGACTGGTGCGGGCCTGCAATGCACGCGTGCGCGGGTCATTCAAAATACCGAGCATTGCGCGGTCCGTGAGAACCGGAACAAGGCTCAGACACTGTAGCGACAGCGCGCTCTGGACCTGCTCCTTGGTACGGAAACCTCGATCCATCAACTCGCGGAGCGCACCAAAGCCAACACCGATCCCCGCCCCAGCCAACAGGGTGGTCAACCAGATCATGCCCCGCTTGGGACCGGTTTGATAAACCGCCGCGGGAGAAATCGCCCGCGCTTCCGTGACGGGCAGCGTCTGTTGCTGAACCGCCTCCGTATGACGTTGCAGGAAATTATCGTAGAGGCGCCGATAGCTTTGCGCGGTGGCTTCCAGGTTGAACAAGGTAATCTGCGCCTGGTTCACGCCCTTTGATTGCGCGATGACGTCCGCAAGAGTCTTCTCCGCCGTCGCCTGGCGCTGGCTGGCGATCTCGTATTCGCTCTTCAGTGATTCCCGAATGCGGACCAATTCGCTCATCATCGAGCGTCGGATGTCCCTGATCTGCTTTTGCAGATTCACGACCGCCACATGGTTCTTGCCGTATTGGGCTGACCACGACAATTCGCGGTTTACGAGGTCAAGGTACTGCTTTCGCAGCTGCCCGATGATGGAGTTCTGCATCGCGTCGCTGGTGGTCTCATCGGCCGCCGCAATGGTTTCGTCGAAACCGGAATCCGCACTGGACTGACCGGACTTGACGACGGCATCGATACGATTCAGGCGGGCCTGGATGTCGGAGACGGCGGCCTTGCTCGACGCGAGCTTGGCCGTGGCATCCATCATTTCCTGGTCGTTGACCAGTTTTCCGCCGGCTGCCACGATATTGTTCTTCGACTTGAACTCCAGGACCGCGCGCTCGGCATTGGCAGCATCCTCCCGCAGTACCTGCAGTCTTTCCAGGAGCCAGTCGCTCGCGCGGCGATTGGCTTGGTACTTCGCGGTCAGTTGATCGTAGATGTACGCGTCCACCATCGTGTTCGCGACCTTCACCGCCTGATCCGGGTTCCGCGAACGAAACTCGACCCGCAGCATGTTGCTAAGGCCTACCCGCTTCACGTCAATACGGCGTGTGAAGGCCCCCTGCGCCTCGCCGATGCGCTCAGCTTCGCTTCTCTGCCGATCGGATTCTGCAAGGCCGACGGCGGTCAGCGCTCCGCCCAGTCCGATCTTCTTCAGTCCCGCGGTGACGCCAAAATACTCGAGCATGGATGCGAAGACACCAGGATCCTCTCGCAGAAATTCGGGGTCATCAGCGAGGCGAAGCTGCTTGACGACATAGGCGGCGACGCCTTGGGACTTCAGTACGCCGATCTGGTTCTCAACCCAGGAAGGATCTCGCGAGGCGTCGGGGACCAATGAATTGGGAAATAGCTGGGTCACCCGGGGATCGACCATAATGGTCGACGAGGAGGTGTATGTCGGCTTGGAGAAGAAATGATTGATCGCGCCAAATGGAAGAGCGGCAGCAACACAAACAGTAATGATCATCCATCGGCGGCGGAGAAATCCGATGACGGTGTCAACCTTTTGGGCAAAACTTGGCGCCGCCGCAACGGAGTGTGTGGGCGATCCTGACGTCGAACGCATTGGTACAATTTCGTTCACAGCAAGTTCCCAAAGCTAAAGTTAAAGGACACTGTTGCATTCAAGCAACAGGCAATATTTCATTAAATATACCGCGCTGCCGCATGGAAAGCGACATTTATCTGGCAATCAAGTTAATTCAAACCGACGGCGGCCCCCGATCGACGGCCGCCAGTTCATCCCAGGGCAAAAAGGATGCATTGCAGCTTCTTGGCGAAATAATCGCGTATACTGCTCTTTGTGTCGAGCTTATTCCAAGTTCTCGCAAGATGCGGCCCCAAAGGAAATCCGAGACAGTGCGCAAAGTCGGCTGCTCGTCGTAGATTTTGCCGCGATACAGGACGAAGACCTCGTCGCCAGGGGAGGCTTGACGTCGCACGAGATCGCGGTCCCAACCCATTGCCGGCGAGCGAACCGCAAGGATGCGGCAAACGCCCGTGGACGCAATAATCGAGGCTTGACCCTCCGCGGCATTTTCCACGACCGAGACCCTGAAGTGCTGTCGGGTGAGAAAGTCAGCCAATCTCGATTGCGCCGCGGTCGCCGGGTTTTCGCTGGAGGTCGCCGGCTTCAGCAACAACTTGAAGCCGAGCGTCGATATTAATGCTGCCCCCAGCAGAAACTTAAATCCGCGCGAATATTTCACGTCTGGCTCCGACAAGGCTGAACGTGACCATTAATATCAGCATGACTGTATTGGTCACGAGATCACCCCATTGATTATGGATTGCTGCGTACCAGGATTGCCCTAAACCCATCAGGCTGATGCGCGTGACATTGACTGCAACGACAGAGAGACAGGCGAGGCCGGACCAGAGCAGATCGATTTTCGACCATGAATGCCGAACCCATTGAGAAATGCTGATCCAGCAGAGAAACGCCAGCGACATGTTCGCCAGCGACGAACAGGGCGCCAATACGATCATGTAGCCAGAGTCGTCCGCAAAACGCACCATGTTTCCGGCACGCGAGGAATCCAGCACGGTCGCGACCAGCAGCGCATCGATATCAAGGATGGTCTTGGCAAACATCTGAAACAGCAGGCGGCTCCAGAACATCGGAACCGCGAGGGCAAATAGAATGATGGCGCCTCGCACCCGATCGGGATTATCGGAGGCGAACAGCACGATATAGACGCTAAGACCCGTCACAGCGATCCAACTCAACGGATAGATCGGAAGCGCTACCAGGATCAAGAAAACTGCAGCTATCGCGACGTCCCATTTTCCGATCTGCTGGATCCCGACGCCCTGCCTGGCGCTGGAGAACATCATCGACAGACCCGCAAAGCAGGCAAAAAACACGACAGCGTTGATGTCTATGCTCAATGCCGACGCCAACGCGCTATCGGCATGAATGGCCTGGATGAAGCGGCCCAGTAGGCCGTTGGCGCAAGCTACGACGTAGAGGGCACAAAACAACTCATCGCGCTGCAGGCTCAGCCAGGCCGGTCTCCCCTCGGCTCGGCTCGCAGTTAACGAAGATTGGACAACTTCTATTGACACTGCAGGCTCCCGGCCCCTTGTATAAAACCGCTTCAAAAGACATGTAGAACAATGATTTCTTCTGTGCTTTTGGAGTAGCACAAAACCGTCGGCATCTGCCAAACACTATTATGTAAAACGATTAATCTGGCCGCCGAAAGCGCGAAATGATGACCTTTTCAGGCGGTCACTTTTGAGGGTTCCCCAATGCGGCGCGCTCCCACCCTGTTAATGG
>NZ_JAEMSD010000729.1:2439-2649 GCF_016462955.1 Bradyrhizobium sp. | reverse complement strand
CGAGTTCCTGACTACGCAGAAGCCGCCGATGACGCATGTCGTGCTCACCGGACGCAATGCCAAGGACGAGCTGATCGAGATCGCCGACCTCGTCACCGAGATGACGCTGGTCAAGCATCCCTTCCGCTCCGGCATCAAGGCGCAGGCCGGCGTCGAGTTCTGAGATCCCGATGGCACGTGCACTGATGATCCAGGGGGCCGGCTCGGACG
>NZ_JAEMSD010000729.1:0-2429 GCF_016462955.1 Bradyrhizobium sp. | reverse complement strand
CGCCGGCCTTGCGCGCGCCTTCACGCGACGGGACTTGCGCGTGCTTCCGTTCAAGCCGCAGAACATGTCGAACAACGCGGCGGTGACCGTCGATGGCGGCGAGATCGGGCGCGCGCAGGCGCTGCAGGCGCTCGCTGCCGGCGTCGAGCCGCACACCGACATGAACCCGGTGCTGCTCAAGCCCGAGACCGATGTCGGCGCGCAAATCATCGTTCACGGCAAGCGCATCGCGACCGCGCGTGCACGCGACTATGCGGCGATGAAGCCGTCGCTGATGGGTGCGGTGATGGAGAGTTTCGAGCGCCTGAAGGCGCGCGCCGATCTGGTGCTGGTCGAGGGCGCCGGCAGCCCGGCCGAGGTGAATTTGCGCAAGGCCGACATCGCCAATATGGGCTTTGCCCGCAAAGCGGACGTGCCGGTCGTGCTGGTCGGCGACATCGACCGCGGCGGCGTCATCGCCCAGCTGGTCGGCATCAAGACGGTGATCGATCCTGAGGATGCCGCGATGATCTCGGGCTTCGTCATCAACAAGTTCCGCGGCGATCCCACGCTGTTCGACGACGGCTACAGGCTGATCGAGCAAAAGACCGCATGGCGCGGCCTCGGCGTGCTGCCCTGGTTTCCGCGCGCCGGCGAGCTGCCGGCCGAGGACGCGCTCGGCCTGCGCGATGCGCGCAAGCCGGGCCAATGCAAGATCGCGTGCCTGGCGCTGTCGCGGATCGCGAATTTCGACGATCTCGATCCGCTCAAGCTCGAGCCGGGCGTCGATCTCATCATGGTGCGTCCGGGCGAAGCGATCCCCGGCGATGTCAGGCTCGTCATCATCCCCGGCTCGAAATCCACCCGCGGCGACCTCGCCTTCCTGCGCGCGCAGGGCTGGGACATCGACCTGCTCGCGCACCAGCGCCGGGGTGGCCACGTGCTCGGCCTTTGCGGCGGCTATCAGATGCTCGGCCGCAGCGTCGCCGATCCCGATGGCATCGAGGGCCCTGCCGGCGATACGCCGGGCCTCGGGCTGCTGGATGTGGAAACGGTGATGAGCCCGCAGAAGACACTGACGCGCGTTGCCGCCGTGCATGCTGCCACCGAGCAGGCTATCGAAGCCTATGAAATCCATATCGGCCGCACCGACGGCCCCGATCGCGCGCGGCCATTTGCGAAGGTGAACGGGGAGCCGGAGGGCGCGGTCTCGGGCGATGGCCGCGTGCAGGGCAGCTATCTGCACGGCCTGTTCACGTCGGACGATTTCCGCAAGGCGTATCTCGCCAGGCTCGGCATTCCCGCAGGCGACGAGCCCTATCACGCCAGGATCGAAAGCGCGCTCGATGCGCTGGCCGATCACATCGAGACGCATCTCGATGTCGAAGGCTTGCTCGCGCTAGCGCGCTCGCGTGGACTGGTTGGATACTGAACAGGTGGACGTGGGGCTCGTCACCTCTCCCGCTTGCGGGAGAGGTCGGCGCAAAGCGCCGGGTGAGGGCTTTCTCCGCTTGGGAATTGTCCCCTTGCGGAGAGACCCACTCCCGCAAGCGGGCGAGGGAGCGCACCACCGTCGGCGCAACCAGGCGCATGTTCATCAGGCGCCAAGACCTCAGCAAGCCGCGTCCATTCGGATTCGCTGCCGGGAAGCCCAAGCCGCAGCCATGTCGGCTGTTGCGTGAAGACGCGGGACCAGATGTGACTGCGCGCGAGCCTCTCCTGCGCAGCAAGCGCATCCGGCGTCTGGTAGAGCCGAAACAGTGACGCGCCGCCGACAAGCCGCCACCCCTGCGCTCGTGCCATCTCGTCGAGCCGGACACAGTCGCGCGCAAGCCGCGCCGACGTCGCCTCGGCCCAGGCCTCATCATGCAAGGCACGGCAGCCAATTTCGATCGCTGCGCCTGAGATGGGCCATGGACCTGACGCCGCCGCGAGCTTGTCGATGTCGGCGGCAGGACCGGTCGCGAAGCCAAGCCGCAGTCCGGCAAGGCCGAAGAACTTTCCGAACGAGCGCAGCACCAACAGTCCCGGCCGATTCGCCTCAGGCGCAAGCGACAAGGCTGGAACAGCATCCGCAAAGCTCTCGTCGACCACGAGCCGGCCGACGCGTGGCAGCAGCGCCAGCAGCTCCTTCGGCGAATTGCAGCGCCCGTCGGGATTGTTGGGATTGACGACAATGGCGAGGTCCGCGCCCGGCAGGGCCTCAAGCTCTGCGACCTCCTTGACATCCCAGCCAGCGGCCGACAGCACCCCCGCATATTCATTGTAGGTCGGCGCCAGGATCCGGGCCCGACCGGGCGGCGCGAGTTGCGGCAACAACTGAATGGCGGCCTGCGCACCGCCCATCGCAACGATTGGTGCGCTCGTCCGGTAGGCGTGCTGCGCGGCCTGATGCAGCGCCTCGATCTCGGCCCGCGACGGCAGCGCATTCCACGCGCGCGCGCCTAGCT
>NZ_JAEMSD010000728.1 GCF_016462955.1 Bradyrhizobium sp. | reverse complement strand
GACGACGAAAGAGCGGAGGTTGCCGCGGCCGAGCAGCACCAGCGCCCGCGAGCCGCAACCGTTCGAGAGCACCATCCCATAGCCGAACAGCAGGCCGCCGAGGAACAACATTGCCGGCGAGAACGAAGTCTGCAGGTAGATGGACCTGTGAAGATCGACCATGCCGCTGCCAGCGAGGAATTGGCTCGCGGCGACCGCAACGGCGATCGCCAGCGCATAGGTCCGCACCAGCCGCCCGTCTCCCCCGGCCAGCCAACCACGCATGCTGCTCATCAGGCAGAAGCCGCTGAGCAGACCGACGGCGCCGTAGACGAGACCGATGCCGAGGCCGGCGAGGACGACGAGTTGGGCGGATTCCATCAATTGTTCTCAGATCTCTCGACACTCTCCATCATTGCGAGCGCAGCGAAGCAATCCGGAAAATGCATCCGCAGAGACAGGCGGGTTGCTTCGCTGCGCTCGCAATGGCGATGGGTTACGGCTTCAGGATCACGCGGTCGCGCGACGAGCCGGCGACGGCGACGTACGCCTCCCGGGCGCGCTCCAGCGGATAGATCGCACTCGCCTTGATCGGGAATGGTTTGAGGTGACCGCTCGCAAAGCCCGGGCCGAGGTCGCGCAGCACCGCGCCGGTCGCGGTTGACGATAGACCCAGCGTGTCGATGCCGACATAGGTGTGCTGCCCCCGATAGAATTCGAGGATGTTGAACTGCACGATGCGGTCGATCGCGGCGATCAGGATCTGGCGACCGCGAAGCGCGAGCGATTTGTGCGCTGCCTGGAAATAGGGATCACCGACCGTGTTGAAGACGATGTCGGCGCCCTTGCCGCTAGTCAATTCGCGAACGCGCGCGGCAACGTCGGTCGCGGAGGCATCGATCACCTCAATGGGCGCGTTGGCGTGGCCTTCGTAGGCTTCGGCCTTGCGCACGACGCCGATGACGCGAGCGCCCTGCCAGGTCGCGATCTGCACCGCGGCCTGACCGACCTTGCCGTTGACGCCGAGCACCAGCACGGTGTCGCCGGCCTTCGGCAAGCCCGCGCGGCGAAAGCCCTCCATCGCAGTGACGAAGGGCACGCCGATGCCGGCGGCCTCTTCCCAGGACAGCGTGTTGGGCTTCTCAACCACAGCGTCGGCTTCGACCACGAGATGGCTCGCATGGGTGCCGTCACGACGGATGCCGAGATCGCCGGACGACCCGAACACCTCGCCGCCGATTGCTCCGGCCGGCCCGTCGATCACCACGCCGGCATAGTCGCGGCCGGGGGTCCGGGGAAACACGGCATAGGGCATCAGCCCGGTCGCAGCCTTGACGTCGGAGGGATTGACGGCGGCGGCCTTCACCTCGATCAGGAGATCGTTCGGCCCGCGCGTGAGCGTCTGGCGCTCGACGACTGGCGCAAGCGCGGCGGCGTTCTCAGCCTTCACATTGAGACGCACGCAGCGCGCTTCGATGGATTTGGCATCAGCTGGCGACATGACAGGACCCGCGATTTCTCGCGGGCCTTGTCGCCTTTGAGCCCGGTCGAGTCAATCCGTCAGGTCAATCCTTTGGCCGCTTGTCGAACAGCCGCTTGGCCTTGCCGAGCGAGCGTTCCAGCGTGGCCGGCGCAACCACCTGCACCCTGGAGCTGACACCGATCGTGTTCTTGATGTGGGTCGAAATCCGGTCCGCATGGTCGACGAGCCCGCTTCCGTCCCAGCTCTCGGGCCGCGCCTCGGCGATGATGGTGAGCTCGTCCATGCGGCCCTCACGGGTCAGCTCCAGGATGAAGTGGCCGCCGCACCAGTCGGTCGCGAGCAGCACCTCCTCGATCTGGGTCGGGAACAGGTTGACGCCGCGCAGGATGATCATGTCGTCCGAGCGCCCGGTCACTTTCTCCATGCGCCGCATGCCGGGACGCGCGGTGCCCGGCACCAGCCGCGTCAGGTCGCGGGTTCGATAGCGGATGACGGGAAAAGCTTCCTTGGTCAGCGAGGTGAAGACCAGTTCGCCCTTCTCGCCGTCCGGCAGCACCGCACCGGTCTCTGGGTCGATCACTTCAGGGTAGAAGTGGTCCTCCCAGATGTGCAGCCCGTCCTTGGTCTCAATGCATTCCTGCGCGACACCGGGGCCGATCACTTCGGACAGTCCGTAGATGTCGGTGGCGTCCATGTCGAAGGCGTCCTCGATCTCGGCGCGCATGGCGTTGGTCCAGGGCTCGGCGCCGAAGATGCCGATCTTGAGCGAGCACTGGCGGGGATCCAGCTTCTGGCGCTTGAACTCGTCGAGGATCGCCAGCATGTAGCTCGGCGTCACCGTGATGATATCAGGCCGGAAATCGTTGATCAGCTGCACCTGCCGCTCGGTCATGCCGCCCGAGATCGGCACCACGGTGCAGCCGAGCTTCTCGGCGCCGTAGTGCACGCCGAGACCGCCGGTGAAAAGGCCATAACCATATGCGTTGTGGATGATCATGCCGGTGCGGCCGCCGGCGGCACGGATCGAGCGCGCCATGACCTCCGACCAGGTGTCGATGTCGCCTTGCGTATAGCCCACGACGATCGGCTTGCCCGTCGTGCCGGACGAGGCGTGCACGCGCACCAGCCTTTCGCGGGGCACGGCGAACATGTCGAAGGGATAATTGTCGCGCAGATCCGTCTTCACGGTG
>NZ_JAEMSD010000254.1:9328-9687 GCF_016462955.1 Bradyrhizobium sp. | reverse complement strand
GCCCTTCTTCACCGAAGGCATCGTCGCCTGGCTGCCGTCGACGGACTATTTCTACCGCAACTTCTACACCGGCAATCAGCGCTGGAACTACTCGTCGATCAACAATCCCGACCTGGCCGCGATCGCGCAGGGAGCCCGCTTCGAGCCGGACAAGGCCCAGTACGAGGAGGCCGGCCGCAAGCTCAATGCGATGCATTTCGACCTGATGCCGCAGATCATGCTGTGGCAGCCGAACCAGGATGCGGTGATGGCGGCCACCGTCGAAGGCTACACCTACGAGTTCCACCGCCAGGTCGACTATCGCAATCTGAGCCGCAAGTAGCTGCCGAAAGCAGGAGAGGTGCCGAAACGTGAAGACC
>NZ_JAEMSD010000254.1:6480-9318 GCF_016462955.1 Bradyrhizobium sp. | reverse complement strand
GTCTTGGTGCAACGATAATACGGGCGGGCAGGCGGCTGCTGTCGTCGCTGCCGGCGCTGTTCGGGGTGCTGGTCTTCACCTTCCTGCTGATGCGCGTCCTGCCCGGCGACCCCGCGGTGTTCTTCGCCTCGGGGCCCAATGCCGGCAAGGAGGAGATCGAGCAGATCCGCAAGCAGATGGGGCTCAACAAGTCGGTGCCGGAGCAACTCGTGTTCTATCTCTCCGACATCGGCCACGGCAATCTCGGCCGCTCCATGATGACGGGACAGCCGGTGCTCAAGGATCTGCGCGAGCGGCTGCCGGCCTCGCTGGAGCTCACCTTGACCGCGCTGCTGATCGCGCTGATCGCGGCGGTGCCGCTCGGCGTGCTGGCGGCGCTGCGACCGGGATCGATCGTCGATCACGGCGTGCGGCTGTTCTGCGCGCTCGGCGTCTGCGTGCCGACCTTCGTCTCGGGCCTGCTGCTGATCTACGTCTTCTACTATCTGCTCGGGCTTGCGCCTGATCCGACCGGGCGGATCGACGTCTTCACCTCGCTGCCGCCACAGCGCACCGGTTTCCTCTCCATCGATTTCCTGCTTGCCGGCGATTTCGATGGCTGGTGGGCGGCCTGCAAGCAGCTGATCCTCCCCGCATTCAGCATGGCGCTGTTCGTCATTGCGCCGCTGGCGCGGATCACGCGCGCCTCGATGCTGGTCTCGCTCGGCAGCGATTTCGTGCGCACCGCGCGCTCGGTCGGACTGTCCTGGCGCAAGGTGGTGGTGACTTATGCGCTGCGCAATGCGATCCTTCCCGTCATCACCATCGCCGGCATCGTGTTCTCGACCATGCTGGGTGCCAACGTCCTCGTGGAGAAGGTGTTCTCCTGGCCGGGCGTCGCCTCCTACGCGCTTGATGCGCTGCTGTCCTCCGACTATGCGCCGGTGCAGGGCTTCGTGCTGCTGATGGCGAGCCTGTTCGTGCTGGTCAACCTCGTGGTCGATATCTGCTACGGCATCGCCGATCCCAGGGTGTCGATCGGATGACCAGCGCAACCCTCCGCCATTCGGTCTGGATCCTGCGCGGCAATCCGCTCACGGCCGTCGCCGCTGCCGGCGTGACGTTGTTCGTCCTGATCGCAATCTTCGGTCCCTGGATCGTGCCTTACGATCCCATCGCCTCGAACGTGTCGGAAGCCCTGCTGCCGCCGAGCGCGGCGCATCTGGCCGGCACCGATCAGCTCGGGCGCGACGTGTTCAGCCGGCTCATCATTGCCGCGCGCCTCGACCTTGCCATCGCCGTCTCCGCGGTCGGCATCTCCTTCGTGATCGGGGCCGTGGTCGGTGCGTTCTGCGGCTATGCCGGCGGCCGGCTCGATCGCGCCGTCGGCCGCTTCGTCGACGTGATGATGGCGTTTCCGCTGTTCGTGCTGGCGATGGCGATGGTGGCTGCATTGGGCAACCGGATCGAGAACATCGTGATCGCGACCGCGATCATCAATCTTCCCTTCTACATCCGCTTCGCGCGCGCCGAGGTCAACGTCCGGCGCAATGTCGGCTGGGTGGAGGCCGCACGCGCCTGCGGCGAGAGCCATTTTTCCGTGGTGCTGCGTTTCCTGCTGCCGAACATCCTGCCGGCGATGGCGGTGCAGATCTCGCTCAATCTCGGCTGGGCGATTCTGAACGCGGCAGGCCTCTCCTTCATCGGCCTAGGCGTCAAGCCGCCGACGCCGGAATGGGGCATCATGGTCGCCGAGGGCGCCCGTTTCATCTCGACGGGGCGGTGGTGGCTGGTGGCCTTTCCGGGCCTCGCGCTGATGATGGCGGTGCTGTGCTTCAACCTCCTCGGCGACGGCATGCGGGACATTCTCGACCCCCGGATGCGCACATGAGCGAGGATCTGCTCAGGATCGACGACCTCCACGTTTCGTTCTCGACGCGGCGCGGGATGGTCGAGGCCGTGCGCGGCGTGACGCTCACCGTCAAGCCTGGCGAGATGCTCGGCCTCGTCGGCGAGAGCGGCTCGGGCAAGTCGGTCACCGGCTTTGCGACGACGCGGTTGCTCGATGCCGCCGGGCGCGTCACCGGGGGGAAGATCCTGTTCCGAGGGCAGGACGTCACCAAGCTCAGGGGCGATGACCTCCGGCAGCTCCAGGGCGCCGCGATGTCGATGATCTTCCAGAACCCGCGGGCGGCGCTCAATCCGATCCGCGCCATCGGGCTCCAGATCGCGGATGCTATCCTGACTCACAAGCGCATCTCGAAGGAGGCCGCGCGCGCCGAGGCGCTGGACCTGCTGCGCGCGGTTCAGATCCGTGATCCCGAGCAGCGGATGAATGCCTATCCGCACGAACTCTCCGGCGGCATGTGCCAGCGCGTCATGATCGCGATTGCGATCTCCTGCAATCCCGCACTGTTGATCGCCGACGAGCCGACAACGGGGCTCGACGTCACCACGCAGAAGGTGGTGATGGATCTGCTGGCAGAGATTGCCGCCGCACGAGGCATGGCCACGATCCTGATCACGCATGACCTCGGCCTCGCCGCACGCTATTGCCGGCGCATCGCGGTGATGGAGCGCGGCCGCATCGTCGAGGAGGCAAGCCCCGGCAAGCTTTTCAGCACCCCGCAGCACGCCTATACGAGGCGCCTGGTCGCGGCATCGCCGACGGCGACGTCCCGGATCGAGGACCTCGTGACTGAGGAGGAGAGAGAGCGTTACAACGCCATTCTCGACAAGCCACGGCCGGTGCTGCCACACGGCACGCCGCCGCTGCTGGAGGTGCGCAAGCTCGCAAAGCGTTTCGACCAGGGCTCCGCCGCAGTTGCAGACTTCTCGATGAGCATGGCCGGCGGCGAG
>NZ_JAEMSD010000254.1:0-6470 GCF_016462955.1 Bradyrhizobium sp. | reverse complement strand
GAGAGCGTCGGGCTCGTCGGCGAGTCCGGGTCCGGCAAGAGCACGACATCGCGGATGATCTGCCGCCTGATCGACCCGAGCGAAGGCGACATCGTGTTCGACGGGCAGTCGATCGGGCACGTGGCGTCGCGCGATTTTCATCGCTCGCCGCTGCGCAAAGACATCCAGATGGTCTTCCAGGATCCGAACGAGAGCCTCAATCCGCGTTTCACCGCCTTCGACTGCATCGCTCATCCCCTGCTGCGGCTCGGCGGCATGCGGGCCGGTGATGCGCTGCGCCAACGGGTCGAAGAATGCGCCGATCGCGTCGGGCTGCCGCTGGATTTGCTGCCGCGCGTTCCGCACCAGCTCTCGGGCGGGCAGAAGGCCCGCGTCGGCATCGCCCGTGCCATTGCCTGCCGTCCGCGGCTCCTAGTGCTGGACGAGCCGACCGCCGCGCTCGACGTGTCCGTGCAGGCGGTGGTGTTGCAGCTGCTCGACCGGCTCAGGCGCGAGAACGACATCGCCTTGCTGTTCGTCAGCCACGATCTCAACGTGGTGCGCATGCTCTGCGACCGCACCATCGTGCTGCGCAATGGCGGCATCGTAGAGCAGGGCGAGAGCCGGGCGCTGTTCGACAATCCGAAGACCGATTACACGCGCAAGCTGGTCGAGGCGATCCCGCATATCGAGACGGGACCGGCGCTGGCGGCCGCGCTCTGAAGCCGGGGCCGGTCAGAAGGCAGGCAATCGCATACGGGAGCGATATCGCCTGTGGCCATCCTTCGAGACGCCCGCCGTTGGCGGGCTCTCAGGATGAGGACGGAGTGCGTTGCGCTCGCTTCAATGAGCACCGATGCCGTTTAGCCTCATCCTGAGGGCCCGCCGCAGGCGGGCGTCTCGAAGGACGAGGCGCGCGCTCAGCTCGCGCCAAGCGCCATATGCAATTGCCCTTGGTCAAGAAGGGGGCGAAATCCGGCTGGCGACGCCGCATTTAGTGGCATACCATTTGCTTGCAAGTGGGCTCGGCTTCACTCACCCCATTTGCCAATGAAAAGCTGGCATCACGGCAATACCGGAGGACTTCATGGATCGCAGGACCGTATTGAAGGGACTGGCAGGCGCGGGCGGTCTGGCATTGACCGGCCTCGCGGCTCCGGCGATCGCACAAGGCGCATCCGCACGCACCCTGCGCTTCGTTCCGCAGGCCAATCTCGCCAATTTCGACCCGATCTGGGGCACGCAATATGTCGTGCGCAACGCCGCCGCGATGGTCTGGGACACGCTGTACGGCATCGACGCGCAGCTTAAGCCGCAGCGGCAGATGGTCGAATCCGAGCAGATGTCGGACGACGGCACGACCTGGACCTTCAAACTGCGCCCGGGCCTCAAGTTCCATGACGGCGAACCGGTGCTGAGCAAGGACGTCGTCGCGAGCCTGACGCGCTGGTCGGCGCGCGATCCCATGGGATTGATGATCAAGGCGCTGCAGCAGGAGCTCACGGCCGTCGACGACCGCACCTTTAAATGGGTGCTCAAGCAGCCCTTCCCGAAGATGCTTTACGCGCTGGCCAAGAACAATTCGCCGTGCGGCTTCATCATGCCGGAGCGCATCGCGCAGACCGATCCGTTCAAGCAGATCACCGACTATGTCGGCTCGGGGCCGATGAAGTTCGCCAAAGGCGAGTGGGTGCCCGGCGCCAAGGCGGTGTTCGAGAAATTTGCCGATTACGTACCGCGGCAGGAGAAGGCCTCCTGGCTCGCCGGCGGCAAGCAGATCCTGGTCGATCGCATCGAGTGGATCGTGATGCCGGATCCGGCCACGGCTGCCGCGGCGTTGCAGAACGGCGAAGTCGATTGGTGGGAAAACCCGATTGCGGATCTCGTTCCGGTCCTGAAGAAGAACAAGAACATCAGCGTCGACATCGGCGATCCCCTCGGCAATATCGGCTCGTTCCGCATGAACCATCTGTTCGCGCCTTTCAACGACGTGCGGGCGCGGCGCGCGGTGCTGATGGCGCTCAGCCAGGAAGACTACATGCGCGCGATCGTCGGCGACGACAACGCGCTCTGGAAGCCGCTGCCCGGCTTCTTCACGCCTGATACGCCGCTTTACAGCGAGATGGGCGGGGAGATCCTGAAAGGCAAGCGCGATCTCGATGCGGCCAAGAAACTGCTCGCCGAGAGCGGCTATTCCGGCCAGCCGGTGACGTGCCTCGTGGCGCAGGACCAGCCGATCACCAAGGCGCAGGGCGATGTCACCGCCGACCTCTTGAAGAAGCTCGGCATGAACGTCGACTTCGTCGCCACCGACTGGGGCACGGTCGGCTCGCGCCGCGCGCAGAAGACCCCGCCCGGGCAGGGCGGCTGGAACATGTTCCACACCTGGCACGCCGGCGCCGACTGCATCAATCCGGCACCGTACACCGCCGTTCGCGCCAACGGCGACAAGGCCTGGTTCGGCTGGCCCAACAGCCCCGGCACCGAGAAGGAGGTTGCGTCCTGGTTTGAGGCCAAGAACCTCGACGAGGAGAAGGCCGCCATCGGCCGCCTCAACAAGGCGGCGCTCGACGACGTCGTCTACGCGCCGACAGGCTTCTTCCTGAGCTACACCGCGTGGCGTAAGAACGTCTCCGGCATCACCAAGGGACCGCTGCCGTTCTTCTGGGGCGTGTCCAAGTCGGCATGATCGTGCGCTGAGGCCAGATGCTCTCCTACATCCTTCGCCGTATCGCCGCGACCTTGCCGGTCATGGCCATCGTCGCGCTGTTCGTGTTCAGCCTGCTCTACATCGCGCCGGGTGATCCCGCCGTGGTGATCGCGGGCGATCAGGCCAGTCCTGAGGATGTGGAGCGCATCCGGCAGAGCCTTGGGCTGGACCGGCCGTTCCTGGTCCAGTTCGGAGGCTGGGTCTGGCGCATTCTGCACGGCGATCTCGGCACCTCGATCTTCACCAACCTGCCGGTGTCGGCGATGATCGGGCAGCGTCTCGGGCCGACCTTGTCGCTGATGATCGTCACCCTGCTGCTCACCATTGTGGTGGCGGTGCCGCTCGGCGTGGTGGCGGCATGGAAGGCCGGCAGCCTGATCGACCGCGTGATCATGGGCTTTGCGGTGTTCGGCTTCTCGCTGCCCGTGTTCGTGGTCGGCTACATGCTCGCCTACATCTTTGCCCTCGAGTTGGAATGGCTGCCGGTGCAGGGCTACACGCCGCTCAGCCAGGGCTTCTGGCCATGGCTGGAGAATCTGATCCTGCCGTCGATCGCGCTCGGCTGCGTCTACATCGCGCTGGTTGCCCGCATCACCCGCGCCTCCATGCTCGAAGTGCTGCAGCAGGACTACATCCGCACCGCCAAGGCCAAGGGCCTCGGCCAGGGCGGCATCCTGTTCATTCATGCGCTGAAGAACGCGGCGGTGCCGATCGTCACCGTGATCGGGATCGGCATCGCGCTCCTGATCGGGGGCGCGGTCGTGACCGAGAGCGTGTTCGCGATCCCCGGCCTCGGCCGCCTGACCATCGATGCGATCCTGCGCCGCGATTATCCGGTGATCCAGGGCATCGTGCTGCTGTTCAGCTTCGTCTACGTCCTCGTCAATCTGATGATCGACGTCGTCTACACGCTCGTTGACCCGAGGATCCGCTATTGACCGACACCACCATCAATCCGCAATCGCTTCCGGCCGGCCTCGCCGTCGCGCCGCAGCTGCCCGACATCCTGAGGCCGGTCGCGATCCGGCGCGGCCTGGTGGGCTTGTTGCGCGGCCATCCGACGGTTGCGATCGGCGGTGCGCTGCTGCTGACGCTGGTCCTGATCGCGGTCTTCGCCCCCTATCTCGGCACGGTCGACCCGACCGCGCTCGCGCCGGCCAAGCGCACGCGCGCGCCGTCGGCCGATTTCTGGTTCGGCACCGACGTGCTCGGCCGCGACATCTATTCGCGCGTGCTTTACGGCGCGCGGGTTTCGCTCACGGTCGGCCTGTCGGTCGCGATCTTCGCGTCCGCCGCCGGCCTTGCCATCGGCATGGTCTCCGGCTTCATCCGCTGGGCCGACGGCATCCTGATGCGGTTCATGGACGGCTTGATGTCGATCCCGCCGATCCTGCTCGCCATTGCGTTGATGGCGCTGACCCGCGGCAGCGTCGGCAACGTCATCCTGGCGATCACCGTTGCCGAGATCCCGCGTGTCTCGCGCCTCGTCCGCAGCGTGGTGCTGTCGCTGCGCGAGCAGCCTTATGTCGACGCGGCGGTCGCCTGCGGCACGCGCACGCCGATGATCATCCTGCGCCATATCCTGCCGAACACGGTTGCACCCATGCTGGTGCAGGCGACCTATATCTGCGCCAGCGCCATGATCACGGAGGCGATCCTCTCCTTCATCGGCGCCGGCACACCGCCCACCATTCCCTCCTGGGGCAACATCATGGCGGAGGGCCGGGCGCTGTGGCAGGTCAAGCCCTACATCGTGTTCTTCCCAGCGGCGTTCCTGTCCGTCACCGTGCTCGCCGTGAACCTGCTCGGCGACGGCCTTCGCGATGCGCTCGACCCGCGCATGGCCAAAAGTCTCTGACGGATCGGGGCTGATCGCGATGGCTTTGCTCGAAGTCGAGAACCTCCAGACCCATTTTCGCACCCCGGGCGGCATCAACCGGGCGGTCGACGGCGTATCTTTTCACGTCGACGAAGGCGAGACGCTGGCCATCGTCGGCGAGTCCGGCTGCGGCAAGTCGGTGACGTCGATGTCCCTGATGCGGCTGATTCCGGAGCCGCCGGGCCGGATCGCAGGCAGCATCCGCTTTGCGGGCAAGGACCTGCTGCAACTTGCCGATCGCGAGATGCGCGCGATCCGCGGCAACGACATCTCGATGATTTTCCAGGAGCCGATGACGAGCCTCAATCCGGTGCTCACGGTCGGCCGCCAGATTCGCGAGACCTTGATGATCCACCAGGGCCTCGACAAGCAGGCCGCCGAAGCGCACGCGATCGAGATGCTGACGCTGGTCGGTATTCCCGAGCCGAAGCGGCGTGTGCGCGAATATCCGCACCAGCTGTCCGGCGGCATGCGCCAGCGCGTCATGATCGCCATCGCGCTGGCCTGCAATCCGAAGCTTCTGATCGCGGACGAGCCGACCACCGCGCTCGACGTGACGATCCAGGCCCAGATCCTCAAGCTGATGCTGGACCTCAAGCGCCGGGTCGGCGCCGCCATCATCCTGATCACCCACGATCTCGGCGTCGTCGCCGAGATCGCCGAACGCGTCATGGTGATGTATGCCGGCCGCAAGGTCGAGGAGGCGCCGGTCGCGGAGCTGTTCCGCTCGCCGCGCCATCCCTATACGCAGGGTCTGCTTGGTGCGGTCCCGCGGCTCGGCTCGTCACTGACGGGGACCGCAAGGCGGCTTGCCGAGATTCCCGGACAGGTGCCGGACCTCCGCAAGCCCATCGTCGGCTGCGTCTTTGCCGGGCGCTGTGCACTTGCGACCGATCTCTGCCGGCAATATGCGCCGGGCCTTGAAGAGAAGGGGCCGCGCCACATCGCCGCCTGTCACTATTCGGCCAAGGGAGCCGTCGCGGCATGAGTCCTCCGCTGCTCCAGGTCAACGACCTCAAGAAGCATTTTCCGGTCAAGACCGGCCTTTTCAACCGCAAGTCCGAATTCGTCTATGCGGTCGACGGCGTGTCGTTCGAGATCGCCCGTGGCGAGACCCTGTCGCTGGTCGGGGAGTCCGGCTGCGGCAAGTCGACGGTCGGCCGTGCCGTCCTGCGGCTGTTCGAGATCACCTCGGGTCAGGTCATCCTCGACGGCCAGCGGATCGACGATGCCACACCAGGCACGATGCGCCAGATGCGTCGCCGTGTGCAGGTGGTGTTCCAGGATCCGTTCTCGAGCCTCAATCCGCGCATGCGCGTGCGCGACATCCTGGCCGAGCCGATCCGCAATTTCGGCCTTGCCAAGTCGGCGGAAGACCTCGAGGTGCGCGTCACATCGCTGATGGACACCGTGCGCCTGCCGCGCGAGGCGTTGAACCGCAGGCCGCACGAATTCTCCGGCGGCCAGCGCCAGCGCATCGGCATTGCGCGGGCGCTCGCGGCCGAGCCCGAGTTGATCGTGTGCGACGAGGCGGTCTCCGCGCTCGACGTCTCGGTCAAGGCGCAGATCGTCAATCTGCTCCAGGATCTGCAAAGCGAGTTCGGCCTTGCGCTGCTGTTCATCAGCCACGACCTCGCCATCGTCGAGCACATGACCCATCGCGTTGCAGTGATGTATCTCGGCAAGATCGTCGAGGTGGCACCGCGCCGGGAAATCTTCGCCGCGCCGAGACATCCCTATACCAAGGCGCTGCTCTCGGCGGTGCCGCTGCCGGAGCCCGGCGCCCAGCGCAATCCCATTATCCTCAAGGGCGACGTACCCAGCCCGATCAATCCGCCCAGCGGCTGCCGCTTCCACACCCGCTGTCCCTTCGTCTTCGACCGCTGCCGGACCGAGGAGCCG
>NZ_JAEMSD010000253.1 GCF_016462955.1 Bradyrhizobium sp. | reverse complement strand
GGAATGACGGAAAGAATTGAAAGCGCTGCCATGTCCAAAGGCGTCATCGACCTGATTTCCATTCTCGATCTCGAGCCGATCGAGGTGAACCTGTTCCGCGGCAACAGCCCGAAGACGAGCTGGCAGCGGGTGTTCGGCGGCCAGGTGATCGGACAGGCGATGGTCGCGGCCTGCCGCACCGTCGAGGGCCGGCTGCCGCATTCGCTGCATTGCTATTTCATCCTGCCGGGCGATCCGCAGATCCCGATCATCTACCAGGTCGAACGCCTGCGCGACGGCAAGAGCTACTCGACCCGCCGCGTCACCGCGATCCAGCACGGCAACGCGATCTTCTCGATCATGGTATCGTTCCACGCCGAAGAGGAAAGCGCGTTCGACCATCAGGACGAGATGCCCGACGTGCCGCCGCCGGAGAAACTCACGGCGGAGGAGGTGGCGAAGCAGCCGATGTTCAAGGAGATGCCGGACTTCATCCGCCGCTACTACGAATCCGATCGTCCGATCGAGCTGCGCCCGGTCGAGCTCGGGCGTTACTTCGGCCAGAAGATCGACGACGGCCGCATCCATGTCTGGATCAAGACCGCCGCGACGCTGCCGGAGGATCCGGCGCTGCATATGTGCGCGCTCGCCTATGCCTCCGACTTCTCGCTGCTGGATGCGATCATGGCGCGCTATGGCCGCACGCTGTTCGACAAGCGCATGATGCCGGCGAGCCTCGATCACGCGATGTGGTTTCACCGCCCCTTCCGCGCCGACGAATGGCTGCTCTACGCGCAGGATTCGCCGAGCGCGCGCGGCGGCCGTGGCTTGACGCGCGGGTCCATCTTCAAGCCCGACGGCACGCTGGTCGCCTCGGTCGCGCAGGAAGGCTCGGTGCGCGAGCGGAAATCCTAGGCTGCTGGCTTCGTGCCCTCCACGAGCTCGAATTGCGTCATGGTCCATGTGAAGTACCAGCGCAGCAGCCACGGAATCGGAATGATCAGAAGGCACCCGAGGCCAAAGGCCAGGGTTCGCCACAATAGTTGCAGGCCCGTTCCGACGAAGACGATCTCGCGCCGCGTTCCCGCGACGTGCCGACAGATCCAGCGCATCCACGCAGCCATGACCCAGGCCCAGCCGATGACCGTGAATATGGCGAGAAACATCAGGAGCTGCCAGCCGACGAAGGCCCACGGGCTGCCGTTGAAGGTCATCGCGATCGGCCGACCGTCCGAGCTGATATTTGCGACCACCCAGCGCAGAATCATCCAGGACAGGAAGGCCTGGAGCGGAATTGCCGCGAGCTGAAACAGATCGCCGTAAAGTCCGGCATAGCCCAGGATCGCCAGTGCGATGAAGACGTACCAGATATCGCCGACCTGGCCGGTGAACCCGATGTTCGGTCGTTGCGGGACGTGGACGCGCGGGAACAGCCAGCGATAGTAGCCGGTGGCGATCCAGGGTGCCGGCACCACGACAAGGTTGCCGACCACCAGCAGGATGCACCATCCCAGAAACGACCATAGCGGCAGATCCACCGAAAGCTGGCCGCGAGCATCGCCGCTCGAAGCCGCCACCGGTGAGGCGCCGGGCACGAGTCCGGGGACCGCGCCGGCCTGTTGCCAGCCCGCCATCCCTTCGCTCCAGACCAGCGTGTCCGAACGCACGATTCCCTTCGCGATCAGATCGCGAAACTGGGCTTCGGGAAAGGGCCCCTTCTGCTGGCCCTCGGATGCGTGGAACCAGGTTCGGCTCGACATCTCGTCCGCTCGCTACCGAAGGCCGGCAGACATCACATGGCCGCTTGCGAGCCGCGCGGCACGAGCTCGGTCTGTGAGGCGAACCAGTTCATGATCCAGCGATACACCCACGGAATCGGGATGATGAGGGCGCAGAGTATCGCCGCCACGATACCGCGCCAGAGGATATCGAGACCGCTGCCTTTGAAGACGATCTCGCGGCGCGTGCCCTCGATGCTGCGGCAGAACCAGCGCATCTGCGCCGCGGCCACCCAGGCCCACCCGATGATGGTGATGATCGAGATCGCAAACAGCAGATTCCAGCCGATATAGGCCCAGACCGAGCCGGTGAAGCTCAGGCCTAGCAGCTGGCCGTTGGAAGCGAGGTTCGCGACCATCCATTTGATCAGGAGCCAGTAGAGCACGACCTGGACGATGAACAGCAGATTGCTCAGAATCTCGCTGCCGACATAGCCGAGCGCGATGGCGAGAACGATGAAGCCGAAATACCAGGGCACCAGGGTCATCGCGCTGCCGGTGAAACTGAGGTTCGGCCGCCCGGGCACCCTCACGCAGGACACGATCCATTTGGTGTACCAGACGAACAGCCACGGCACCGGGATGATGAAGCAGGAGCCGATCACGAGCGCGAGCGTGCGCCAGGTGAACTCGAGGATGCCGAAATCGACCGACAGCGACCCGCCGCTGGCGGCCGCAGCGTAGCCGCCGGCGCCGCCATAGCCACTTCCGCCCATCATCGGCGGACCGCCCGCGGGGACCGCCGGCGGAGCGCCGCCGCCGATCAGGCCGGGAATTTCGGCGGCCTTCTGCCAGCCGGCCATGCCCTCGGTCCATACCAGCGTGTCCGGGCGCACGACGCCCTGGGCGACGAGGTCGCGGAATTGCCCTTCCGGAAAGGGCCCCTGCTGCTTGCCCTCGCTTGCGTAGAACCAACTCGCCATCTGCCGTCCCCCTCAAACATATTTATGTGCCAGCCGGGACGCCTGGGTTCACCGCATCCATGCCAAAAATGCATTGTGAAGGATGAACGGTTGCCCTGTACAGAGGCGGCCGTTCCCACGAGCAGGCGTTTTTCCGCTTCAATCTGCAACTTTTTTGTGCCATTTGCCCGGAAAGATGCCAGATTGACGCTGCGCCGGGGACATGCGGCGCGGCGCATCCCGGGGAATAGGCCTGACCATGAAACTCGTCGTCGCGATCATCAAACCCTTCAAGCTCGATGAGGTCCGCCACGCCCTGACCGCGATCGGCGTCCACGGCATGACCGTGACCGAAGTGAAGGGCTACGGCCGGCAGAAGGGCCACACCGAGATCTATCGCGGCGCCGAATATGTCGTGAACTTCCTGCCGAAGCTGCGCATTGAGATCGCGGTCGCTTCCGACGTCGCCGACAAGGCGGTCGCCGTCATCACCGCGACCGCCCGCACCGGGCAGATCGGCGACGGCAAGATCTTCGTCACGCCGATCGACCACGCGCTGCGCATCCGCACCGGCGAAACCGACAGCGACGCTCTCTAAGAAGCATCCGTCGATCGCCCGGGGCAACGACGCCACAGCGTGCGACGTCATTAATGTGCCCGGGGGAAACGACATGGCGGGGTATTTGCGCCGCTCGTTGCTGCGCCGACGCAGACCGCAGGCTCCGCGATCAACGCCGCAGACACCGCTGGATGATCGTCGCGACAGCACTGGTTGATGACGATCCCGGGGCTCGCACTGTTCTATTCCGGAATGGTGCACAAGAAGAACGTGCCGGCCCACCATGGCGCAGAGCCTTCCCACGTTCAGCTTCGTCTACATTCCCTTGGCGCATTGGTGTGGGGCGGCGGCTTTCTCGCCAGCATGGGTGTGCTCGATTTCGCCGGCGGCCTCGTGGTGCATCTATCGGCCGGCACCGGCGGCCTCGGGCTTCGTCGCCCCCTGGCACGGCATTCGTCATGGGCATCGCTGGTGGGCTTGTTGGTGCCCCTGCGCGTATCCCGTGAGCAGGAACTCGCCGGCCTCGACATCACCCAGCATGGCGAAGCCTTGCAACAAAGCCGCCTGCGCTACCTAAACACCATCGACCTGCCCGGCGCGTGAGCAACATTGTGTCGACAGGCTGTCATGCCTTAATTTTAATCGGCACTGACCACGTTTTGGGCGCGACGTAATGGCGCACTGCTCTGCAACACCCAGCGAAGGCGAAAATGCCGGGATTCATCGTCCGTTAGGCAACACGCCTGATCTGGCACGGCATTTGATTCTAGGGGTCTGGCTGTGCCCGCGTAGTGAATTTTCTCCCTCGTGGCGAACCAGTCGAGAAACGCCCGGCCACGTCCGGACCGGGCCCAAGCGGGGATAGGACCCATGAAAATTGTTATGGCGATCATCAAGCCATTCAAGCTTGAAGAAGTCCGTGACGCCCTGACCGCCATCGGCGTTCACGGTCTCACGGTGACGGAAGTCAAGGGATATGGCCGCCAGAAGGGCCATACGGAAATCTATCGCGGCGCGGAATATGCCGTGAGCTTCCTGCCCAAGATCAAGATCGAGGTCGCTGTCGCTTCCGACCAGGTCGACAAGACCATCGACGCCATCACGTCCGCGGCGAAAACCGGACAGATCGGCGACGGCAAGATCTTCGTCATCAACCTCGACCATGCGGTGCGCATCCGCACCGGCGAGGCCGATGCCGCGGCCCTCTGATTTCGCGCTCAACCTTATCCAAGCAGGAGTAAACAATATGACGTTCAAGCGTCCCTATGGCGCGGGATTGGCGGCTCTCGTAGTCGGCCTGTTCGCTGCGACCGCAGCCTACGCCGAGCCAACGGTCAACAAGGGAGACAACGCCTGGATGATGACATCGACAGTGCTGGTGCTGTTGATGACGATCCCCGGCCTCGCGCTGTTCTACGGCGGTCTCGTCCGTTCCAAGAACATGCTCTCCGTCCTGATGCAGGTGTTCTACACCGTCTGCGTCGTCGTCGTGATCTATGCCGTGTACGGCTACAGCCTCTCCTTCACCGGTGGCTCCGACTTCATCGGCGGCTTCTCCAAGGCCTTCATGATGGGCGTCACCACCGAGACGAAGGCAGCGACCTTCTCCGTCGACGCCAACATCACGGAGCTCATCTATGTCTGCTTCCAGATGACCTTCGCGGCGATCACGCCCGCCCTCATCGTCGGCGCCTTCGCCGAGCGCATGAAGTTCGCGGCGATCGCGCTGTTCGTCCCGCTCTGGGTGACGCTGATCTACTTCCCGATCGCGCACATGGTCTGGTACTGGCAGGGTCCGGACCTGATCCAGGATGCGGCCAAGGCTCTCGCGGCGGCGGGTGACGCGGCGGCGAAGACCGCGGCGCAGGCCAAGCTCGACGAGCTCAACGCCGACGCCGGCTGGATCTTCAAGATGGGCGCGATCGACTTTGCGGGCGGCACCGTGGTGCACATCAACGCCGGCATCGCAGGTCTCGTCGGCGCTCTCCTGATCGGAAAGCGCGTCGGCTACGGCAAGGAGCTGATGGCTCCGCACTCGCTGACCATGTCGATGATCGGTGCCTCGCTGCTCTGGGTGGGCTGGTTCGGCTTCAACGCCGGCTCCAACCTGGAAGCCAGCGGCGGCGCTGCGCTCGCCATGACCAACTCCTTCGTCGCCACCGCAGCCGCCGCGCTGTCGTGGATGTTCGCGGAGTGGATCATCAAGGGTCATCCCTCGGTGCTCGGCGTGATCTCCGGTGCTGTCGCGGGCCTCGTGGCCGTCACCCCTGCAGCCGGCTTCTCCGGCATCATGGGCGCGATCGTCCTCGGCCTCATCGTCGGCGTGGTCTGCCTGTTCTTCTGCACCGTGGTGAAGAACGCGCTCGGCTACGATGACTCCCTCGACGTGTTCGGCGTGCACTGCGTCGGCGGCATCGTCGGCGCCATCGGCACCGGCATTCTGGTCAACCCCGCGCTCGGCGGCGCCGGCATCATCGACTATTCGGCGATCCCGCCGAAGGTCGCCGATTACGACTTCGCCACGCAGATGCTGGCCCAGATCAAGGCGGTCTGCACCACGCTGGTGTGGTCGGGCGTAGGTTCGGCGATCCTTTACAAGGTCGTCGACGTGATCGTTGGCCTCCGCGCCAATGTCGAGACCGAGCGTGAAGGCCTCGACATCACCGAGCACACCGAGCGCGCCTACAACATGTAAGTCTCCTCCCGGACGGGATCTCCCCGGAGACCCCGTCCACAACTCCGGTTCGGGCACATACCCGGCAATGCCCTGACCGTTGAGGGGCTCCAGCGCAAGCTGGAGCCCCTTTTTCTTTGACTGGTTCCTGGGTGGAGAGGGGATAGACCGCCCCTAATAATCCCGCTCTGGACGGGGGCGCCCGCCGATGGTTAATCGCGTCTTAACCTCGCCCTATCTATGGTGAACTGAACCGCTTCCCGCCGGTGCCTTCGCGCGACCGGCCGTTCCAAGAGTGCTGGCGTCCAGAATGGCTATGACCGCTTCATCCCGTGCGCCGCAGGCCAGTGGAAGCTCCGATTCCGAACGCTCGCCGTTCGTCCGGCTCAACGAGCTTTTGGCCCCGCATCAGCCGGGCAAACCGTTGATTTCGCTCGCGGTCGGGGAGCCCCAGCATCCCGTGCCCGACTTCGTCGGTCCGGTGCTCGCCAAGCACATCGCCGATTTCGGCCGTTACCCCGCGAACAAGGGCACCGATCCGTTCCGCCACGCCGCCGGCGCCTGGCTGTCGTCGCGCTTCAAGCTGCCGCGGCCGCTCGACCCCGAGAACGAGATTCTCGTCCTCAATGGCAGCCGCGAGGGCCTGTTCCTCGCCGCGATCGCCGCCGCGCGTTATGTCGGCCCGCGCCCCGGCAAGCCCGCCATCCTGATGCCGAACCCGTTCTATCCGGTCTATGGCGCAGGGGCCCTGGCTGCCGCTTGCGAGCCGGTGCATCTGCCGACGACGGTCGAGAACGGCTTCCTGCCCGACCTCGACGCCATCGACGAAGCGACGCTGGCGCGCACGGTCGCGTTCTACCTGGCCTCGCCCGCCAATCCGCAGGGCTCGGTCGCGAGGCCCGACTATTTCAGGCGCTTGAAGCAGCTCGCCGACCGCTACGGCTTCGTGATCCTCAGCGACGAGTGCTATTCCGAGATCTACACACGCGAGGCCCCGGGCAGCGCGCTCGAATGCGCCGGCCCCGACTTCACCCGCGTGGTTGCGTTTCAGTCGCTGTCGAAGCGCTCCAACCTGCCGGGCCTGCGCGTCGGCTTTGCCGCCGGCGACAAGAGGTTCATCGGCATGTTCCTCGAGCTGCGCAACATCGCAGCGCCCCAGGTGCCGGTGCCGCTCCAGCAGGTGGCGACCGTCGCCTATGGCGACGAGGCGCATGTCGAGGAGAACCGCAGGCTGTACCGGATCAAGTTCGATCTCGCCGACCAGATCATCGGCAATCGCTACGGCTATCGCCGGCCCGATGGCGGCTTCTGCGTCTGGCTCGACACGTCCGCGATCGGCGACGACGTGTCCGTGACGCTGAGGCTTTTCAAGGAGGCCGGCGTGCGCGTGGTGCCCGGCAGCTTCCTGGCGCGGCAGCAGCCCGACGGATTCAATCCCGGCGCGGGCTACATTCGGCTCGCGCTGGTGCAGGATGGCGAGACCACGGCGCAGGCGCTGCATCGCCTGGTCGAGACTCTGGGTTAGGCGGGGCCCATGAGCATGTCGGCAATCGAACGCGTCATTCCAATCGTCGGGCATCTGCCGCCCTCGATCCGCGAGGGGCTGGCGCGCCGCATGCGCGAGCTCACCGGGCTCGGCCTGATCGCGCTGGCGGGCGTCGCCTCGGCGGCACTGATGACCTGGTCGGTACAGGATCCCAGCCTCAGCCACGCGACCTCGCGGCCGATCCGCAACATCCTCGGCTATGCCGGCGCCATCGGCGCCGACCTCGCGATGCAGATCTTCGGGCTCGGCGCGATCATGATGGTCTTGACGGTTGCGATCTGGGGCTGGCGCATGATCACGCATCGCCCGTTCGACCGCGAGGCGCTGCGGCTCGGCTCCTGGATTCTATGCACGGTGATCGCGGCGGGCTTCGTCAGCTGCTTTCAGCATGGCGGCGCCTGGCCGCTGCCGACCGGCCTCGGCGGCATGGTCGGCGATGCGCTGGTGCGCGCCCCGGCGGTGATTTTCGGGCCGGCCGGCACCATCTATCGCGTCGTGCTGGGCACGATCCTGTTCGCCGCGATGGCCGCGACCTTCCTGATCGCCTGCGGTCTCGGCGCGCGCGAGCACGACGAAGAGCTCGCGGCCATCGACGAGGAAGACAAGCCGCTCGACGACAACGAGGAGAGCGACCGCGGCTCGGTATCCCTGGGCTGGCTGTTCCACGCGCTGATGAGCACCAAGGCACGCCTGATATGGCTGTGTGGGGCCGCCTACCGCTCGCTGGTGTCGAGCGGGCCGAAGACCAAGGCTGCCCAGTTCAGCCGCCAGGAGCCGAATCTCGGCGGCGGCCGCACCGCGCCGCCGATCTCGCCGCAGTCCGAAGACGAGGACTACGAGCACGAGGAGGAAGAGAGCGAGGAGGAGGAGGAAGAAGAGGAGCCCGTCGCGCGCGCGCCCCGCAAGAAGGCCGCACCGAAAACGCCTGCAAAGAAATCCTCCGACAAGTTCGACCTTCCCTCCGTCTCCATGCTGGCCGCGCCGAAGGCCGGCGATCGCCAGCCGCTCAGCAAGGCCGAGCTCGAGACCAATTCGCGCTCGCTCGAGGGCGTGCTGCAGGATTTCGGCGTGCGCGGCGAGATCGTGAAGGCCAATCCGGGTCCGGTCGTGACGCTCTACGAATTGGAGCCGGCGCCCGGCATCAAATCCTCGCGGGTGATCGGCCTCGCCGACGACATCGCCCGCTCGATGAGCGCGCTGTCGGCGCGTGTCGCCGTCGTGCCCGGCCGCAACGCCATCGGCATCGAGCTGCCGAACGCGCATCGCGAAAAGGTTTACTTGCGCGAATTGCTGGTGGCGAAGGAAGCGACCGACACGGTGGCAAAGCTGCCGCTGTGCCTCGGCAAGACCATCGGCGGCGACCCCGTCATCATCGACCTCGCACGCACGCCGCACATGCTGATCGCCGGCACCACCGGCTCGGGCAAGTCGGTCGCGATCAACACCATGATCCTCAGCCTGGTCTACCGGCTGCGCCCCGACCAGTGCCGGCTGATCATGGTCGATCCGAAGATGCTCGAACTCTCCGTCTATGACGGCATTCCCCATCTGCTCACGCCCGTCGTGACCGACCCGAAGAAGGCGGTGGTCGCGCTGAAATGGGCCGTGCGCGAGATGGAAGAGCGCTACAAGAACATGGCCAAGCTCGGTGTGCGCAACATCGACGGCTACAACACGCGCCTGCTCGAATTGAAAGCCAAGGGCGAGGAGCCGACGCGCACGGTGCACACCGGCTTCGACAAGGAAACCGGCAAGGCGATCTACGAGGAAGAGAAGCTCTCGCTCGACCCGCTGCCCTACATCGTCATCATCGTCGACGAAATGGCCGACCTGATGATGGTCGCCGGCAAGGACATCGAAGGCGCGGTGCAGCGCCTCGCGCAGATGGCGCGCGCCGCCGGCCTGCACGTGATTCTCGCGACGCAGCGCCCGTCGGTCGACGTCATCACCGGCACCATCAAGGCGAACTTCCCGACCCGCATCGCTTTCCAGGTCACCTCGAAGATCGACAGCCGCACCATCCTCGGCGAGATGGGCGCCGAGCAGCTGCTCGGCCAGGGCGACATGCTCTACATGGCCGGCGGCGGCCGCATCAGCCGCGTGCACGGACCGTTCGCCTCCGACGAGGAAGTCGAGAAGGTGGTGCGTCATCTCAAGACGCAGGGACAGCCGGAATATCTCGAAGCCGTCACCGCCGAAGAGCCTGCAGAGGACGAGGACGGCGCCGTGTTCGACGCCACCGGCATGGGCGG
>NZ_JAEMSD010000252.1:8916-9714 GCF_016462955.1 Bradyrhizobium sp. | reverse complement strand
CGTTTGGGCGATCGGCCGAGACGTCCGCTCGCCCGAAGCTGCCAGCCGCGTCGCCGCGATCATGATACCGGAATCTCGCGATCCGGTTTGGTCGGCGGCGTCCCGTTTGGTTCTGAAGGGGCTGCTCTCGAAACTGATTAGAGAGCATCGACGAAATTGGGGGTGGCGAGAGCTGCAAACCGCTATCTCGAAGCCCGTCGAAGAGATCGCCAACGATCTGCGACCGACAATGCGACAGGTCGCAGAAATGTTGCGCGGCAAGGGTGACGACCCCACCACCATGAGCCTTTCGGTGGTCTTCAATATGATCGCTCATGTCGCCGAAATCGTCGATACCTGCGCGTCCATGGAGGCAGACGGACGTCCGCGTATCTCGCTCCTGGATTGGGCGCGGAAGCGATCACGCCAGCGCATCATCGTGTTGCGGCATGACTTGTCCAACAGGGACAACTCCGAGCTGCTGTTGAGCCTGATGTTCCGGGTGCTAGCGAGCGAGCTCCTTGCTCCTGACATGGCCGACGATGTCGACCATGGCGTCTGGATCATCGCGGACGAACTTCCTCGCTTTCGGAGAGCGATGAAGGACATCATGGAGCTTGCATCCTTGGGGAGATCTCGCGGGATCCGCGTAGTCGCAACTGCACAGAGTCTCGCACAGATCGAGGAGGCCTCAACAAAGGCTGCGGCAGAAGCTCTGACGGAAAACTTCGCGACCATCGTCGTTTGCAAAGCAAGGTCTGGCAAAAGCGCAACCGAACTCTCCGAAACCTTGATGGGTATCACTACCGTCGGGATTGA
>NZ_JAEMSD010000252.1:0-8906 GCF_016462955.1 Bradyrhizobium sp. | reverse complement strand
GAAGGTGACACCGAGTTGCACGACGTGCCAGCCTTGTCCGCCCACGAGATGTCTACCTGTCTGGGGCTGACGGTCGACTGGAGAGGGCGGAAGTCGATCCGCGCGTCGATCGTCGGGTTCGACAACGTCTACGTTGTTGAATGGCCGCTCGATACCTGGCAACGACTTTAGGTCCTCTTCATTGGACCATCGAGTGATATCGAAATGGCCGCCACCTCAGTGGCGGCCATTTATTTTTTTCAATCCGGGGACTCCTGAGCTTATCTCGGGGAGATGCCCGGTAGACCCCTCTCTCGGGCGCGCATGCTCGCTTGCATCATGCAGGTGAGCGAGATGGTCGCAACGGTAGCTGCCGGAACATCAGCCGAATACTACATCGCTTCGTCCGACTACTATATCGGCGGCAGCGAGCCCGCAGGTCGATGGGTAGCAGTCGGCGTCGAAATTGGCGTTGTCGTAGGGGCGATCGTCGAACGCGACCCGTTCGAACGGCTGCATGCGGCGCTTGATTTGACGGGCCGCCCGATGCTCTCAAGCCGGAGCGGGAAGAAACACGTCGGCGGATATGACATCACGTTTTCGGCGCCAAAGACGTGCTCGATTCTGTGGGCGCTTGCCGATCCGGAACTGCGGGCAAAAATCGAGGAGGCGCAGGCCAACGCTTTCGAAGTCGCCCTCAAGGCGATCGAGGCCAACGCTGCGTTCTGCCGGTTTGGCAAGGACGGTGTTCGTCGTCAGAAGGTCAAGCTGTCTGTCGCCGTGTTTCAGCACGGAGCCGCGCGTCCCGCACGGCATCGCGACGGCAAAACCTTCTCGGACTGTGCGCTTCATAGTCACGCGGTTACCTTCAACATCGCCCGCAAATACGACGAAAGTTCGGACCGTCGCGTCGACGATGAAGCGAATCAAACCGAGCAGAAGCGCCATGGAGCTCTGGATGGTAAAGCCATCTTCGCCTGGAAAATGGCAGCGGGAGCAGTCTACCACGCCCAGCTCTCCAAAAATTTTCAGAATCTTGGCTTCGCCGTCGGAGACATCGGCAAGAATGGAATCTGGGAAGTCGTCGGAATTGTTCCCCAGCTAAAATCCTATTTCTCGGCTCGTCGCGGTGAGATCGAGGAAGCACTCGACGCAGCCGGGACAGACAGCGCAAGTGCCCCCGCACTGGCCGCCGCAATTACCAAAGCGACCCGTGAGGCTAAACAGGAGCAACACCACGACCGCTTCGCATTCTGGCAGCAATGTGCCCGCGATATCGGCTTTGATCGCAACGCCGTCATTGACTCTTGCTTTGCCGCGGGTCGCGAGCAGTGTGCATCGCTTGAGAATTCCGATCGTGAGCGATTGCTCCAAGGGCGTCTCGCGGCTCTGCCGGATCGGCTTACTGAGCATGACAGCACCTTCGAACGCCGGCATCTCTACGCCGCAGTAGCCACCGCCCTTGTCGGAACCGGCGAGGGCGCGGAACGCGTCGAAACGGAGGTTAATCGCCTGGTCGCGACGAAGGCGGTTGTTACCCTCGATCGCGACGTGTGGGGGCATCAGGTCTTTACCACGCCGGAAATGCTGCGCATCGAGTCTGAAAATCGGCGAGATGGCAGCTCGGCTTTCCAAGAAATCGCCAATCGCGCCGCCCCCTACGATCGTCGCGAAGTTGATCCAGAAGTATGGGCTCAACGAGGAGCAGGCTGTTGCCGTGCGCGCGGCGACCAGCGGTGCCAGGATCACGATTCTTGAGGGCACCCCGGGCGCGGGAAAAACCACGGCTTTGGCAGCCATCACCGACGCCTGGACCGACGCCGAAGTCGGGTACCGCGTGATCGGCGCCTCCACGGCATGGAAGATTTCTCACGCTCTTCGCGATGAATTGGCGATCGATGCACGTGCAACAGACTCTTGGCTCGTGGGTGCCGAACATGGCGTTCCGTTTCTGGATAAGAACACCGTACTGATCGTCGACGAAGCCGGCCTGCTCTCCAGCCGGCAGATGCACAGCATTCTCTCGGCAGTAGAGGCCGCCGATGCCAAGGGTCTCAATCCGCATCTCGTCCTGGTTGGCGATCGCAACCAGCTACAGAGCGTCGGGGCCGGCCCTGGCTTGGCGCTCGCCGCAAATTTTTCATCGGTACAGTCAGTCACCAAGATTGTTCGACAACGTGAGCAATGGGCGCGAGATGCCGTCACTGCCTTCGGGAGGGGGGACGCCGACGAAGCGCTGGAGGCCTTTGAGCGCCGAGGCCTCCTCCACGAGGCGCTTGGTCCCAAGGCCACGGTGCGCGCGATGGTCGACGCCTGGGAAGCTCATGAGAAAGCCGCGCCTGGCCGCTCTCTTCTCATAGCCAAAACGAACGCCGAGGTACGGGCGATTTCGGCAGAGATTCGCGCCCGGCTCCGCCAGCAGAACATAATTCGCGGCGAGGACGTGACACTGAAAGCCGTTACGTCGTCGAATTCAACGGTATCACTGCCACTGACAGCCGGCGACCGAATTCGCTTCCTCACCCGCATTAAAGTCCGCGACCTTGAGACGATCAATGGCACCGAAGCAACCGTCGAGGCAATTGACGCTGCCAACGATGGACGCGTCGACATTGCAGTTCGCACTGATGCAGGCCGCTTCACATTCTCCACAGATGAGATTGCCGACGGCGAGGGTCGCGTCAAGCTCACACACGCTTACGCGACGACGATCTATGGCGCACAAGGCTGCACCACAGACCGTGCAATCGCATGGTTGTCGCCCGACATGGATCGTCATTCGATTCTGGTTGCGTCGAGTCGGGCGCGCAACGCAACCGACCTTTTTTGCGATCGCAAATCGCTGGATGCCCGTATTAGGGCAGAGTTGCCTCTTTCGGAGCGGGGCAAAGCGAACGAAATCGGCGCGGTGGCGCGGCGAACCTACCTGGCAAGCCGACTTGCTCGCTGCGGCTTCAAGCGCTCGTCGCCGGACATCCTGGTAGACGCACAGACGCGTGGCGGCGAGCAGCAGCGCCGGGAGACGCATCGTTCGCCATCCGAATTGGCAACAACCGAGGTGGCCGGCGATCGCGATTGCAAACATCGCAAGAAGCGTGAGCTCGACCATGAGCTCTAGCTGTCCTCCGTCAAAGCCCCGGCCCTCCGATCCGGAATTCTGGACCGTGGAGAACGAGTTGCCCGATCCGATTCCGGTCTCGAAGGCCGAGTTGGACGTGGTCGAGCGATATTTCAGCGACCTGCTCGACGCCGTCTTCGAACCCCAACCCCGAACGATGCCGGCGGTAGCCACGGCATATCAAAAAGGAGACAAACGATGACCATCCGCCCGTTCTACGAACCCCGCATGCTGGAAATGCGGTTGGAGGAATACGCAAACATCGCCATCGACGGCGGGCTCTGGCTCGTTGGGGAGGTGCTGGCGCAGCGTCCCTCGATGAGCGATGATTTCGTCCCCGATCCCCGCTACCTCTACAAGCCCCGGGATCTGGACGCGGCGATCATCGAGCTTCGCGCGAGCAACGAGGACCTGCGTCACCGGATCTTCATCGCGGGATTCCTGAGGCTGCCGGACAACGGCGCGCAGGCGACGTTCCGGCGCTTGCTCGTGAAGCACGCCGAGATGCTGCATGAGGCGCTCCGCTTCGAATGGACGCGCCGGTGTGACAAGACGATCGGAGGCCGCAAACCATCAGGCAAGCTCGTCAGGGTCGACCTGTACGAGAAATTGAGGGCTACAACCGCAGGCAAAGAGTTGGCGATCGAGGTCAAGAAATAGTTGTTGCAGATGCTTGTAGAGCTGCGAGACTCAGGAGCGAAAGGCTTGATGACATGAGTAAGCACGCGCGTAAATCGAACAGCGCAGTCGACGCCAATTCGTCCCGAGTGGCCTTCTACTTGCGCGTCTCGACGGATCGACAGGCGAAACACGATCTCTCGATTCCAGATCAGCGCGCCCAATTGCGCGCATGGTGTGAGGCTAGAGGTCATCAAGTTGTCGGGGAGTTTATCGAAGCCGGCGCATCGGCTACCGACGACAAACGCCCAGTTTTCCAACAGATGATCGAACGCGCCTGCGACGGTGAGCATGCATTCGACCTGATCGTCGTGCACAGCTATAGCCGCTTCTTCCGCGACGCCTTCGGACAGGAATTCTACCTGAGGAAGCTGGCGAAGCATGATGTAAAGCTAGTTTCGATTACCCAACCGCTCGGCGACGACGACGATCCCGTGCAGGCCATGATGCGTAAAGTCATCGCGCTATTCGACGAGTATCAGTCCAAGGAAAATGCCAAACATGTCATCAGGAACATGAAGGCAAATGCTCAACATGGCTTCTGGAATGGCTCGCCAGTGCCGTTAGGCTATGTTCTGGTCGAGGTAGAGAAGCGCGGCACGAAGATCAAGAAGACGCTCGCAATCGATCCGGTCGATGCAGAAACGGTCCAGCTTATCTTCAAGCTCTACCTCTACGCGATGGCTCCTCGGGGGCACTCGGCGTCAAGGAAGTCGTCAAATGGCTCAATAGCCACGGGTACCGCACCAGGAAGGGTAAGACGTTTGGCACCGGCACGATCTACAAGATCCTGACGAATACCACCTACGTTGGCGAGTGGAAGTTCAACCAGATGTCTTCACGGACCGGCAAACGCAAGCCGGACGACGAGGTCATCACGACCGCTGTTCCCGCGATCATCGAGCCCCACGTCTTCGAACAGGTCCGCCGACAACTTCATGCGCGGAGCCCGAAGGTGGTGGCACCGCGCGTGACGACTGGTCCGATCTTGCTCACGGGGTTGGCCGTCTGCGCGACTTGTGAAGGAGCCATGACGTTACGGACCGGAACCTCGAAGACCGGACGCGTCCATCGGTACTATTCCTGTTCGACCTGTAACCGAAAAGGAAAGACGGCTTGCAAAGGTCGGTCGGTCCGAATGGAAAAGTTGGACGAATTGGTCACCACGCAACTGGCTGAACGATTGTTCCAGCCAGAGCGACTGGCAGCGATCCTTTCGTCGTTATCGGCGCGTCGCGCAGAAAAGGCGGACGCCGTGAATGCGCGTATCGCGGCGCTCCAGCGCGAACTCAGCGATGCCGACGAAAAACTTGGGCGCCTTTACAAGCTCATCGAAGAGGGGGTCACGGAGATCGACGATGTCCTCAAGGACCGCTTGAATGTTCTGAAGGCGGATCGTGATCGCTCAAAGGCTGCACTAGAGCGGGCCAAGTCACACTCATTAAACGTAATTCAAATTGATCCCGCGTTGCTTGAGAAGTTCGGCCGCACCATGCGGGAAAACTTCACCTCCGGGTCCATCCCATTCCGGAAAGCCTACCTACAGTCGCTCATCAGCGTAATTGAAGTCGACGACACCGCGATCCGGATCAAGGGCAGCAGGGATGTGCTCGAAAAGGCGGTTTTGGCCAGCCGAAATGGGGCCATTCCGGGTTCGCAGATGAGTACTGGGTGGCGCTCCCTAGGGGAATCGAACCCCTGTTTCAGCCTTGAGAGGGTTATGTCAATCCGATTGATGATCATCGTGCGAGCATTCCGCGATGGAGATTTACGGACATGGTTTTGCCTGCCTAACTTTAGCGCCCTGGAACAGCAACTGGGATATAGTTCCGGGCGCCTCGATCCTCCGGGAGATTCGGGCCTGATGAACCTCCGGGTCAGCTTATCTGGCCCGCTCATCACCTCGTGTTTCGTCGCGCCCATCGGCATCGACGCCCTGATCCGCGTCGCGGCGCCGGCTATTGGCAAGCTCCGCAAGCTCATTCTTCAACGCATGCCGGCGCGTCTCGACAGCGGGCATGTCTTTGACGAATTGCCGAACTTGGCGAGCCAACTCGCGATCTACTGGCGCTTCAGAGCGCTGTAGTTCGGCGGCATAATCGAGATATCGACGCCGGATCACGTCCTGACGGGACTTAATTTGTTCGTCCCAGGGGTTTTTGGCGGTCCTGCCACCCCTCACCTCCGAAAGCACCTTGTCACGGGCGAGCCGATCGACATTGGGCGTGACCTTTCGCTTGCGCATCGCGAGGACCGCCCCGCGATCGGCCTTTCTCACCTGTCCGCGGGTTCGCCGCGGCGTCGCCTCCGCCGCGATCCCGCGAAGCTGGAGTTCGCCAGCAAACCGCTCCCGCCAGGCCTGAAGATCCGCCTTGCGGGGGTTGAGGCGCCTGCCGTCATGGCCGAACGACCGAACGGTCAAGTGCACATGGGGATGCTTGTCGTCGAGATGCTGGACAAAGACGTAGTCGTGATTGTCCCCGAACGTCTCGATGGCGAATGCCCGCGCTGAATCCTTAACGGCGACCGTATCGGTTCCGGCCGGCATTGACAGAATAATGTTGATCGAAAGCGATCCGTCACGGCGGCGCTTGTCGTCGAGGCCGGCATCATCCTCCCAGCGTTGCTGCAGGTCCTTCAATCCGGAACGACCCGCCAGTGTCGCGCCCTGCTCTGTTTCCGCATCGAGCTCACCGTTTCGCGTGATGTATGCAAGGTGCGACTTGAGATGCGCTACGCTCTTTGTGCGACCGGTGATCTTGACCATCACCTCTGGTGCTCGGCGCACGATGCGTTCGAGCTTTGCACGCATCGCCGGCGTCAGGAGGCCCGGAGCGCCCGGATCTGGGATATCCCACTCGGCCCGCCGCGGGCGCCGATTGGGCGTTTCCCAGACATACGAGATCGGCGGAAGTTCGGAGGTCAGGTCGGTCGGCCGCGGCGAGCGCCGGCTCATGACTGTCCATTCCAATAGTCGGCATTGCCGTGCAGCGCGCTACGCAATTGCGCCAGCTCTCTTTCGATGACCAATGTGGCCTCTTGAATTGCGGACAGATCGGGCTCAACCGCCCTGCCCTGCAGCACGCTGGTGTTTGCGGCGCGTGCGATCTGGTTGATGTTGCCGCCAATCCGGTTGAGTTCGCGAACGATCGCGCGAAGCGCGGCATGCTCGTCCGGGGAATGCTGAACGGGCGACGCCAACCGCGAGCGCACCAGCGCGACGATCCAGCCGGTTCGGGTCATGCCACGCTGATGTGACACTTCAGCAAGCTGCCGCATCTCGCTCTCACGAAATCGCACGGTCACCTTCTCCCGTCGCCCGACGGGCAACGCCAAGATGCGCGGCGCTGGTGCGGCTAGTGCATCAGCGATCAGACGTCGCAGCAGCGCGGATTTGCCACCCTGTGTCGCTGCAAGAACTGAGAACTCCGCCGCGACTTGGTCGGAGACGCGAAGCGAGATCAGAGCCATGCACGCCAATCCCAATCGCGATGTAATACATCGCTGGCGCGAAGCCTATCCTGCACTAGAAAACGCGAATCCTTCCACCCCCTCGATGTTGGTTCAAACCAACAGGCTCGACATTCAACCCGCGGGTGTTGCTGCAACTGAGACCCACCCCAGCCGACGATCGATGCGACGAATTCCTCTGGGAATGACGCAGCCGGCTCCACCCCCAGTGCTTCCACTCCACGAACACCGCGCGTGGAGATCGGCAACATTGGCACCGAGCATGTGGGCCGCGGCTTTCCAGCAGCCTCCGGCCTCTCTACAGCGCTGTGGGGGGCGCGTTCGGCCTCCGGCTGCTGCGCTAACGCGCCATCCTTCGGATGGGAAATCCGCTCCGCCGGCGCACTAACTGTAGCAATGTTTCTGCGGAGACTCTTTAAGACCAGCTTCATGCGAAAAAGACCTCTTCGATTGTGATGGTCGATGTTGGAACCTCTTCCGCTTCGTCTGCGCCATCCATCAGCAGCACGGCATGACGTGAGCCTTGAGAGGCTGGTCGATCGACCAGAAGACAGCCCGTGCGATCCTGGTGACGGACTCTGATCGTCAGTGATGGGCTCATTGTCTCGTTTCGACGAACCGACGAGTGAGGGCGCCTTTCCGCGCTCGGTATTACAGGGTCCGTCTCTGTCGATCGCAATGCCACCCGCGGCCGACTTCGTTCTGCTTGAGCTCCAGAGGCACCTTCGCAATCAGCATGCGAACCGCGGCCTTCAGTCCGAATTTTATGAGCCAGCTGACGTGCGTGTGCATCGGTAAAACTCTCCTGCGCTGCGCATAAGGTCTCGATGGCGTTGGGCTGTTCGCGCCACGCTTGGAAGAGTTCATACACAGCACGGATTGACGAGCCGGCAAGCTTCGACCGGAGGAACTCCGGCATGCTCTGGACCGAGGCGTAGCGAGAAACCCAGTCCCTGGGCTTGCCGAGCTTGCGCGAGATGTCGGCCTGGCTATCGCCTAGCTCCAGACGGCCCGCGATGAACGCCGCAATTTCGGTGGCATTGAGGTCATGGCGCTGGATATTCTCGATCATCTGGACATAACGATCCGCAGAACCAACGGCCTGAATGAAAGCCGGGATGTCACGGAGCCCGGCGCGCTTGGCCGCACGATACCGCCTCGCACCCATGACGATCACGTACCGGCCTTCCTCGGTCGCTTGCCGCAGCACGATCGGTTGCAGCACGCCATGCTGAAGGACCGATTCCGCAAGCTCCTCGATCTTCTGCTCGTCGAAGCTGCGACGCGGCTGATCCGGGTCTTCGTCAATACGATCGATGGCGATGGAGGTGGGCTGCCCGGTTGGGGCGGCAACATCCTCCGCGGCATCAATGAGCTGCTTAAAGCTGAGATCAAGCGCCATGTGCCGTCTCGTCCATCTGCGCGACGATCTTGGCGAGAACATCGCGGATTTCCCGACCAGCCTCTTGCGCAGAGCGGCGCTTCAGCTTCCAGACCGGCAGACGTTCCGCGACGGCCTCAGCGTAGCCGTCTCTTGCAACGATCTGGCCCGGGAACACATATTTGCCAGCCTCGCGCAGGAGCTGCTCAAGATGCGTCCTTTGCCGGGGCGATTTCGTGTTGAAGTTCGAGGGCAGCAACCCGAGGAACTTCGTATCCT
>NZ_JAEMSD010000251.1 GCF_016462955.1 Bradyrhizobium sp. | reverse complement strand
ATCATGCCCCCCTCTCATCTGCGACGAGCGTTAACGATGGGCCTCGTGGCCGCCGTGGTCTCTCTTGCGCCGGCACAGGCCGAAACGCTGGACAAGGTCACCTTCGGCACCAATTGGGTGGCCGAGGCCGAGCATGGCGGCTTCTTCCAGGCGGTCGCCGACGGCACCTACAAGAAGTACGGCCTCGACGTCACCATCGTCCCCGGCGGTCCCAACGAGAACAACCGCATGCTGCTGATCGCGGGCAAGATCGATTTCTTCATGGCCGCGAACACGCTGATGTCGTTCGACGCGGTCGCCAACAACGTTCCCGTCGTCACCATCGCGGCGATCTTTCAGAAGGATCCGCAGGTGATGCTGACCCATCCGGACGCGAAGGTCGCCAGGATCGAGGATCTCAAGCCGCTGACCCTGTTCGTCTCCAAGGAGGGCATGACCAGCTATTTCCAGTGGCTGAAGTCCGAATACGGCTTCGGCGAGAAGAACGTGCGCCCCTATAATTTCAATCCGCAGCCCTTCATCGCCAATTCCAAGAGCGCCATGCAGGGTTACGTCACCTCCGAGCCGTTCGCGGTCGAGAAGGCGGCGGGCTTCAAGCCGAACGTGCTGCTGCTCGCCGATTACGGCTTCAACACCTATTCCACCCTGATCGAGACCCGTCGCGACATCGTCGAGAAGAAGCCCGATCTGGTCCAGCGCTTCGTCGATGCCTCCATGATCGGCTGGTACAATTACATCTATCGCGACAATGCCGCCGGCAACGCGCTCATCAAGAAGCTCAATCCGGAGATGACGGATGATCTGCTCGCCTATTCCGTCGTCAAGATGAAGGAGCACGGCATCGTCGATTCCGGCGACAGCCTGAAGAACGGCATCGGCGCCATGAGCGACGAGCGCTATGGCTCCTTCTTCAACAAGATGGTCAAGGCCGGCGTCGTGAAAGCGGATCTCGATTTCCGCAAATCCTACACGCTGCGCTTCGTCAACAAGGGCGTCGGCCTCGAGCTGCGCCCGAACAAGCCGTAGCGCATGCAGAGCTTTGGCACGTCGGTACGGCTGGTGCCCACCTCTCCCGAAGGGAGAGGTCGCATCGCATCGCCAGATGCGATGCGGGTGAGGGGTTACGCTCTCTCGTCGGACCCGCGGCCCCTCACCCGGCGCTACGCGCCGACCTCTCCCCGTCGGGGAGAGGTGACGTGCCCCGCCATGATCAGCGCGCGATGGTAGAGCGCAAAACCTCGTCCGCCGCCGACACCGGCCTGACGCGTCTCGCCGTCAGCCTGCGCGGCGTGACGAAAACTTACGACAACGGCGTCATGGCGCTCGGCCCGTTCGACCTCGCTGTCCGCAAGGGCGAATTCATTTCGCTGCTGGGACCTTCCGGCTGCGGCAAGTCGACGGTGCTGCGGCTGATCGCAGAGCTCGGCGCGCCGACTTCGGGCACGGTGCGGGTGGCGCGGCACCAGGCCGGGATGCAGACGGGGCAAATTCCGCCAGGTCACGGCATCGGCTTCGTGTTCCAGGAGCCGACGCTGATGCCCTGGGCCAATATCCGCGAGAACGTGCGGCTGCCGCTGAAGCTCGGCGGCATCGCAAAGGCCGAAGGGCGCAACCGCGCCGACGCGGCGCTCGCCAGCGTCGGACTCGCCGAGTTTGCCGATGCCTATCCGCGCGAGCTCTCCGGCGGCATGAAGATGCGGGTGTCGCTGGCCCGCGCGCTCGTCACCGATCCGGATATCCTCCTGATGGACGAGCCGTTCGCCGCGCTCGACGAGATCACGCGCTTCCGCCTCAACAACGATCTGCTCGCGCTGTGGCGGTCCTTGCGCAAGACCGTCATCTTCGTCACCCATTCGGTGTTCGAATCCGTTTATCTGTCGCAGCGGGTCGTCGTCATGACGGGGCGGCCCGGCCGCACCCAGGCCGACATCCGCATCGAGACGGTCGAGCCGCGCGGGGAGGAGTTTCGCACCTCCACGGCCTATTCCGATTATTGCCGGCGCGTCTCGGCCGCGCTGGCGCCGTCCTATTCGGGGCAGTCGACGCTATGAACGCGCAAAGCCCGGTCATCGCGAGACCGTCGGGCGCGCAACGCGCGATGCGCTTCGTCCTGCCAGTCATCGTGTTCGCGGCCGGCCTCATCGCCTGGGAACTCCTGGTTCGCCTCAGGGACATCCCGCCCTACGTGCTGCCGGCGCCATCCGTGATCGTCCTGACGCTGATCAAGGACTGGGCGGTGCTGTCGCAATCGCTCGCTACCACGCTTCTCACAACGCTCGAAGGCTTTGCCGCCGCCAGCATCGGCGGCATCGCGCTGGCGCTGTTGTTCAACCAGTCGAAATGGGTGGAATATTCGCTGTTCCCCTATGCGGTTGTGCTGCAGGTGACGCCGGTCATCGCGATCGCGCCGCTGCTTCTGATCTATCTGGAGCAGCAGACCGCGGTCGTGGTCTGCGCCTTCATCGTCGCCTTCTTCCCGGTGCTGTCGAACACCACGCTCGGGCTCAATTCGGTCGATCGCAATCTCGCCGGCCTGTTCCAGCTCTATGGCGCTTCGCCGCAACAGACGCTGCGCTTTCTCAAGCTGCCCGCGGCGTTGCCCTACATCCTCGGCGGCCTGCGCATTGCCGGTGGGCTGTCGCTGATCGGTGCCGTCGTGGCCGAGATCGCGGCGGGAACAGCCGGCGCCGGCTCCGGGCTCGCCTACAGAATCGCGGAATCAGGCTACCGCTTGAACATACCCCGCATGTTCGCGGCGCTGCTGTTGTTGTCGCTGGCCGGGATTGTCATCTATGGGGTGCTGGCGCTAGTTTCCCACCTCGTTTTACGGCGCTGGCACGAAAGCGCGCTTGGAAAGGACAATTGATGGCTGCCGGTTCGATTTCGTCCGAGAAGATCGACCTCCTGATCTATGGGCCGGTGAGGCCGATCCTCGAGAACGGGTTTTCCGATCATTTCGTCGTGCACAAGGCCGAGACGCGCGGCGATCTCGAACGGCTGACGCCGGCCATCCGCGACAAGATCCGCGGCGTCGCGGTGACCTATCACACGGTCCGTGCGGACAAGGATTCGCTGTCGCAGCTGCCCAAGATCGAGATGGTGGCGAGCTTCGGCGTCGGCTACGACCACATCGATGCCAAATACGCGGCCGAGCATGGCATCGTCGTCACCAACACGCCGGACGTGCTGACCGAGGAGGTCGCCGACGTCGCCATGGGCCTCTTGATCGCCACCTTGCGCGAATTCATCAAGGCCGACCGCTACGTCCGCTCCGGGCTATGGCAGACCCAGAACTATCCGCTCAGCGTCGGCTCGCTGCGCGACCGCAAGGTCGGCATCGTCGGCATGGGCCGGATCGGCCAGGCCATCGCGCGCCGGCTCGATGCCTCGCTGGTGCCCGTCGTCTATCACTCGCGCAATCCGTCCAAGGACGTCTCCTACAAGCACTATCCTGATTTGATCGAGATGGCGAAGGCGGTGGACACGCTGATGGTGATCGTGCCCGGCGGCGCCGCTACGAACAAGATGATCAACGAAGAGGTGCTGAAGGCGCTCGGTCCGCGCGGCGTTCTCGTCAACGTCGCGCGCGGCTCGGTGGTGGATGAGCCGGCGCTGGTCCAGGCGCTGAAATCGGGCACCATTCTCGCCGCCGGCCTCGACGTGTTCGCGGCCGAGCCGAACGTGCCGGACGAGCTCAAGACCATGCAGAACGTCGTGCTGCTGCCGCATATCGGCTCCGCCTCGGTGGTGACGCGCAACGCCATGGACCAGCTCGTGGTCGACAATCTCAAGGCCTGGTTCGCCGGCAAGGCGCCGCTGACCCCGGTCGCGGAAACGCCGGTCAAGGGACGCTGATGACCGCCCTTCGGGCCCTCGCATTCGCCGTCGCGGCCTCTTTGGCCGCGATCGGCGCCGCGCACGCGCAGGATGCGACGAGCCTGAAGAAGCAAATGCCCGGACAATGGGAGCTGTCGACTACCGAGCGCAGCAAGACCTGCGTCGTCACGCTGAAGGCGGAGGGCGCCGGCCAGGGTTTTAAGCTGGAGCTGGAGCCGGCCTGCAAGACCGCGCTGCCCTTCACCAAGGACATCGTCGCCTGGAATGTCAGGGGCCTCGACATCGTCCGCCTGCAGGATGCGGCCGGTGAAGCCGTGATCGACTTCACCGAGGTCGAGACCGGTATCTTCGAGGGCCTGCGCCAGGGCGAGGGGGTCTACATCCTGCAGGACCTCGCCGCCGCCCGCTCGATGGCGAAGTCGATGGACCAGATGATCGGCGACTGGTCGATGGTGCGGGGCAACGGCCAGCCGGTGTGCGGGCTGACGCTGACCAACACCGAGGCCGACGCTGACAATTTCCAGGTCTTCCTCAAGCCGCGATGCGACGCGGCCGTCGCGCAGTTCAACCCGACGCAATGGCGCCTCGAGCGCGGCCAGATCATCCTGATGTCGAAATCAGGCGAAGCCTGGCAGTTCGAGGCCGACGACCACGCCCAATGGCGCCGCGTCCCCGACACCGCCGATCCGTTGATCATGCTGCGGCAGTAGGTGAGGGGTCCGGTACCGTCCCGGCAACCGGAGCGGTAGGGGGCTGTTAGCGGACATGCGCGGGCTCGATCCGAGAGGGGACCGGCAGTCGTTCAGCGATATTGTTGCGGATCCATCGGATACACGTTGGCGTCAAGTTGCATCAGTTGACTGCGCGCGCGTGGACGATCTCGCGCGCCTCGACCGGTCGCACGTCGGACGCGTCGAGAGTGACAACGGCAACCGTATCCCCCGACAGCGTCGTGAACTCCACCTCGAAGGCTTCGCCTTCTTGATGCACCAGCACGACGGTGCCCACGTCACCGGCGGTTAGCCGTTCCGAAGGCACATCTCGCTTCAATACGACAAGGTCCAATTCATTGATCATTGATACTAAATCCTCCTCGGGACCAAGGTCACCAAGCGTGGGACGTTTTCCTGAGGCTCCACGAACCATACCACACGGACGATCGGAGTACGACCCTGCGGGGTCTCCAACGGGCCGTCGATCTCGTATTTAGTTCCAAACAGCGATCGATGTGACTTGGTGATGTCGTTTGCCCTGGCGTGCGCGACGATGGCATCGCGCAAGAGAGGCCAGTTCTGGACACTGAAACCCAACCCTTCGAGGAAACGAGCCTTTGCGCGGCCGCCGGGGTGGTTTGCGTTTAACAAATACCTCACGATCTTCGCCTCCGGGACGACAACACGGTCAAAATCAGGGAGGCGTGGCATGTCCTGATTCTCAAACGTGTCCGGTGTATCCCATGACGGGCGTTTATCTCGCGCCTATATCAACCGCATCCCGCGCAGACTCGCATGCCCGTTCTTGCCGACGATGATATGGTCGTGAACGGCGATCCCCAGCGGCTTGGCAATATCGATGATCGCCTTGGTCATCTGGATGTCGGCCTGCGAGGGCGAGGGATCGCCGGAGGGGTGATTATGGACGAGGATCAGCGCGGTCGCCGACAATTCCAGCGCGCGCTTGATCACCTCGCGCGGATAGACCGGGGTGTGGTCGACCGTGCCGGTCTGCTGCACCTCGTCGGCGATCAGCTGGTTGCGCTTGTCCAGGAACAGCAGGCGGAATTGCTCCTTCTCGGCAAACGCCATGCTGGTACGGCAATAGTCGATCACCTCGTTCCAGGACGATAGCGCGTTGCGGCTGTTGACCCCACCCTTGGCGACGCGATGCGCGCAAGCTGCGATCAGCTTGAGCTGGTTGATCGCAGCCTCTCCGACACCGTCGACCTCGCGCAGGCGCGCCACCGGCGCATGCACCACTTCGGCGAAGGAGCCGAAAATCTTGATCAGCGTCTTCGCCAGCGGCTTGGTGTCTCGCCGCGGCAGCGCCGGAAACAGTGCCATCTCGAGCAGCTCGTAGTCGCTCAGCGCATCCGCGCCCGCGCTGTAGAAGCGCTCGCGCAGCCGCTCGCGATGGCCGTGATAGTGCGGCGTGTCGGCGGCTGGATTGTCTGGCTGGTCGGTCTTGCGGGGCATCGGCACAAGCATGCCGCGCCCGGCGGTTTTTGCAACTCTGAAGTGTCGGGCGACGACCCGGCAGAGCTAAAGAAAAAGCGCCGCGCGAACACGGCGCCTTCGTATCACGGCGTTGGGCGCGATCAGGCCTTGACGGCGGCGAAGGCGTAGCCGTTGCCGTCCTTGGCCAGCGTGCCGACGTTCGGGAAGCCGAAATGATAGCCGGCGATCATGCCCTTTTCCGCGATCACACGGTCGAAGAAGGCGCGCCGCGTGGCTTCCGCCTTCGGTCCGTCGCTGTCGAAGCCGGAGAACCAGCCGGGATTCCTGACGAACAGCTGGTGGATGCCGGTGACGTCGCTCTGGATGAAGAGCTGCTGCCCGCCGGAGGCCACCAGGAAGGACATGTGGCCGATCGTGTGACCCGGCGTGGCGATGGCCTTGACGCCGGGCACGAGATCGGCGCCGTCGCCATACTGCTTGATGTTCTTCCACGTCGGGAAGGTCGCCTGAATCCGCTTGACGTGGGGGCGGTTGGCTTCGGGCACCTTTTCAACCAGGGCCGCATCGGTCCAGAACTTGTACTCCACTTCGGGCATCATGATTTCCGCGTTCGGAAACACCTGCTCGTTGGTTTCCTTCACCCACAGGCCCGAAATGTGATCGGGATGGAAATGCGAGATCACCACCGTCGACACTGTCGCCGGATCGAGACCGGCCGCCTTCATGTTGCTGGCGAGCTTGCCGACGCTGGCGGGACCGTTGCCGCCGAAGCCGGTGTCGAACAGAACGACCTTGCCGCCGGTCCGGATCGCAGTGACCGTGAAGGGGTTGTCGATCTTGTCGGGTCCGATGCCGGCTGCGGTCAGCGCCTTCTTGACGTCGTCGAGCCCGGCATTCTTGACGATGCCCTCGGTCACCGTCCGCTCGATCGAGCCCTCGTGCAGGCTGAAGACCTCGATGTCACCGACCTTGTACGAGAGGCTCTCGCCGGCGCGCTGCGCAGAGGCGGCATCGATGAAGGACACGGGCCCCTTGAGGCCGAAGACCAGCGCTGCCCCCGTGCTCCCGAGGACCAGATCGCGACGTGAAACCTCGAACATAGTGGTGCTCCCTTTGAGGTGAATCCTCGGAAGGCTGTTGAAGCCCGCGAAGGTTCGACACCGGGATGCCTCGCCTATTCCCTGGCGATTGTCACGCGGGGAACGGCAAGATGACGCAGGCAGGCCGTTGTCTTGAGAGCGATTTGCAACAAGGGTTGTGCTTACGCTGCAGCGATCTGCTTTTCGCCGTGCCGCTCCGACAGCGTGAAAATCTCGACGCCCGTCGCCGTCACGCCGACCGAATGCTCGAACTGCGCCGACAGCGAGCGGTCGCGGGTGACCGCGGTCCAGCCGTCGGAGAGAATCTTCACATGCGGCTTGCCGAGATTGATCATCGGCTCGATGGTGAAGAACATGCCGGGCTTGAGCTGGACGCCCTCGCCGGGCCGGCCGACATGGATGATGTTCGGCTCGTCGTGGAACATGCGGCCGAGGCCGTGGCCGCAGAAATCGCGCACCACGCTCATGCCCTGCGGCTCGACGAAGCTCTGGATGGCATGGCCGATGTCGCCGGTGGTGGCGCCGGGCTTCACCGCGGCGATGCCGCGCATCATGGCTTCATAAGTGACCTCGATCAGGCGCTCGGCCTTGCGCGCAATGGGGCCGATCGCATACATCCGGCTGGAATCGCCATACCAGCCGTCGACGATGAAGGTGACGTCGATGTTGACGATGTCGCCTTCCTTCAGCGGCCGGTCGCCGGGCATGCCGTGGCAGACCACGTGGTTGAGCGAGGTGCAGGTCGAGTAGCGGTAGCCGCGATACATCAGAGTCGCCGGATAGGCGCCGTGGCTGAAGGCGAAGTCGCGGACGAATTCGTCGATTCTGGAGGTCGGCACGCCCGGCCCGACGATGTCGGTGAGCTCGTCGAGGCATTTCGCCACCAGCGCACCCGCCTTGCGCATGCCCGCAAAGGCGCTCGGCCCATGCAGCTTGATCTGTCCGGTCTTGCGCAGGGAGGTCTCGGTGGCTTCGACGTAGCTCATGCGGATGCGGTCGTCCTCGATGTCGGTGGGAAGGCTTGATTTCAGGCTCCAATTTAATGATTGGCGGCCTTCATGCAAGCCGAGCCGACCGCTCCTGGCCCGAAAGCGTCCTAATTCGGGACTTCTACGGTGGTTTCCACCGGCAGGACGCCGCCTCGGATGCGGATTTCGCGGACGGGATAGGGAACCCGGATGCCCTCGCGCTTGAAGGCGTCCCACAGCTCCAGCATCACGTCGCTCTTGACCTTGTCCATGCCGTCGGGGTCGGCGATCCAGAAGGTCAGCGAGAACTTCATCCCGGCTTCCGCGAACTCGTTCAGGATGCAGGTCGGCGGCTTGCCCTTCTGGGCGCGCGGATGGGCGGCGGCGGTCTCGGCGGCGAGCGTGCAGACCAGGCGGGGATCGGCATCGTAATTGGTGCCGAAGGCGATCTTCACCAGCGTGTTCTTGTCGGTATAGGTCCAGTTCACGACCTTCTGCGTCACCAGGTCCTCGTTCGGCACCAGGAATTCGCGCCCGTCGCCGGCAGCGACGGAAATGTAACGCGTCTTCATCGCGCTGATCCGGCCGGTGTTGTCGCCGATCGTGACGAGGTCGCCGGGTTTCACCGATTTGTCGGCGAGCAGGATGATGCCCGAGATGAAATTGGCGACGATCTTCTGCAGGCCGATACCGATGCCGACGCCGACTGCGCCGGAGAATACCGCGAGCGCGGACAGGTCGATCCCGACCGCGCCGAGCGCGATCACGACCGCAACCGTGAGCAGCCCGATGCGGATGATCTTGACCAGCAGCACCTGCACCGACGGCGTCAGATCAGTGGTCGAATTGATCCGGCTCTCGGCGAAATTGCTGGCGATGTTGGTGAGCCAGAGTGCGATCAGCAGCAGTGCGCCGGCCTTGAGCACCAGCAGCGGGGTCAGCCTGAGACCGCCGAGCACGATCGCGAAGGAATCCAGCAGCTCGACCGTCGCGTCGAGCTGGCCGACGATGGAAAGCGCGGCGACGAACCAGGCCGTGATCGACACCAGGCGGACGATGAAGGCGTTGCGCAGCACCGAGGTCACGAGGCGGATCACGAGCCAGGCGAAGCCCAGCTTGGCTGCGACCATCAGCAGATAGGAGCGGCTCGGCCAGGTCGCGTGATACATCACCACGCGCGAGACGATCACGAGCAGCGTGAACACCGCCGTCGAGGCGCTGGCGACCATCACCCGGATGAAGTGCCGGAGCGGCAGCGGCAAGCGCATCGCCAGTGACGTCATGTCGACACGGCTGCGGATCGCGGCCTCCGCGGCATAGGCGATGCCGGCCGCGGCCAGGATGAGACCGAATTGCAGGTAGAACCACGGAGAGGAGATCTCCGCTCCGACGCTGCGTGCGGTGGTCTGCACGAACTCCATGAAGTCTTTGAGGTCCATGTCCATCGGTCTCGTCGGCGGGCGGAGGAAGAATTGATTCGAGGGCGCCGGACAATCCCACAACGGGCGCGGCCGGGCCACCGATACACCGTGAAGTGAAGCGCGTTAAGGCCTCAAAACGAGGGCAGATCGCAGCGAACCACGGAAAATGGGTTGGCGCACGAGTCCGCCGACGATAAGGATGCAATCCCAGCGATTTTTACCTG
>NZ_JAEMSD010000727.1 GCF_016462955.1 Bradyrhizobium sp. | reverse complement strand
CAGCGTGTCGTCATTCCACCACTGCGTGCTCTGGCCCTGCCGTCTGCTTGCGCAGAGCGGCCTTCGTAGATCCAATCATGATGGCGAGCGGGATCGAGACGAGGATGAACAGCATGACGAGTTGATAGTCTTGTGAGAATGCGATGATCTGAGCCTGAACAGCGACCATCTTGTCCGCCATGGCGCGCCCAGCATCGGTGGACAGGTTGATGATGCCCCTGACATCAGGCATCTGCAGGGCGTGGTTGAACGGGTTGATGTGTTCGGACAGGATCGCATAAGTGCGGCGCGTTCCCTGAGTGAGTTGGGCGATCACGATCGAGATCCCGATCGAGCTTGCGACATTGCGCAACAGCGTCAGCATCGAGGTGCCGTCGGTGCGCAGGTGGTTTGGAAGCGTTAGAAACGAAACGGTCGATAGCGGCACGAAAACAAGGCCAAAACCGAAACCCTGGAAGACGCTGACGGTGACAATCTCCGGAACTTGAGTCATTTCGGTCCAGCCGGTCATCTGGAACAGCGAGCCCGCCGTCAGCGCGAGTCCCGAGATGATCAACGTACGGGCCTCGAAATAGCGCATGAGGCGACCGACCATCATCATGGCCAGGAACGTGCCGAGGCCGCGGCTCGCTAGCAACATGCCGGCGGTAATGATGGGATAGCCGATGACGTTCTGCAGGTAGGGCGAGGCCAGCGCCATGGTGGAGTACAGCACCAACCCCATCACCGTCATGAAGATGCAGCCCGTCACGAAATTGCGATCCTTGAACAGCGCGAACTGGATGAACGGCCGCGCGGTCGTGAAGGAGTGGGCGAAAAAGTAGTAGAAGCCCACGGCCGAGACGATGAACTCGCCAACGATTTCGTTGGATTCGAGCCACCCCAGCTGCTCACCGCGGTCAAGGGCTAGCTGTAAGGACCCGATGGCGACTGCAAGTGCCGCGAAGCCGAAGAAGTCGAACCGAAGCGTGAGATCCTTCTTGGTCTCGTCCATGAAAGCTATCAGACCGAGCACCGTCAGTGCGCCAAAAGGAAGATTGACGAAAAACACCCAGTGCCAGGAATAGGTCTCGGTGAGCCAGGCGCCCAGTGACGGGCCCATGATCGGGCCCATCATCACGCCCATGCCCCAGATCGCCATCGCCTTCGCCCGTTCCTGGAGCGTGTAGGAATCGAGCATCACGGTCTGCGAAAGCGGCACCAGGGCCGCGCCGAACACGCCCTGCAGCAGGCGGAACAGCACCATCTGGTTGATGTCCTGCGCGAGCCCGCACAGCACTGATGCAATGGTGAAGCCGGCCGAGCATATGATGAAGATTCGCTTGCGCCCGTAGCGGTTGGCGATCCACCCCACAGGCGCCGTCATGATGGCGGCAGCGACGATATAGGAGGTCAGCACCCAGTTGATCTGATCCTGCGACGCCGACAGCGTGCCCTGCATGTAGGGCAGGGCCACATTGGCAATCGTGGTATCCAGCGCCTGCATGATCGTTGCGGTCATGGCGCAGATGGTCACCATGTTCCGGCGTAGACCCGGAGGAAGTGGGCCCGACATCAGGTCAGTCCTTGTCCTGATTGGCGGTTGCCGACAGACCGAGCAGGCCCGCGAGCGTGCGCTTATGCCCGGTATCGATGGTGGCGTAGACGCTCATGCCGGCCTTCAGCTTGGCGACGTATTTGTCGTGCTCGTCGAAATAGATCCGCACCGGAACGCGCTGCACCACCTTAACGAAATTACCGGTGGCGTTCTGCGGCGGGAGGATCGCGAACTGCGCGCCGGTGCCTGGCGAGAGCGAGCCGATCGTGCCCTTGAACACGTGGTTCGGGAAGGCGTCGACCTCAAGCGTGACGGACTGCCCTTCGGTGACGTGGGTGAGATCGCTCTCCTTCGGATTGGCATCGACCCAGGGGTGCGCGACATCGATGATGGAGAAGACGGGCGTGCCGGCGGTGACATAGCGGCCGAGCTGAATCTGCTCGACCTGGGTCGCGACGCCATCCATCGGCGCGCGCAGGACCGTGTGATCGAGGTTGCGCTCGGCATCCTCCAGCTTCGCCTTAGCCTGGGCATAGGGCGGAAACTGCTCTAGTGGCAGTTCGGGGTTACCAAGCAATTGCGTCCTGGCATTGGAGAGCTGCTGCTTGATGAACTGCACCTGTGCGCTCGCGGTCACCATCGCATTGGCCGCATTGTCGAGGTCGAGCTGGGACCCGAAATTGCTTTTGACCAGTTGCTGTTTGCGTTCGACATCCCGCTGTTTCAGGTCGACGCCCTGCTGGGCAAGATCAAGCATCTGGCCATAGATCTTCACGTTCTCGACCAGATTGTCGTAGTTCGTCTTCGCCTGAGCGAGCTGCGCCTTAGCCTCGTCTACTGCGAGGCGAAACGGCACGGCGTCGATCTCGAACAGCTCGTCACCCTGCTTCACGGTCTGGCCTTCCTTAACCAGCACCTTGATGATCTTGCCGGAGATGTCGGGTGTAATCAGCACCTTCTGGGCGCCGACATAGGCATCGTCGGTGCCGACATAACGTCCGCCGTGCAGGTAAAACGCCAGTCCGCCGAGTGCGGCAGCAATGGGCAGCACCACCAACAGAAGGGGACGGCGATAACGGCGCAGACCCGCTATCATACGGCGGCGCGGTTCGGCAGCGACCTTCCTA
>NZ_JAEMSD010000726.1 GCF_016462955.1 Bradyrhizobium sp. | reverse complement strand
GCATTATGTTGCGCAGCTCGGCTGGTTCTTTGCGCTGACGCTGATCCCGATCGGCCAGGTGGTGGCGATCGAATTCACCATGCCGATCTGGACGGCTATTCTCGCGGCAAGCTTCCTGTCCGAGCGGATGACGCCATGGAAAATCGGGGCCATCGTGCTCGGCCTCGTCGGGGTGGTCGTCATCGTCCGGCCCGCGACCGGAGAGATCAATCCGGGGCAGCTGATCGCACTGGGGGCGGCCATGGGATTCGGCGTCTCGATGGCGCTCGTCAAATCTCTGACCCGGACCGAGAGCGCGCTCTCGATCCTGTTCTGGATGTTGGTAGTCCAGTCGGCCGTAGGCTTCGTTCCGACGCTGTTCGTCTGGAGCTGGCCATCGGCCTATGTCTGGGCCTGGGTCGGCGTGATCGCCGTCTGCGGCACGTTCTCGCATTATTGCCTCGCCAGCGCGATGCGCTACGCCGATGCGACGATCGTGGTTCCCATGGACTTCCTGAGGGTTCCATTGACCGCGGCGGCAGGCTGGCTGCTGTATTCCGAGCGGCTCGACGCCTGGACGGTGCTCGGCGCGGGTTTGATCCTTTTCGGCAATCTCCTCAATCTGAAGCCCGCGTCACCGGTTCCCGCCCGCGCGCAGTGAACCTGGTGTCGCCTGACGCGACAAAACCAAGTGGCCATGTGATTTGGATCACGTTGGGAAGCACTCCCATCGTGCACATTCGGCCACACAGCAGCGGGTTGAACGCAACGGACCGCCCTTTTGGTGGCACGAGGTCGGGCACTTCGTGTAGGTTCTTTGCCGATCTGTTGCTGCCTGCAATTCGATTCTGGGGATTTCAGAATGCGCTATCTCACCCTCCTCGCTTCGCTCATGTGCATGGCGCTGTCGGTCAGCGCCGCCAAGGCCGACCGTCGCGTCGCCTTCGTCGTCGGCAACGGCTCCTACAAGAACGTCGCGCAACTGCCGAACCCGCCGATCGACGCGAAGGCGATGGCAGCCACGCTGCGCAATGTCGGCTTCGAGGTGATCGAAGGCTCCAATCTCAGCCGCGACCAGATGACGGAAAAGCTGCTCGATTTCGGCCGCAAGGCGCAGGGCTCCGACATCGCGCTGTTTTATTATGCCGGCCACGGCATCGCCGTCAGCGGCACCAACTATCTTCTCCCGGTCGATGCCGATATCAAGTCGGAGATGGACGTCAAGCTGGGGGCCGCCATCAACATCGACCTGACGCTCGAGCAGACCATGGGCGATGCCAAGGTCAAGCTCGTCTTCCTCGATGCCTGCCGCGACAATCCCTTCGCCGCCAAGATCAAGTCGAACTCGGCGACCCGCAGCGTCAACGTCCAGAGCGGTCTCGCCGAGATGAAGTCCGGCGAAGGCACCCTGATCGCGTTCGCCACCGGTCCCGGCCAGACCGCGCTCGACGGCCAGGAGGGCAACAACAGCCCGTTCACCCGTGCGCTGATCGACAACATCACCAGGCCCGGCGTCGAGATCCAGCAGGCGATGACGTCAGTGCGCGCCCAGGTCAATGAAGAGACCCGCAAAGGCCAGCTGCCCTGGGGCCACACCAACCTGACGGGCTCCGTCTATCTCAACCAGGCGCCGATGACCCAGGTCGCCAACGCGGCTCCGACCGCGTCTGGCATGGTGCCGGCGGCGGCCGGGGATGGTGTCGAGCTGGAATATTGGCGCTCGGTCAAGGAGTCGAACAAGCCCGAAGAGCTCAACGCCTACCTCACTGCCTACCCGAACGGCCAGTTCAAGGCGCTGGCGCTGGCACGCCTCGCGGCGATCAAGAGCGGCGCCTCGACCGCGACCCGCACGCTCAACGCCGGCGTCGATCCCGCAACGTTCACCGACGAGGCCAATCTCGTCACCGAGGACCAGATCGGCCTCGACAAGAACAAGCGCCGCGACGTGCAGCGTCGATTGACGGCGCTAGGGTTCGACACCAAGCAGACCGGCATATTCAACGACGAGACGCGGTCCGTGCTCAAGCGCTGGCAGACCGCGCGCGGCTATCCTTCGTCGGGCTATCTCAACAAGAACCAGCACAAGGCCCTGCTCGCGGAGATCGTCGCTGCCCCGGCGACCGCCAGTGACACCAGCCAGAAACCGGCCCGGCGCGCCAGCGCTCCGCCTGCCAGCAGCGCCCCGGCTCCACAACACCGCAGCAATCCCGGCGACGCTGCCGGTGCGGCCTTCGTCGGCGGTGTCGTCGGCGGCATGATGGGCGGCATGTTCCGCCGCTGAGCCGAAGCGAGATCGACAATGCAAAAGCCCGGTTCACGCCGGGCTTTTTCGTTGGGGCAACGCGGTCGCTGCATACTCCCGTCGTTGCGGGAACTCTTGCGACGGAACAATCCAGGCTGTCACCGAAGAAAGGCTCTGCTTCGCCTTCGCTCGCGGGGGGAGCTTACTTCCCCGCCGCCTTCCGCAAGGCCTCGTTGATGCGCTCCTGCCAGCCGGGACCGCCCTCCTGGAAGAACTCCAGCACGTCCTGGTCGATGCGCAGGGTGACCTGCTCCTTGATGCCGGGAACGGCGCTCGGCTTGGGCGGCGCCGCGGCGACCTTCGCGGTCACCTTCTTGAACGCCGCCTCGGCTTCCGTCCTGGCATCGCCCAGCGTGCGCGGCCGTCTCGGTTGATCCGCCATGGCCTCGAT
>NZ_JAEMSD010000725.1 GCF_016462955.1 Bradyrhizobium sp. | reverse complement strand
GCACAATTTCGGAAAGCAGTCTTTCCGCAATGCGGAAATTAGTTAACGAAGTGCCTGACCGATCCCGGAATTCCGGACTTATGTTGCCGACTTTGCCCGGACTACTACGGACATTCTTCGCCGTGCCGCTTAGCGAGCTATTCAGGCTCGCGAGGCTAGGTTGCGCAAGGTTTCCTCCAACGATCCGGCCAATCCTCCCGATGTATCGATTCCGATCAGCCAGATCCGTCGTCCTGACCATCGTGCTTCTTGCCGCGGCCACGCTCCCGGCCAGGGGCGACGAGGCCGGCGTCAGCGTGGATACGATCCTGTTCGGTCAGGCCGCGGTTCTGGAGGGCCCCTCCTCCATGCTCGGGCGGCGCATGCGCCAAGGCATCGTCGCGGCGTTCACCGAGATCAACGCCAAGGGCGGCGTCCACGGCCGCAAGCTGCAACTCGTCAGCCGTGACGACGGCTACGATCCCGACCGCTCCGCGGCGCAGACGCTGAGCCTGATCGACGATGACAAGGTGTTCGCGCTGATTGGCGCGGTGGGCACGCCGACTGCGATGGCGACGATTCCGATCACCAGCGTCAGGAACGTCCCCTTCATCGGCCCTTTCACCGGTGCCGAATTCCTGCGCGATCTGGAGCTTCCGAACGTCGTCAACATCCGCGCGAGCTATGGCGCGGAGGCGGAAGCCTGGATCAAGCATCTCACCGAGGATCGCAGGTTCACCCGCATCGGCATCTTCTACCAGGACGATTCCTTCGGCCGCGACGGTCTTCTCGGCGTGAAGCGTGCGCTCGCCAGACGCGGCCTCGAGCTCGCCGCCGAAGGCACTTTCGAGCGCAACACCCGCGCGGTCGCCCAGGCCTGGCGGATGATCAAGCGCGCCGACCCGGAGGCCATCGTGATGGTCGGGACCTACGGGCCCTGCGCGGAGTTCATCAAGCTCGCACGCCGCAGCGGCGCCGATCCGACCTTCGTCAACATCTCCTTCGTCGGCGCCAACGCGCTCGCCGCCGAACTCGGCCCCGAGGGCGAAGGCGTCATCGTCTCGCAGGTCGTACCGTTTCCCTGGGACCGCTCGCTCAAGCTCGTCGCCGACTACCAGGCGGCGCAGAAGGCGTTCGATCCGGCGTTGACGCCGGATTTCGTGTCGCTGGAAGGCTACCTCGCCGGACGCCTCGCGGCCGCCGCGCTGGAAAAGGCCGGTTCCAACCCCACGCGTGCAAACCTGCTGCGCGCAATCAACGATGTCGGCCGTTTCGACATCAGCGGCAGCACCGTCACCGTCGGCACGCGCATGCTCGACACGCCGCCGAAGGTGTTCCTGACGGTGATCCAGAAGGACCGTACGTTCAAGGCGGTGGACCGGCTTTAGGACTGCCGCGATGGGCCGCCCGGCATGGCCTGCCCCATTTTGCCGCAGCGTGATCCAGAGCACAGACCGACTCATGGTGCAGACCTATAAGAGATGACATCATCGCGCGCATTGCCGATGGAGGTGACTTCATGCGCCGTCCCGTTCTTCGTAGTTTGTTTCTCGCATCCGGTGTTCTCGCCCTCGCCCAATTGACCACCCCAACGGAGGCCGCCGCGGAAGCGCGGCTTGCGCTGGTGATCGGTCAGTCGGCCTATCGCACCGTCCCGGAGCTGCCCAACGCCGCCAACGACGCCAAGGGCATGACGGAACTGCTCGGCAATGCCGGCTTCACCGTCACCACCGCCGCCAACCTGGCGCAGACCGACATGCGCGCCGCGATCTCGGACTTCGCCGGCAAGGTCAGTGCCAGCGGCCCCGACACGGTCGCCCTGGTGTTCTATGCCGGCCACGGGCTTCAGATCGACGGCGAGAACTATCTCGTTCCGGTCGATCTCGATCCCAAGCGCGAGGCGGACATTCCGCTCCAGGGCGTGCGGCTGAACGACATGCTCAACACGCTCGGCGCGCTGCCGACGCGGGCGCGCATCTTCATGCTGGATGCCTGCCGCAACAATCCGTTCCCCGCGCTCCGCGGCGCCGGCCACGGTCTTGCGATCGTCGACACCAAGGCCGGTGCGCCCGGCTCTTTCATCTCCTATTCGACCTCGCCCGGCGCCGAAGCCGAAGACGGCAACGGCCTCGACAGCCCCTACACGGCGGCCGTGCTGACGGTTGCCAAGCAGCCCAATCTGCCGATCGAGGAAATGTTTAAGCGCATCCGCGTTGCCGTGGCGCAATCGACCGACGGCCGGCAGATCCCCTGGGAAAGCTCGTCCCTGACCACCGACTTCAGGTTCTTCGGCGAGAGCAGCGGCAGCACGCCCGTTCTTCCCGGCGCATCCGCGATGGCGCTCGCCGGCGGCACGCGCAGCCTCGAAGACTGGCGCAAGGAGTTACGAGGCAAGCCGGCCATGGTCGCCTACGAGCTCGTGATCACCGAGGACACCGTCGAGGCGTATCAGGCCTATATCGAGCTCTACGCGCAGGACACCCGGACGCCGCGCCTGCGCACGGTGCTCGAGCGCCGCCGCCAGATGCTGGCCTGGGAGCGCGCCACCGCGATCAACACCCGCGCTTCGTTCGAGGCCTACCTTGTGAACTGGGACAATAGCGACCTGGCTGCAACGGCTCGCCGGTTGCTGCAGCGCGTCCAGAACCGCAATTACGGCCAACCCGTCGCGGCTGCTTCGACACCCGTCCCGGT
>NZ_JAEMSD010000724.1:301-2673 GCF_016462955.1 Bradyrhizobium sp. | reverse complement strand
GTGTACTGCGCCGCCAGCACGGAATTGTCGCGCGTCGTTGCCGAGGTCGGCACCAGAGCGGACATGGGAAGGCTGCGCCGCGTCGTCACCGCAGGCGAAGCCATGAACCCCGTGGTTGCCGAACGATGGCAGGAGGTGACCGGCATCCGGATCGATGAGGCCTATGGGCAGACCGAAGCCCTGATGGTGGCGTTGAACTACCCCGGAGAGGATGTGCGATACGGCTCGATGGGCCGTCCTTCACCCGGAAGCGATCTGGACGTGATCGACGCCGGTGGAAACCGTCTGCCGCCCGGCCAGGAAGGCGACCTCGCGCTCAAGGTGCCCAATCCGCAGCTCATGCTCGGCTACTGGAAGGAGCCGGACAAGACGGCCGCGTGTTTCGTCGACGGTCCTGACGGGCGCTGGTATCTCACCAGCGACCGGGCGGAGAAGGACGCCGAAGGCTATCTCTGGTATCGCGGGCGGTCCGACGACGTCATCAATTCGGCAGGCTATCGCATCGGTCCGATCGAGGTCGAAAATGCCCTGGCGGAACATCCACTGGTGCAGTCGTGCGCCGTCGTCGCCAGCCCCGATCCCGAGCGCGGCGAAATCGTGAAGGCATTCGTCGTGCTACGCCAGGGAGGTGAGCCATCGCCCGATCTGACGAGAGCGCTGCAAGATCATGTCAAGTCGGTGACCGCACCATACAAGTATCCGCGCGCGATCGAGTATGTGAGCGAACTTCCCATGACAATCACGGGCAAGATCCGGCGCCGCGAGTTGCGCGACCGCGAGTTCGCGCGACGCACCTGAAGCGTGACACTTTGCGAATCATGCTCCGGCTGGACGGCGGTTCAGGCCAGCGTGATGCCGCCGTCCACGATGAGCGTCTGTCCGACCATGTAGCTCGACAACGGAGATGCCAGGAACAGGGCGGTGCCGACCATATCCTCCGGCTGTCCGAGCCGTTTCAACGGGACGCGGTGCTCGGTCGCCTCTCGTCGCTTTGGACGATCGGTCGTCACCTTGGTGAGCTTGGTGGCGACTAAGCCGGGTGCGATGCCGTTGACCCTGATCCCGTCCTCCGCCCAAGCCTCTCCCAACGTACGCGTGAGGCCAACGGCGCCCGCTTTCGAGGCGTTGTAGGCCGGGTTGCCTTTGGTCGAGCGAAACCCTGCCATCGAACTGAGAATGATGATCGACCCTCGGCTGGCTCTCAGCATCTCGTGGAATTTGAGGCTGCACGCCATCAGGCTGTTGAGGTTCACATCGATGATTTGACGAAACCCCTGCATTTCGAACTCGCGCCGACCGTACAGCACGATTCCCTGTGACAGGACGAGCACGTCAAGATTCGGGAAGGCTGGCTGCAACGATTCGATGGCATCGAAATCGCTGACATTCACCTGGGAATAGTGCACCGGTGAGGTCGCAACCTTGCTCCGCGGCATAGTCGGACGCCGATTGCCGGGTTCCCCAGACGTGGACATCGGCGCCGCGCAAACGAAATCCCTGCGCAATCGCATTGCCGATACCGCTCGATCCACCGACCACCAGCACCGATTTTCGCGCGAAATCAATATCGTCCAAGGTTCCAACCTCCGCGGTAGGGTCATCTAAAACGGCGATTATTGTCGGACAATAATGTGGGTTATCGTCGCAAGTTGTCAAATCGATCGCACAATCAACCAGAAGATTCTGTCTATTGTTGATATTTTTCTGCACCGCGGTACTGTGTAGCATACCAATTTGTCGGACTAAAAATGGCGCTAGTTGACGATCTGAATGCTTCATCGCGCGAGCGAAACGAACCGGCATACCGATTGGTGGTACGCACCATTGAGGCCAGGGTCATGTCCGGCCAATGGGCAGTCGGCTACCGCGTGCCTTCTGAGACGGCATTGGCCGAGGCGTTCGATGTTCACCGTTCGACCATTCGAGAAGCGATACGGGTATTGGAGCAGAATGGCCTGGTTCGTCGTCACGACGGCGGCAAGCTTCTTTACGTCACCGCGCCGCGCGAGGCCGATATCTCGCAGAGGGTCACGGCGGCGATCGTCCTGCATGAGATCAGCTTCTTCGAGTTGTGGGAAAGCATGCGCTGTCTCGAGCCCGTGCTGGCCGAATGCGCCGCGACACGAATCGACAACGATATGCTTGAGGCGCTCCGGACCAATGTCGAGAACACCAAGGCGGCGCTTGAAGACAAGCAGGGCCTGGTCGACCTTGATATCGAATTTCATCAGATCATTGCCCGGGCCTCGCGAAATCGCGCGCTCCAGCTCAGCCGCCAGCCCATGAGTCAGCTGTTCTACCCGGCCTTCCTTCGGGTTTTCTCCCGCCTGAATGCCGGCGAGCGTCTGGTGTTTGCGCATGAGAAGATACTC
>NZ_JAEMSD010000724.1:0-291 GCF_016462955.1 Bradyrhizobium sp. | reverse complement strand
CTCAATGCGCTGACTGAGCGTGACGGGAAGGAGGCGCGCTCCTGGATGGACAAGCATATCGTCGATTTCAGGCGCGGTTACGAACTCGCCAATTTCGATATTGAGTCACCGGTTGTCTGGCCGATGCCGATTGGGCCGACCGCCTGAAATGTGCGGAAGACCGCAGGTGACGTAATCCGCTTAGCGTCCACCCACTTCGCAGCGCCGATCAGCGAAGCGCATTCCGCCATTCTCCTGTCGTCCGTTAAGAAGCCGATTGCAGCGATGAGCGGTCGCTGATTGCAGCGATGA
>NZ_JAEMSD010000723.1 GCF_016462955.1 Bradyrhizobium sp. | reverse complement strand
GTACGCATACGACGAAGGCCGCCAGATTGACGCACGCGCGTGGGCAAAGTGAGCTCTATGATCGGTTGGGTGAAGGTCAGGCGGCCTGCTGACCGGCAGGCTTATCGGCTTGGCGCAGGAGCTTCCATTCCCAGGGCAGCAGTTCGTGCAGCCGCGATGCAGGAAGATCGGCGATACGGGCCAGGACGTCGGCGAGCCAAGCCTTGGGATCGACGTCGTTGAGACGACAAGTAGTGATCATCGTCAGCATGATGGCGGCACGGTCGGCGCCACGTTGGCTGCCAGCGAAGGTCCAGTTGCGCCGCCCCAAGGCGATGCCTCTCAAAGCGCGTTCAGCGCAATTGTTGGTCAAGCAGATCCTGCCGTCGTCGAGGAAGCGGGCGAAGTCGTCCCAGCGTCTGAGCATGTAGTTCATGGGCTTCAGAACCTCGGCGGAGCGCGAGAGGGTTTCTCGCTCGCGCAGAAGCCAGGCGTGCATGTCTTCGAGCAGCGGCTTGCTCCGCTCCTGGCGCACGGCGCGCCGCTCGTCGGCACTGCAGCCGTTGATGGTGCGCTCGATCTCAAACAGGGCGTCAAGACGCCTGAGCGCCTCCAGCGCGATCGGGGAGACCGGTTTGCCCTTGCGGCCTTCCCTGGCCGTTTTCTCGATGTCGGCCAGTTCGAAGAATCCCCGCCGCGCATGGGCCAGGCAAAATGCCGGCGTGATCGGCATCGCTTTCCTTTTTGGGTCGAACAACGGCTCGAAGCCGCCATAGCAATCCGCCTGCAGGATGCCGGCGAAGGCGGCCAGATGCTTCTGGGGATGTTCGCCCCGTCGGTCGCCCGAGGCATAATAGACCGCCGCCGGCGGCGCAGGCCCGGCGAACGGCCGGTCATCCCGCACATAAGTCCAGATCCGGCCGGTCGTGCACTTGCCCTTCGCCAGGATGCGGATGGTGGTGTCGTCGCCATGAAGGCGCTCGGCCACGAGCACATGACGCTCGATCAGCTGGAACAGCGGCATGACGGCGAAGGTTCCGTGGCCGACCTGGTCGGCCAGCGTCGACAGCGGCAAATCGATCCGCTCGGCCTTGAAGCGCACGCTCTGACGGTTGAGCGGGATATGCATGCCGAACTTGTCGAACAGGATTGTCGCCAGCAATTGCGGACCGATGAAGCCGCGCGGTGTGGCATGGAACGGCGCGGGCGGCTGGCTGATCTTCTCGCAATCGCGGCAGGTGAACTTCTCACGTACTGTCTCGATCACCTTGAAGCGACGCGGAATCTCCTCCAGCGTCTTGGTCACATCCTCCCCGATCTTCGCCAGCCGAGATCCACCGCAGCAGGAGCAGCTCGTTGGAGCCTCAATGACGACACGCTCGTGTTCGATGCCGTCCGGCCATGGCTGACGAACTGGCCGCTTGCGCATGAAGGGGCGAACGCTCTGGGTTTTTGCCGCGGCAGCCTGCGCAGCCAGCTTATCCTCGCTCGCCGTGGTGGCGAGTTCTTCGAGCTCCAATTCCAACTGTTCGATCAGCCGTGCCGTGCGCTCGGAGCGCTGCCCGTGCAGTTCACGTTTGAGCTTCTCAATCCGTAGCTCAAGATGAGCGATCAGCACCTCGCTGTCCGACAGCTCCGCCCGCGCGTTGGCGGCATCCGCGACTGCTACATCGCGTTCAGCCCGCAACTCCTCGCGCTCGGCCAGCAGCGCGAGGTAGGCGCTCGCAAGGTCCGATGGAAGATCGTCCGGCTTCGATGTCATGAAGCCATTGAATCAGATCAGGCCGCAAACTCAAACCCAAAACACCTATCCGACCCGCGTCGGCCGCTGGGTTTCTTGCGGATTGCGCCAATCGATCCCGGACAGCAGATAGCTCAACTGCGCCGGCGAGATCGTTACCGCTTCACCGGCAACCGATGGCCAGATAAACTTTCCTCTCTCGAGTTTTTTTGTGAACAAGCAGGCTCCCTGGCCATCGTGCCAGATCGCCTTCACGAGATCGCTGCGGCGACCCCGGAAGACGAACAGATGACCGCTGAGCGGATCCTTGCGCAGCACCTCCTGTACCTGGAGTGCCAAAGACGGAAAGCCTCGGCGCATATCCGTGTAGCCTGTCGCGAGCCACACCCGCACATTCCCCGGTATAGCAATCATCGGCGTCCAAGCACATCGAGAACCCGCGCCAACGCCTCCGGATCGACGTGCGCATCCACCCGGATGCACCGACGGTTGCCGAGATCGATCTCTATCAATCCAGTACGCGCGGCTGCCGCCGAGCGAACTCGGCCATCCACCGTAGGCAAAAGCTTCGCAGTTTCTTCAGCCGAGGCCGCTACGGCGGCGATCTGCACCGGCGTAAAAGATGGTACAACTTGTTCCGATGTCCGCGCTTGTCGACGCCAGGTAAACACCAGGCTGGTCGCTACTCCGTTGCGCCGCGCAACCTCCGTTACCTTCGCGCCCGGTGCCAGCGTCTCCTCGACAATGCGTGCCTTGTCGTCCTGCGACCAACGCCGCCGCCGCTCCAGCCCGCCCATAACCTCGACCCGCATCGCCTGATGACCTTAAAGTTAGACTTAAGGTCACACGCTTCGCGAATTGCCACCCCTCACGCAAGACGGCCCCCGTCGGAGGCGTACTGCCAAGCTGCTGCACGCAGCGATCAAGGGGCTCAACCGCCTGGCGAGGAAGCACG
>NZ_JAEMSD010000250.1 GCF_016462955.1 Bradyrhizobium sp. | reverse complement strand
CATCTTTGCCGAACTGTTCGCGGCGACGCGGCCGGCGGCCGGCGGCGTGGTGGCGCAAGCGCTCGGTGCGATCGAGAATGCGCTGCTCGATGCGAAGGCGAAATGTCTCGGTGTCCCCTGCTACGAGCTGCTCGGCGGCAAGATCCGCGATCGCATCAGGGTCTACTGGTCGCATTGCGCGACATGGCGCATCAATCACCCGTCCTGGTACAAACCGCCGATCGAAAGCCTCGACGGTGTCAAGGCCATGGGCCGCGAGGTGCGCGAGAAGAAATTCACCGCGCTCAAGACCAACATCTTCTCCTATGATGACGGCAAGCCGACCGGCTGGCGCCCCGGCTTCGGCTCACCCTTCGCGCCCGAGATCAACGTCGACCGCAAGATCCTGCGCGACCTGCACATGCACCTGGAAGCAATCCGCGACGGTGCCGGCCCCGACGTCGACATCTTGCTCGACTGCAACTTTAACGCAAAGACCGAAGGCTATCTGAAGATCCTGCGCACCATCGCCGATATCGACATGTTCTGGGTCGAGATCGACAGCTTCAATCCGGAAGCGCTCGGCTATATCCGCAAGCAAAGCCCGCACCCGATCTCGTCCTGCGAGACGCTGCTCTCTTTGCGCGAATTCCTGCCCTATTTCCACGCCCAGGCCATGGACGTCGCGATCATCGACACGCCCTGGAACGGCGTCTGGCAGTCGATGAAGATCGCGGCCGCGGCGGAAGCCTTCGAGGTCAACGTTGCTCCGCACAATTTCTACGGCCATCTCTGCTCGATGATGAACGCGCATTTTTGCGCCGCTGTGCCGAACCTGCGCATCATGGAGATCGATATCGATCGTCTGGCCTGGGACCGTGAGCTTTTCACGCATGAGCCGGAAATCGAGAACGGCCATCTTCTGATTCCGGACCGGCCGGGCTGGGGCACCGAGCCGAACGAGGAAGCCTTGCGCGCTCATCCGCCGAAGACGAGCGGCGGACTGCTCAACTACGGTCGCAAGAGCTGAGAAGCAGGAGTCGATGAGCTAAGGCGTCACAGGATTGACGGTCGGAGACGTCTTCGGCCGCTTCGGCTCGATCGGCGATTTCGGCTCGGTTGGCAGCACCTCGGCGCCGGCGGCCCGCGCCGCTTCTCCCGTAGTTGCGTACATCGCAACATGAGCAGGCTGGGTCTTGGCGCGGCTCCACGGTCCGTGGTCGACGATCAGCATTGCCGCAATCGTCACAGCCGCCACGATCAGGGCGATCACGCCGGGATGGCGGAGAGCGGTGGAGACAGAGCTATGGAAGGAATGCGTCATCAAGGGATCCGTCGTTCTAACTCAGGTTAATTCGAAGCCGCCCCCATTGGTTCCGGGCTCCGTCAGACTGGCTGGCCAGCAGCACCGTGCTACGCGATCGCGTTTTTTGTCATGAGGCCGCGCGTATCAAATCAGCCAATCGTGCGGCACAGATCCGTGATGCTCAGCATTGGTGCCGTGATGGGCCCCGTGTTCGCCCGGGGCATTGGGCCCCGTTTCGACAATTGCCCCGAGTTGATCTTGCGGGCTGCACGAAGCCTGCGGGTGACCGGGTTCTTTCAACTCGACACCCGGGACCTCCGTGGAAGGAACTGCCTTGCCGTCGAAGCGGAAGACCAGGTCGCGATCGGCACCGCCCATCTTGAGCGCAGCTTTGATCGGCTGCGCGGGCTGCGATCCGGCAGCGCCCGACCGCGCAACCTCTTGCGAGGTCCCGTCTCCAGCATGACCGCCGGCTTCAGCGCTTCGTCCGGCCGGCTTGGGCTGTTCTGGTCCGTTTACGAAAACTGAGTCCTCTGGCGCGCCGTGCTTTGGATCTGCCGGTTCTGCGATCTTCTGCGCTTTCCCCGGCTCCGAAGCCGAAGCATGACGTTCTTCGCCATTGCCGACGCCGGTATCTTTTTCAATCCGCTCAGCACCCGGTTTCGGAGGCTCCGGCTCCGCGCCGTGCTCGGAGTTGCCGTGACTTTTGCCGCCGGCCCCCTCGACCTCGGAAGATGACTGCGCCGAGGGTTTATGCTCGGCGACTTTTGCCGCCTTCACATGCCCTAGCGAGTCGTCCGAAGCCGAGGCGTGGTGCCCCTTGTCTTTGCCGAGGCCACTATCCGGTGTGGACTTCGCTTCGCTCGCCGATCCCTTTGCAGAACCGGGTTCCGATGCGTGCTGCGAGTGGCCACGGCCTGGGCCTTCGCCCGTCGCGACGCCCGGCTGGGCCATTTCGTCGGCTTCCGAGGCAATTGCGGAGTGTGGGTGTCGGTCGTGTCCCGCACTGCTTTTCTCGACCGTCTTGGGTCCCGAGGTCTTCTCTGCTGCTGGCGCTTTTGCCGTGTCGGAAGCCTTGTGTTCGGCGCCCTTGCCATTGCTGCCGCCATCGCGCGTTTGGCCCGGCGCGTTCGCCGCGTGCGCGGCCCCTTGCTCCGAAGCGTTCTCAGAGTTACCGGGCCCGCCACTGTCGGCCGTAGCTGGACCCGGTTGGTCCATCTGCTTTGTCGCGGGAGCGCCGGTGTCCGCATGATTGGGCTTGCTTTTGGCAAGGCCTTCGCTGGCCGGAGCCGTCGCGTTATGGCCAGGCGCGGATGAAGATGATGATGATGATGATGATGATGGCGACGTGACACCCGACGCGGCGACACTCTCGCCCGTGGCATCCGAATCTCGCGTGACGGCGTTGGACTTTGCCAGCGTCCCGAAGCCGGTCCGAACTTGTGCAAAGTGGAAGCTTGATCCGTCGTCGGTCCAGGCGCCCCAAATTCCAGCCGCCCCAAGCGAGCTATCGCCGTCACGGACATTGTCCGCGTTCGAACCGGTTTCATCATCTGAAGTCGCCGGTGCCAGCGCCTGTTCGAGCTGCTCCAGGGTCGCCGCGACAGCGACACTTTTTGCCTCAACGACGTCGGACTCCGCAACGGACACAATCCCCTGCAGATGGATCTCCATCACGCGGCGATCGCCGATATCGAGCGTGCGGTCGGTCGGATTCACATAGACGATCGTTTCGTTGCGCGCGGAATCGTAGACCCAGGCGAGGGTATGCGGCGGGATGGACTTGGCTCCTGCTGTGAGATGCAGCCAAGCCAGGCCTCCGAAAGCCGCAAGATTGAGCCTGCCAGGACCAGATGCGAAATCCAGGACCGGGTCCGACGAGCCCGGCTTCGTATCAATCGGGAAATGGCCAACGACGTGTTCGACATTCCCACCGATCAGTCGGTCGTGGCTAAATCCTGCCGGACCGGCATCGTGATCCGGGCTCGTTTGGCCCCGAGCGTCTTCTCGCGCCACGTCGTTTGCAGAGGTCACCGAAACGGAACGCAGGCTCAAATCGCGGGAAAGAAATTCCGCCGCTGAGTTGCCGGCGTGATCATCGCCGACATGGGCGGTCGTGGCGAGTGTTGCAGCCGCATTCTCACCGAGGGCCGTGAGGAGATCTTTCGATCCCGGACCCCGCCCATGTGCCTGGGCAGGATCGGTATCTTGCAGCGCGTAGATCAGCGCACCCGCGACAGCGGCGAAAGTGCCATATCCCCCGGAGCTCGACATGGGACCGGAAGCGAATTGCGGCAATTGATGCTTAGTAGCCGGCTCATCACCAAGCGGAGCGTCGTTCATTCCTCTCAGCGAGACCACGGGAAGACTGGGCGCGCTGGATCCGAAGTCTTTCCAGGGCTGTGAGCCCATGAATTGCTGGGCTGCGCGCGACGCTTCCATGGCTGTCACCATGTTCGCCGCCTGGCTGGCATTTGCAAAGGGATCCTTCTCTGACTGAACAGGCGTTCTGGCAGATTGCGAAAGAATGACGTGCTGGAGAATGGCTTTCTTCCAAACCTCATATGTGGCGCGCTCGTCCGCCCGGCCGATCTGGTTGTCGTCCGGCCGGGCGTCGTTCGCTTCCGAGGCCTCGAGGTCGTCCGCAAGTGCGAACGCCAGAAAGGCCAGAGCAAGCACACCAACGCCCGAGGTGCGTTGCAGCAACGCGAGGGTCGCAAGCACGGTCCGGTTGGTTATCTCAAGCTTCTGGAAAATATTGTAGAGGTGGACTTTGACGGTCCCGTGGGAAACGTTCAGCTCGCGCGCGATCTCCTTGTTGGATTTTCCCTCCGACACGAGCAGGGCAATCTCGCGTTCCCTCTGTGTCAGCGGGGTCAGCAGCTTCCCGACCTTCTCGACCTCGGATTCGCTGCCGATGGGCAAGAGATCGCGCTGCTGCAGCAACACGCCGCTCGTCGTCATCAGCCTCAACGATTGCAGCATAGTGGCGGGAGCGGCATATTTCGAGATTGTACTGCAGGCGCCGGCAGCAATCGCGGCAGTCAGATTGTCGTCGACGTCGGACTCGGTAAAGAACACCACCCGCGTGGACAGCTGCTCCGTTTTCGCAATCCTCAGGATGTCGGATGCCGTCAGATCCGGCCGGGTGTCGCCAATGAGTGCCAGATCTGGCGTGAAATTTCGGATGGCTTCGAGGCAGCTCGCGCCGTCGCTGGACGATGCGACAACGTCGAAATCCTGCTGAGATCCGAGTACCGACTTCAATCCCTGCAGAACGATCGGTTGCCGATCAACGATCACAAGCCGGATGGGTTTGAGAAGCCCTTGCCTGGCGGACGCGTCCAACATCGACTTTGCCTCGGCCCGGTCCTCTATGTCCTTCGGCATATGGCCGTGGCCGGGTGGGATACTAAAATAAATCCAATCGATTTGGTTCCCATACCTGGATCAGTTGGACAGCCGCAGTGACAAATATATCGTTTGACCCGATGGCCGTTGCCGTTGACTGGCTCGACGCCTACCGCGCGGGTGATCTCGAAACGATCATGGAACTTTATGCCGAAGACGCCGTGGTCCATTGCGGCTGCTCCGGCGCCCAAACCATCACCGGCCGTGAGGCACTTCGCGCCTATTGGGTCGATCGCCTGCAAAGATACCCGGCCGGGATCCTGGACGACCTCAGTCCCTCGCATAATGGGACCGTTATCTCTTACGTCACCAGTACTGGCGTCGTCAGCGCGCTGTTAGCCTTCGACGCCGACGGGAGGATCAAGCTGCTGGACTGCGGCCCTTTGAATTGAACCATCAGGGGGAGAGCGCGAAGCGGTCATTCGAGGATCATGCGCTGTGCGTCTGCAGGCCGAACGCCGGACGAAGGCCCGCGACCCCAAGGAGCGTGCCCGATCTCGGCGCGAGGCCGCCAAGGCTCCGGCCTAGTCCTCTCGCCAAGGCCTCTTGCCAACGCTTCACTCACCCGGCGCGATGGCATTGCTCGGCGTCGGACGGTCGGTGATCTGCTGGCCGAACAGGCTGCCGATCAGTTCGACGGCAGTACGCGCGGTTCGACCGCGTTCGTCCAGGAATGGATTCAGCTCGACGATGTCGACCGACCCGACCACGCCGGAATCGTGCAACAGCTCCATGATCAGGTGCGCCTCGCGATAGGTGGCGCCACCCGGCACCGTGGTGCCGACGCCCGGCGCCACGCTGGGGTCGAGGAAATCGACGTCGAAGCTGACATGCAGCACGCCATTGCTCGCCTTGACGCGCTCGATCACGCGGCGGATCAAGACGGCGACGCCGAACTCGTCGATCTGGCGCATGTCGACGATCCTGATCCGGCGCTCGCGCATCAGCTCCCTTTCGAGCTTGTCGATCGAACGCGCGCCGAACAGGTCCAGCCTGTCCGGACCGATCGAAGCGCGCGGATCCTCGCCCAAGAGACCGTCGAGCCCGGGCTCGCCGCACAGGAATGCGGCTGACATGCCGTGCATGTTCGCGGTGATCGTGGTCTCCGGCGTGTTGTAATCGGCATGGGCGTCAAGCCACAGCACGAACAGGTCGCGGCCGCGCTCCTGCCAGTGCCGCGCCATCGCATTGACCGACCCCATCGACAGCGTGTGATCGCCGCCGAGGAAGATCGGCAGCGCGCCGGTGGTTGCGATCTCATAGCCTTTGCGACTCAGCGACCGCGTCCAGCGCTGGATTTCGCGGTAATGATTGGCGTTCTCAGGTGGCCTGTCGGTGAGATCCCGCACCTCGGCGGCGGACAGGTCGCCGTGGTCGACGACCTCGAAGTCGAGGCTTTCGAGCAGTGTTGCCAGGCCCGCGGTGCGCAGCGCCGCAGGGCCCATCAAGGTGCCGCGCTGCGAAGCCCCCATGTCGATGGGAGCGCCGAGCAAGGCGATGCGCCGGGCTCGATCCGTCATGGTCCGGTCGGTCACGGCTGTCTCCTGACATCAGCAAGGCCACCCCAGCCTAACAGAGATTCGCACCCGTCGTTTCCCGGTGAACGCACAGGGGCCGGCATATCATCCGGAACAAAATCCCGTGCGCTGAATTGCTGATCCAAGGGCGGCTTCCGCCGTCAACCACGGCGCCTGTCGCGGATAGCCAAAGGTACCAGACTCGCCGTTCAGAACGAGCGCGCGCGGATAGCCAGAGGTGCCAGCTTCGATCATCACGCCAGGAGGTCGCGTCCTTGAGCACGGAGATACCGCAACCCTCGTCCCAGCCCGGCATGGCCGAGCGTGCCATTGATGCGGCCGCGGACGTCTCCCGCACCATCGGTGAAGTCGCCGGAGGCGTGCACGCGGCCGTCGACCGCCTCACCTCCGCCGTGGAGGAATCGCGCAAGCCCGGCGGGGCGCTCGCAACGGTGTCCGCGATCACGCGCGAAGCACCGCTGGCCAGTCTCTTCGTCGCCTTCCTCTTCGGCGTAGCGGTCGCGCGCCGGCGATAGGAGCGAACGCCGCTCGCTCAGGCGGCGCTGACAGTCTGGAGTTCATTCGCCAGGAATTGTTTCTCGAATGCCTCGGCGGGCATTGGACGGCCAAAGAAATAGCCCTGCCCTTCCTCGCATCCCATGCTGACCAGGAAGTCGGCCGTTGCACGGTTCTCGATGCCTTCGGCCACGACGGTGAGACCGAGCTGCTTGCTGAGGCCGATGGTCGAGCCGACGATGGCGGCATCGTCGGAATTCGACAGAAGACCGAAGACGAACGACCGGTCGATCTTCAGGCCGTCGAGCGGGAATTTTTTCAGATAGCTCAGGCTCGCATAACCGGTGCCGAAATCATCGAACAGGATCCGGACGCCGAGTTCCTGAATCCGCTTGAACATCTCGAGCACGCGGCGTTCGTCATGCAGCAGGATGTCTTCGGTGACTTCGATCTCGAGCAGCGACGGCGTCAGCCCGGTCGTTTCGAGCAATGCTGCAACGGAATGCGCGAGATCTCCGGACTGGAGCTGCGAGGGTGAGAGGTTGATCGCGACACGGACATCGTTGCCGGACAATTCCCAGGCTCGCGCCTGGCGGCAGGCGGCCTCCATCACCCAGTTCCCAATACGCTCCGAGAGCGCCGAAGTGTTGACGACAGGCATGAATTCCGCCGGCGAGACGTAGCCGCGCACCGGATGCCGCCAGCGGATGAGCGCTTCGGCGCCGACCAGGCTGCCGTCGATCAGGCGAACCTGCGGCTGGTAGAACAGCTCGAATTCGTTGCGATCGGCGGCAACCGCCAGTTCGCCCTCCAGCGTCAGCCGGTTCTCGAGTTCCTGCCGGATCGCGGCTTCGAATACGACGTGGCCCCCGCGCCTGGTCGCCTTGGCCTTCGTCAACGCGAGATGGCCGTTGCTCAGGAGATCATCGGCGTTGCTTCCGCCGTCAGGATAGACGGCGACGCCGACGCTGATGTTGACACGGTGCTGGCGCGTGCCGGCTGTGAGCGGGGTCTCGAACGCGCGCGCGATTCGCTCGGTCATTGCCGCGACCGGCTCGGCGAGTTCCGCGCAATCGATCGCGATGGCGAATTCGTCGCCGCCGAGCCGGGCGACGATCGCCTTGCCATCGACTTCGTTCCGCAGCCGCTCGGCGACCGCACGCAGCACGAGGTCGCCGGCCGAGTGCCCGAGCATGTCGTTGATCTCCTGGAAGCCGTCGAGCCCGAGCACCAACAGGGCAACGCCCGAAGATTGCTGCTTCGCCGCGGCGATCAGGTCTGTGAGAACGACATGCAGCATGTTCCGGTTTGCAAGGCCGGTTAGCGCGTCGTGTTCTGCCAGATACCTGATGCGTTCGGCTTCACGTTTGCGCACCGAAATATCGCGCAGTATGGCTCCATACTGAAAGCCGTCCGTTCCCTGCCAGCCCGAGAAGCTCGCCTCGACCGGAAAGGTTTCCCCGTTCTTGCGCCGGCCTTCGAACTCGACGACCACCGCGCCGCCTTGCAGCAGAAGCGCCTCGCGCGCGGCGTCGTGCATGGACGGCCTTGCAGCGCCGTCCGGCCGCGGTGCGCACAGCGTCTCGAACGGGCGACCGATGATCTCGGCCGGCATGTAGCCGAAGATCGCGCTCGCGCCGGGATTCCAGACTGTGATGCGGTGATCCTGGTCGGTGCAGACCAGCCCGTCGCCCAGCGACATCGCGATGCGATGAAAGCGGCTCTCGGCGATGCGCCCGAGCAGGCTGCGGAAGTCGATCTCATCGAGCGCAATTGCCGTCAGGTAAGCGACGATCGCGATGTGGAATAGCGACGTGTCGATGACCAGGGGCCACCTTGCCTGCACGAGGAGGGCGGCCAGTTCGACCGCCGCCCCGGCTGAGATCAGGACTGCGACGCGAAGTCCAGGTGCGACGCGGCGCCACGAATACATCATCAGCAGGCAGATCGCGCCGAGCCCGAGCACCATGCCGACGTCGGAGGTCCAGCGCAGCATCCGGTTCTGAAGGATCGATTCAGCGGCGAGTGCCTGGAGGACTGGCCCCGAGACGATCCTGCCGTTCGGAACGCTGAAACGGTCACCAAGCTCGAGCGCCGCGGCCCCAATGATGACCCTCTTGCCTCTCAGCTTGTCGAGCGTGGCGCCATCGCCTTGCAGCACATCGACAAAGGAAACGACGGGAATGGAGGATGTACGAATACTGAAATCGATCAGAAAGGGCGGTCGCCGATTGGCGTCCTGCCCCGCCAGCACGACGGCCATCGACGGCATGAAGGCGTCGCCGAGCTTCTCGCCGACCGGATAGCGGCGAACCAGCCCGTCGAATTCGATCGCGACATTGACGACGGCCGGCCAGGACTGGTTGGCGAACGATTTCAGCGGGCGGTTGACGTGGGCCGGACGGCCCTTCGCAGTCGGCTGCTTGAAGGATGGCAGGATCGTCGAGCCGCCGGCGTCCCGCAGCGCATTGGCGAAGGCCTCGTCGGAGACTGGGTCCGAGGGCGTGCTGAAGTCGATATCGAAGGCAACGTCCTGCGCGCCTGCCGCTTCCAGCCTTTGCAGCATTTCCGCATGGAGGCGCCGCGGCCACGGCCAAACCCCGATCTGGTCGATCGAGGGCGCATCGATGCCGACCACAACGATGTCGCCGGTGGCCTCACGCGATTGCCACTTGAATCGAAGGTCGGTGAGCGCATTGCGAAGCGCGGCGTGCCAGCCCGTGGACAGGACGATCGCAAGCGCGATTACAACAAGAATATGCGGCCGATAGCGTCTCACTCGGTCCTCCCCCACGCCCGCCCCGACGGACGCGTCGACCTAGAGTTCAGCGTCTGCCGTGCCCATTGCTGCCATTGCCGCCGCCATTTCCGTGGCCGTTGCCGTTGTTGCCTCTGCCATTGCCGGTGGCGCCGTTGTCGGCATGGCTGCTGTTACCGTGGCCGTTGTTGCCGCCGTTACCATTGTTACCGCTGTTGCCGTTATTGCCGTTATTGCCGTTATTGCCGTTATTGCCGTTATTGCCGTTATTGCCG
>NZ_JAEMSD010000722.1:445-2677 GCF_016462955.1 Bradyrhizobium sp. | reverse complement strand
CGGCGGCCATGCCGGCGCAGTCGCCGACATTGTCGCCGACGTTGTCGGCGATGGTCGCGGGGTTGCGCGGATCGTCCTCGGGGATGCCGGCCTCGACCTTGCCGACGAGATCGCCGCCGACGTCCGCACCTTTGGTAAAGATGCCGCCGCCGAGACGGGCGAAGATCGAAATCAGCGAGGCACCGAAGCCGAGCGCCACCAGGGCGTCCACCACGACACGGCTGTCAGGCGCAAGATTCAGCGAATGGACCAGGAAGGCGAAATAAAGCGTCACACCGAGCAGCGCCAGGCCCGCCACCAGCAGCCCGGTGATGGCCCCCGCCTTGAATGCGAGTTCGAGGCCGCCGGCGAGCGAGGTCGTCGCGGCCTGGGCGGTGCGCACATTGGCACGGACCGAGACATTCATGCCGATGAAGCCCGCGGCGCCGGACAGGATGGCGCCGATGGCGAAACCGATCGCGACGTAGAGCCCGAGGAAATAGGCAAGCAACACGAAGATGACGATTCCGACGATACCGATCGTGGTGTACTGGCGCCGGAGATAGGCCTGTGCGCCTTCGCGCACGGCTCCCGCAATTTCCTGCATGCGCGGCGACCCCGCATCCGCGCCCAACACCGAAGACGTCGCCCAAATCGCGTAGACGACGGAAAGCACTCCGCAGAGCACTATCAACCATAATGCTGTCATATGATGTTTGCCTCAGATCCTTGATGTACCCCCGGCGCCTTTTGTTGTCCGTCGTGCGGTGCGGCGCCTTGATTTCGAACAAAGCCGCCCCTTGCCCAAAAGGGGCGGCTTCAGTCGGCGGCAACCTTGCCAAAATCAAATTGAGGGTGCAACGCCGGATCGGGCCGAAACCGCCGATCTCGGCAGGTATTTAGGCTGAACTGCCAAGAACGAGTGCAAGAACAAGTGGCAAGAACAAAGTGCCCAGAACCAGGATGCCGGTTTGCAATTCTTAGAAGTGGCTGTAGGACAGCCGCGTCAAGGACAGTTCCTGGCCCTGCCCATCCAGGAAGCGCGGCCGCTGGTGACCCTCCACGATCGTGCCGATCGCGGTGACGGCAACGCCCGTGGCCTGCCCCGCGGCAATCAGCGCCTCGCTCTGCGCCGGCGCAGCGGTGCAGAGCACCTCGTAGTCATCGCCCCCCGCAAGCAGCGTCTCGACGCAAACCACGTTGCCTGCGAGCAGGCCGGCGGCTGCGGCCGAGAGCGGCACGCGCGTCACGTCGACCGAGGCGGAGACCCCGGACGCCGCACAGAGTTTTGCCAGGTCGCCCGCGAGGCCGTCGGAGACGTCCATCGCCGCGGTAGCCTGGTCGCGCACGGCCTGCGCCAGCACGTTGCGCGGCTGCGGCACCCGATAGCGCCGGACCAAAACTTCCCTTGCCCCTGCATCGGACGCGAGCGCCGCGGCAGCGGCGCCGCCTTTGAGCACGTCGAGGCCGAGCGCCGCATCGCCGATCGTGCCCGTCACCAGGATGCGATCGCCCGGCTTCGCGCCGGTGCGGCCGACCATCCGCCCCTTCGGCACGCGGCCAAAGGCTGTGATCGAGATCATCTGCGGGCCGGGCGTCCACACCGTGTCGCCGCCGAGCAGCGGGCACGCGAAGCTCTCGGCATCCTCGCCCAGCGCGTCGGCAAAGGAACGGAGCCAGGCATCCTCCTGGCTGCGCAATGCCAGCGTCAGCACGAAGCCGGCCGGCAGTGCGCCCTTGGCGGCGAGATCGGACAGATTTACCCGCAGCGCCTTGCGCGCGATGGTGTCGGGGGGATCGCTGGCGAGATAGTGCACGCCCTCGACGATCGCGTCGGTGGTGACGACGATATCGTCGCCCGATGAGGACAGCACCGCGGCGTCGTCGACCAGGCCGAACGCACCGGGATCGGTCGCCAGCGGCTTGAAATAACGCGCGATGAGGGAGTCTTCGCCGGAGGGCTGAGTTCTGTCCTGTGTCACGATGCCGACCCGTCATCCTGAGGTGCGAGCCCTTGCGAGCCTCGAAGGATGGACGGCCGAGGTGCGACCTCAGCGGCACGCCGCCGCCCTTCGAGGCCTCCGCTTCGCTCCGGCACCTCAGGGTGACGGCTACGGCGGAAGTCGTCGTCTCAATTACCCCCGCCCGAACTCGTCTCCGCGGAACTGGCGGCCGATCTGGTCGAGCACGGCGTTGACCATGCCGGTCTCCTCACGGTCGACGAAGGCGTTGGCGACGTCGACATATTCGGAC
>NZ_JAEMSD010000722.1:0-435 GCF_016462955.1 Bradyrhizobium sp. | reverse complement strand
GCCCGGGTCGTCCGGGAACGCCTCGGCCACCGCTGCCAGGGTGGCGTTCGGGTCGGGGTCGGACGCGGCGATCGCCGCGAGCAGCTCGGCGGCCGGGGGGGCTCCCCCGCCGTCCAGATCCACCGTGTCGGACACGACGACGCGGCCCGGCACGTCCTTGCGCTGCTGGAGCTCATAGGCCCCCGCCCGCAGTACCGCCCGCAGGATGGCTTCGATCCGCTTCAAGGGCCAGCCCTTCGACAGCGCCTCGTCGATCAGGGGATCGAGCTTTTTTTGGTCGCGCACGACGCCGGAGACAACGTCGCGGAAGAACGCCGCTTCCGCCGGCAGATACGTTTCGCCCTCGACCTCGTTGCCGAGCCAATGGCTCTCGAACTCGGCGAAGATGTCGTTGATGCCGGCGCCGGCAATGTCCATCTGGTACAGCGCCTGCAC
>NZ_JAEMSD010000249.1:5463-9773 GCF_016462955.1 Bradyrhizobium sp. | reverse complement strand
CCCTTTTAGCTGCCTTGGGTTCGCCGATTTTGGCGATATAACCCGCGGGACCTGCCGGTGATCGGCCGGATTGTCGTCAATGGAGTAGGGCCTTGAAGGGGAAGCAGCTTCGGTCATCGCGGATTGTGCCGCGGCTTGTGCCTGCAATCGCTCTCGTCGTGTCGGTGTCCTTGGTAGGAGTGTCGCCGGTGGCGGCGCAGTCATTCACCGACCGCTTCAAGAGCCTGTTCGGCGGCAAGTCGGACGAGCCGGCCCAGCCCACTCCTGCCCCCGCGCCCGGCCAGCCGGCCGAGGACGAGATCGATTGCCCTCAGGTGACGGTACGTTCGGGAGCTTCGACCTACGCGGTCGGCGCCAGCGGAAAGCCTGCCGTCGGCAATGAGATTCGCTTCCAGGCCACGATCTCCAAGATGGCGCGCGAATGCTCCCGCAGCAGCGAGGGCATCACCGCCCGGATCGGCATCCAGGGCCGCGTCATCGCCGGTCCCGCCGGTGCGCCCGCCACGGTCGAGGTGCCGCTGCGCATCGCCGTCGTGCAGGGCGGCATCGGCGAGAAGGTGATCGCCTCGAAGGCTTACCGGACCACGGTCCAGATGGCGGACGGCGGCAGCGTGCCTTTCACCTTCATCGCCGAGGATCTGACCTATCCGGTGCCGGCGGCCGCGGTCGCCGAGAACTACATCTTTTATGTCGGCTTCGACCCCCAGGCGCTGTCGCCCGAGCCGAAGGGGCGGAAGAAGAAGTGAGTCTCGTGCCCCGGACGCCATCAGCGCGTTTACGCGCGTCTGCGGCGCGCCATGGCGCTTCTTCAGCGGTGCGCTGCAGAGCCGGGGCCCATGCCGCGGCACACTGGGTCCCGGCTCTGCGTCGCGTCATTGCATGCCGCGCCGCGTCCGGGACACGGCCGGACCGACAAACAAAAAAGCCGGCGCTCATCGCGCCGGCTTTTGATTGGTGGAGGCAAACGCTTCAGTTCAGCTTCTGCCTGACTTCGTTGATGCCCTTGGCTAGCAGATCGTCAGCGACCTGGCCCCTGACCGACTGCGACAGGATCGTGGAGGCGGCCTGGACGGCGGCTTCCGCGGCTGCGGCACGGACATCGGCCACCGCCTGGGCCTCGGCGAGCGCGATCTTGCCCTCCGCGGTCTTGGTCCGGCGGGCGACGAAGTCTTCCAGCTTTGCCTTCGCCTCTGCCGCGATGCGCTCCGCTTCGGCGTTGGCGTTGGCGATGATGTCGGCCGCCTCGCGTTCGGCCGATGCGGTGCGCGCCTTGTAGTCGGCAAGCACCTTTGCTGCCTCCTGCTTGAGGCGCGCCGCCTCTTCAAGTTCGGCCTTGATGCGAGCGGCACGATGATCGAGTGCCGACATCGCAGTCTTGAACACCCCGACATAGCCGAAGATCACCATCAGGATCACGAAAGCGACGGCGACCCAGAACTCAGGCGTGAAGAACATCTCGACTAACCCTTCAAGGACGCATCGACGGCGGCACTGACCGACGCAGCGTCAGGGACGACGCCGGTGAGGTGCTGCACGATCTCGCCAGCCGCATCGGCCGCGATGCCGCGGACGTTGCTCATGGCGGCGGCACGGGTCGAGGCGATGGTTTGTTCGGCCCCGGCGAGCTTGGCCGCCAATTGTTCTTCCAGTGCCTTGCGCTCGGCTTCCGCCTGCGCATTCGCCTTCTCGCGGGATTCGTTGCCGATCGCCTGAGCACGTGCGCGCGCCGTTGCGAGCTCGCCTTCGTAGGCCTTGAGCGCTGCCTCGGATTGATCCTTCAGCTTCTGCGCTTCGGCGAGATCGCCCTCGATCTTGTTCTGACGCGCCTCGATCGCACCGCCGACACGCGGCAGCGCGAGACGGGACACGATCAGATACAGCGCGGCGAAGGCGACCGCGAGCGACACCAGTTGCGAGGCAAAGGTGCTGCTCTCGAACGGGGGAAAGCCGCCGCCGTGGTGACCGCCATCGGCTTCCGTGTGAGCGCCGGTACCCTTGGCGCCGCTTTCAGCCATGGAGTTCTCCTGTTGCTGTCAGACGCGCCGCCTCCGACCGGGAAGCGGCGCGAAACGCGTTCAGAGCGGGACGAACAGCAGCAGCAGAGCGATCAGCAGCGAGAAGATGCCGAGCGCTTCGGTCACGGCGAAGCCGAAAATCAGGTTGCCGAACTGGCCCTGGGCAGCTGCCGGGTTGCGCATCGCGGCTGACAGATAGTTGCCGAAGATGAAGGCCACGCCGATGCCGGCGCCGCCCATGCCGATGCACGCGATGCCCGCGCCGAGAAATTTCGCTGCTTGCGGATCCATTTTTGACTCCTTCGAAGAAAGACAGGTGTGGGTGGAAAAGCACCCGGATCACTCAGTGTCCAGGGTGAATGGCGTCGTTGAGGTAGATACAGGTCAAGATCGCAAACACATAGGCTTGCAGGAACGCGACCAGCAGTTCGAGCGCGGTGAGCGCGACGGCGAGTGCCAGCGGCATCACGCCGCCGATCCAGCCGACCACCCCGAGCGAGGCTCCGAGCATGGCGACGAAGCCGGCGAACACCTTGAGGGCGATGTGGCCGGCCAGCATGTTCGCGAACAGTCGAACGCTGTGAGAGACCGGGCGCAGGAAGAAAGACAGCACCTCGATCGCCATGACCAGCGGCAGGATGTAGCCCGGAACGCCCGAGGGCACGAACACTTTCAGGAACTTCAGCCCGTTCTTGTAGAGGCCGTAGAACAGGACCGTGAAGAACACCAGCAGCGCGAGCGCGGCGGTGACGATGAGGTGGCTCGTGACGGTGAATGTGTAAGGAACGATGCCGACCAGGTTCGACACGCAGATGAACATGAAAAGCGAGAAGATCAGCGGGAAGAACCGCATGCCGTCCGAGCCGGCGGTGCTACGGATCATGCTGGCCACGAACTCGTAAGAGAGTTCGGCCACCGACTGCATGCGCCCGGGAACCAGCTGCTTGCCGCTGGTGAGCAGCAGCAGCGCAATGATCCCCACCGCCACAAACATGTAGAGAGAGGCATTGGTGAACGCGATCGTGTGGTCGCCGATACGGCCGATCGTGAAGAGCGGTTCGACGTTGAACTGGTGGATCGGGTCGATTTTCATCCGCGCGGCATCTCTCGTCTGCCGGCGAGCCGACCCGTCAAGGTCGGCCGGCCGGCCGTGCCGGCGAGCGGCACTTCAGTTAATCTGGCCAAGCCAGTTACGAACCACCGCGCTTGTTCTGACCCGCACCCGCCGTTCTCACCACATTCACCACGCCGGCGGCGAAGCCAAGCAACAGGAACACGATAAACCCGAAAGGCGACGTCGACAGCAAGTGGTCGAAGCCCCAGCCCATCCCCGCTCCGACAGCGACTCCGGCGATCAACTCCGAGGATAACCGGAAACCAAGCGCCATCGCCGAGGCTCTGGCGGCTCTGTCTCCATCGTCACCTGCGGGTTGCTCGGTCCTGGTCCGGCGGTCGCGAAACTCGGACAACCGTTGATCCAGACTCCCAAGCCGTTCGGAAAGCGCAGCTTCCTCGGATGACCGATCGCGATTTCCATCCTCGCCGTGTCCCGTGCCCTGTGTCATGCAACGAAGACCCGAAACGCTGCGGCTGAATGGAAATTACGCCCGTCACCCTCAAAAGCCGCGCGGACCATACTGATGGCCCATAATCAAGTCAAGCCAAGTCACGATTGCGTCGCTTTCGCTTATGTAGCTGATTTGTCTGATGATATCGGCCTGCGCGCAGCGCTGCACACAGTGTGACGCCGCACCGCAGCAGGTCTCGCCGCGATCGGCGGATGCGGCCGTCCTTTCGCGGCGCCGTCGGGATCAAAGAAGCCCCCGCGTTCGTTGGTTGCAGGGGGCGGGTTTTAAGCGGCGGATTGCCCGATGGGGGTGTAGAATTGCGCAGAAGCCGCAGCAACGCCTTGCCCGGAGTAGGCGATGAGACCCGCGACATCATCCACAACGCCGTCCCCAAGACCATTCCCAAGACCATTCCCAAGGCCATCCTCAATGCCATGGCTCGCGGCGGCTGCGGTGGTGATGGTCGTCAGCGGCGGGGTGGTGGCGGCACAATCTGCGCCCGACGGCGAAAATGGTCGCTACAGCATGACGCCCATCCCCGAGGGCGTGCTGCGGCTGGACACGCGCACCGGCACGGTGTCGACCTGCACCAAGAACGATGCCGGCTGGGCTTGCTATGCGGTGCCTGACGAGCGGGCCGCACTCGACGCCGAGATCGGCAGGCTCCAGGCCGAGGTCGAAAGGCTGAAAGGTCGGCTTGCCGCGGGACCGACGGTGTCGGGCAAGA
>NZ_JAEMSD010000249.1:0-5453 GCF_016462955.1 Bradyrhizobium sp. | reverse complement strand
AAGATCGACGAGGCGCTGCCGAAATCCGACCCGCTGAAGAAGGCCGAGCCCAGAACCGCCGAAGGCGAGCCCAAGGCCGGTGGGAGCGAGCGCAAGATCGAGATCCCGCTGCCGAGCGACCAGGACGTCGATCGCATGATGTCGTTCCTGGAGAAGGCCTGGCGCCGGCTCATCGACATGGCCAATCGCGTGCAGAAGGACGTGTCGGGGAAGATCTGACGTGTGACGAGGTGCCGTAGGGTCAGCAAAGGCGCAACTGCGCCGTGCCCACGAATTTTTCCGTACGACAACAGACGCGTGGGCACGCTTCCGCCTTCGCTCTTCGAGCTATGGCGGACAAGCCGCTTTGCCCACCCTTCCGCAGTGTTCGATCAATCGAGACCTTTCATGACATCAGCCAGATCCGTCACCCGCTCGGCACCGACCACCGTGCAAGCCACGATCGTCACATCCTCACTGCTCACCGTGCAGACGCCGGGCCGCGGCTTCACCGATCTGACCAGCGAGGCCGCAAAATTCATCGCCGAGGCCCGCGCGCGCGACGGTGCGCTGACGCTGTTTGTCCGCCACACCTCGGCCTCGCTGACCATCCAGGAGAATGCAGACCCTTCCGTGCTGGTCGATCTCACCACGGCGCTGTCACGGCTCGCACCGGAGAACGCAGGGTGGACCCATGACACCGAAGGACCGGACGACATGCCGGCCCACGTCAAGACGATGTTGACCGGAGCCTCCCTCCATGTCCCGGTCCTGAGCGGCAGGCTCGCGCTCGGCACCTGGCAGGCGATCTATCTGATCGAGCACCGAACGCGCCCGCATCGCCGCGAGATCGTGCTGCAATTCATCGGCAGCAATCAGTAGACGCTCAAAACGAAACCGGCCGCGGAGACCGCGGCCGGTTGGTGTGATCGCTTGCTGTCGTCGATCAGTTCGCCTTGATGTCGACGTCCTTCGTCTCCGGCAGGAAGAAGAAGCCGATCACGACGGTAATCGAGGCGAAGATGATCGGGTACCAAAGGCCGGCATAGATATCGCCGGTGGAGGCCACGATGGCGAAGGCGGTGGCGGGCAGCAGGCCGCCGAACCAGCCGTTACCGATGTGGTAGGGCAGCGACATCGAGGTGTAGCGGATGCGGGTCGGGAACAGTTCGACCAGCATCGCCGCGATCGGGCCGTACACCATGGTGACGAACAGCACCAGGACGAACAGCAAGCCGACGATCGCCGCCACCTGCGGACGGAAAATGTCGAACGGATGCGACATCTTCACGATGGCGGCGTCACCCGCCTTCGGATAGCCGGCCGCCTGCACCGCGGCGAGAACCGCCGGGTTGCTGTCCTTGGCGTTGGCGTAGGGCACCTCCTTGCCGTTGACCACCACCTTCACGCCCGAGCCGGCCGGACCCGGCGCCGTCGTGTACCTGACGGACGATTGCGACAGGTAGGCGCGCGCCGTGTCGCAGGGCGCGGTGAAGACGCGTGTGCCGACCGGGTTGAACAGATCGCCGCAGCCGGCGGGATCGGCCACCACCTCGACCTTGACCGACTCGATCGCCTTCTCCAACGCCGGGTTGGCGTTGGACGTGATCATCTTGAAGATCGGGAAGAAGGTCAGCGCCGCGATCAGGCAGCCGCCGAGGATGATCGGCTTGCGGCCGATCTTGTCGGAGAGCGCACCGAACACGATGAAGAAGCCGGTGCCGAGCAGCAGCGACCAAGCAATCAGCAGGTTGGCGGTATAGCCGTCGACCTTCAAAATCGACTGCAGGAAGAACAGCGCGTAGAACTGGCCAGTGTACCAGACCACGCCCTGGCCCATCACGCCACCGAGCAGGGCGAGCAGCACGAGCTTGCCGTTCTGCCAGTTGCCGAAGGCCTCCGTCAGCGGCGCCTTCGAACCCTTGCCCTCTTCCTTCATCTTCTGGAAGACCGGCGATTCGTTCAGGCGAAGCCGGATCCAGACCGAGATGCCGAGCAGCAGCACCGAGACCAGGAACGGAATGCGCCAGCCCCACGCTGCGAATTCGGCCTCTCCGAGCGCTGTGCGGGTGAACAGAATCACCAGCAGCGACAGGAACAGGCCGAGGGTTGCCGTGGTCTGGATGAAGGAGGTGTAGAAGCCGCGCTTGCCGTTCGGCGCATGTTCCGCGACGTAGGTCGCCGCACCGCCATACTCACCGCCGAGCGCCAGGCCCTGGGCGAGGCGCAGCACGATCAGGATGATCGGGGCCGCGATGCCGATCGTGGCCGCGTTGGGCAGCAGGCCGACGATGAAGGTCGACAGGCCCATGATCAGGATGGTGACGAGGAAGGTGTATTTGCGGCCGACGATGTCGCCGACACGGCCGAACACGATGGCGCCGAACGGACGCACCAGGAAGCCCGCGGCAAACGCCAGCAGCGCGAAGATATCGCGCGTCGCTGGCGGATAGGCCGAGAAGAACTGTGCGCCGATGATGCCGGCCAGTGAGCCGTAGAGATAGAAGTCGTACCACTCGAAGACGGTACCGAGCGAGGAGGCGAGAATGACGAAACGTTCGTCCTTCGTCATACCTCCCGCGCGTGTTTCAGACACAGCCACTGTCGTCATGTTGAATCGCTCCCCAAAAATGCGTTTCCCTCGCGCCCCGGACGTCCGGACGTGCCGGATCGACCCAGGTCTTGGCCGCAAGGTAACATCGGCGTGAAACCCGCCCCAATACGACTTTCGGCCTTGCGCGCTGTCGCACCAGTGAGGTCGCGGTATCCGGGAGCGGCGCGCGGGCCATCAGGGCGGGGATTAACCCCTTTGCTGCAAAGGGATAATGTGCACTTGCATGCCACCGCGGCTCGGGGAAGAATTGACGCACCCCGGATCTGCTCGCCGGCCTGGCGCGAACGACAGCAAAAGAACGATGAACGCTCCAACGACTCATCTCGTCATCGCCGATGATCATCCCCTGTTCCGCGATGCGCTGCGGCAGGCGGTGGCGGGCGTTCTCCCGTCGGCCAGGATCGACGAGGCCGGATCCTTCGAGGATCTGACCAAGCTCCTGGAGCAGACGTCCGAGGTCGACCTCATCCTGCTTGACCTCTCGATGCCCGGGATCTCCGGCTTTTCCGGCCTGATCTATCTGCGCGCGCAATATCCGGCGATTCCGGTCGTGATCGTCTCGGCGTCCGACGACAGCGCCACGATCCGCCGCTCGCTCGACTTCGGTGCGTCCGGCTTCATCCCGAAGCGGTTCGGGGTCGAGACCTTGCGCGACGCCATTCTCAAGGTGATGGAGGGCGACGTCTGGGTTCCCGCCGACACCGACCTGTCGGCTGCGGCCGATCCCGACATGACGCGCCTGCGCGACCGCCTGGTGACGCTGACGCCGCAGCAGGTCCGGGTCCTGATGATGCTGTCGGAGGGCCTTCTCAACAAGCAGATCGCCTATGAGCTCGGCGTCTCCGAGGCCACCATCAAGGCCCATGTCTCGGCGATCCTGCAAAAGCTGGGCGTCGAGAGCCGGACGCAGGCGGTGATTGCGGCCGCAAAGATCGCCGGCGGCCAGTGGAATCAGGGTACGACGGCGGGGTGAGGTTGCTACAGTGTGGTCAGAAGCATGCTGGCCGCTCTGATATCCGCCGTATCGGAGCCCTCGGCAAAGCCCTCGAGCGCCGATTGCAGCCATCGCTTCGCCTCGTCGCGCTGCCCGCGTTCGGCAAGCAGCCCGGCGAGATCGATCGTGGCGCGCAGCTCCCAGGCGAGGGCGCCTTGGCGACGACTCAGATCCAGGGATTGCATGAAGTGGGCTTCTGCCGACTCGGCGTCGGGCTCCGGCAGCGACAACAGAACTCTGCCCTTCATCCGCAACAGCTCGGGCATGTAGAGATGATCGCCGCTCTGCTCGACGAGCCGGATCGCATCGTCGATCAGGCCCGCGCTCTGCTCGAACTGTCCAAGCGCCAGCAAGCCCTGAACCAGCGCGATGTTGAAGGTCGTGGTGAGCAGTTCGTAGCCGGCCTCGTGGAGCTCGCGCAGGCAAGCCCTGATCGTTTCGACGCCATGTGCGGCGTCTCCCCGCCGGATCGCAAGTTCGCCCTTCACGCCGCGGCCCACCATGAGATAGGGCCCCATCGATCGAGATTCGGCATGCGCGATGAACCGATCGATGCTCTGTTCCGCGCCGTCGAGATCGCCGTCCCAGAGCGAGATCGAGACTGCCCAGATCAACGCGATGCACAGCGTGATCGGATGCTCCATCAAGGCGGCCTCGGCCACACTCTGCTGCGCCAGCTGCCGCGCGTCCGCGGGCCGGCCCTGCAACCAGAGTTCGCGCGCCAGCGTGATGCCGGCCCGGTTGCGATGATCGAAGCCATGAATTGTGCTGATTCGTTCGGCGCCCGGCCCTTGCCATGCGACCTCCAGCATCTTCAACGCGTCGCGATGCTCGCCGGCCAGGTGGAGCGAAACTCCGAGGAGCGAATGGGCGAGAGCGATCGAGCCGGGATCGCCGAGCGACCTCGCGACCGCAAGGCTCTGCTGCGCATAGCCAAGCGCGGCGTCGAATTGTCCCATCCGTTCGTGGAAGATATGCATGCGGCCGAGCAGCTGGAGCTGGTTCGGCGCGTCGCCGCGCGCCTCGGCGATCGTAAGGCTCCTGCTCAAGGCCCTGCGCGCCGCATCGCTGCCCCCGCGCGTGAACATCAGGGTCAGCCCGAGGGCGGCCTGGATGTGCATTTCATCGGCGCTGCCGCGGGCGGACGGGGTCATCGCAAGCAGTGCCCGTTCCGACCAGCGCCGGCATTCGATTAAGAGGGACATCGCGAGGAAGATCGGCGCTGCCGCGGCAGCGAGCGCAATGCCGGTGTCGGCGTCGCCCCCCGCGCCAAAACACCAGTCCAGCGCGGCACGAACGTTGTGAAGCGCGGAGAAGTGGATCGCCCGTTCGTCCGCATTCGGCGTTGCCGCCCATGTGCTGCCGGCCTGCTCCAGCCATCGCCGGTAGTACGCCGCATGGCGGGCGGGGAGCGCGGCGTCGTCCGGCTCGATCTCGAGCAGATAGGCGCGCGTGGTATCGAGCAGACGGTAGCGCATCATCGCGCCGATCGGCCGCGGCGCGACCATCGATTTGGCGACGAGGCTGTCGATGGCACCGAACAGCTGGGAACGATCGGCGCGTTCGTCCGGCACGACCTCGAGTGCCGCGTCGATGGTGAAGTGGCCTACGAAGACCGCCAGCCTCCGCAACACGAGGCGCTCGACGTCGGACAGGAGCCCGTAGCTCCAGTCCAGTGTCGCCTGCAACGTCTTCTGCCGCGGCGGCGCGGTGCGTTGGCCCTGCCAGAGCAGATTGAGACGCTCGTCGAGCAGCGCGGCGGTTTGCTCGAGGCCGTAAGCTTCGACACGGCCGGCGGCGAGTTCGATCGCCAGAGCCATGCCGTCGAGCTTGCGGCAGATCCCCGCGATGATCGCGGCCTTGGCA
>NZ_JAEMSD010000721.1 GCF_016462955.1 Bradyrhizobium sp. | reverse complement strand
TGCGCTACGCCTCGCCGGAATCGCTGTCGCTGTTCATGTATCGCGAGCCGAAGGCGGCCAAGCGGCTGTATTTCGACGTCATCCCGCGCAACGTCGACGATTACCAGCAGTTCCTCGACGGCTTTCCCAAGCAGGACGGCAAGCAGCAGCTCGGCAATCCGGTATGGCACATCCACACCGGCAAGCCGCCGAAGGGCGACATGCCCGTCACCTTCCAGTTGCTCTTGACGCTGGTGTCGTCGTCGAACGCGGAGAACGCCGAGACGCTGTGGGGCTTCATCGGCCGCTATCGGCCCGGCGTGAGCCCACAAACGCATCCGAAGCTGGATGCGATGGTCGGCTACGCCATCAACTACTATCGCGACTTCGTCGCGCCGACGAAGCAGTTCCGCGTGCCCACCGACACAGAACGCGCGGCACTCCAGGATCTGCGCGATGCGCTGTCGCAGCTCGCGCCGGACGCCTCGGCCGAGGACATCCAGAACGTCGTCTACGAGATCGGCCGCCGCGAGCCGTTCCTCGACCAGGTCAAGAAGGGCAAGGACGGCCGCCCCGGCGTGACGCTGGACTGGTTCAACATGCTCTACCAGGTGCTGCTCGGCCAGGAAAAGGGCCCGCGCTTCGGCTCCTTTGTCGCGGTGTATGGCGTGCAGAACGCGGTCAACATGATCGACGGCGCGCTGGCAAGGAGCGCGTGAGCGCGCTTCCTCTGTCATCGCCCGGCTTTGACCGGGCGATCCAGTACGCCGCGGCAGTGGTCATGAATCGAAAGGCCGCGGCGTACTGGATTCCCCGCCTTCGCGGGGAATGACATCGACTACCTTGGCGCGAAGCAGCGGAGTGACGCCGCTCAGATCGAGCGCAGCACGTAGCGCCGGTTGTCCTTCTGAACCGGGCGCGCGTTCATCGGATAGAGCTTTGCGAACGAGGCGACATCGCTTGCTGCCACCTGGATGGGGGTGGTCAGCAACAGCCATTCGACTACTTCCGAGCAGGGCGGCGTCGTCAGCGACCCGGGATAACGGTAGTAGCTCAGCTTCGTTGGCAGCAGGGCGTGCGGATCGATGCCTGCATCGGCCTTCACCGCGGGGCCTTCCGCCGCGGGCATGGTCCTGACGATCTTGCTGAACGCCGGGTTGGGCCTGCCCTCGGCCATCAGCACGCCGACCACGGCGAGCCCACCGGCGTCGTTGCGATGGACGAAATGCGCCTCCATCGGGAAATTCTTGCCGCCGATCATGTGCTCGCTCGGGCGATGGAAGTGCACCTGAAGCAGCTTGTACTTGACGTTGCCGAGCATCAAGCTGCTGCCTTCAGCGAAGTTGAGCTGGATCGTGTGCCCGTTGTTGACGATGGTGTCGGCGCTCCTGCCCCAGTTCAGTTTGAGAACAGGCAATTGCGACTTGATCGACCCCTCGATGTCGATCGGCGACTGTTGCGCGCCGACCGCGCAGGCCTTGTTGGCCGCATCAAGATCGCCCCACTTGGCCGGACCGCCGGCGCCCTCATAACTCCAATGCGTGCCTTCGGCGGCGAAGGCCGGCTTGCAGAGCGGACATAGTGCAAGACCCGCCAGGGCCTTCAATGCGTGACGGCGATTCATCGTATTCCCCTAAAATAAAGCCGGAAGCCGTAGTATCTGCCGGAACCTATGCGAGAGGGCCGGTGAGTCGCAATGGAGATCGGGACGAAATGCGGCCCGCAGAAATGCGGATCACGAAGCCGCACGGGTCATCATCACTGGCTCGTCCACACGATTCGCGCGATCCACGCCACTTCGCCCGACGCAATGGATCGCACGGACTGCGATGCACCGAGCGACTGCAGCTCCAGCGCCTCTGCGGTACGGCGCTTCAGCGTTGCGATCGTCAGCTCGCCCGCCTTGCTCCTCACCAGCACGCGATCACCCTTGCGCTGGGGCGCGCCGGGCGAAACCAGTACGATGTCACCGTCGCGATAGACCGGTGCGAGCGCACTGCCGGAAATCTTCAGCGCAAAGGCGTGGCTATCCTCGGTGGCGGGAAGCGCGATCTCGGTCCAGCTCCTGCCGGAGGGAAGGCCGGCCTCGTCGAAAGCGCCGCTCGCCCCGGCCTGCGCGAAGCCGAGCAACGGGACCGAGCGGCCGTCGCCGGCGCCATCACCGTCGATCAACTTCGCAAAGCTGTCGATCGAGGCGCCGGCCGCGGCCAGCGCCTTCGCGATCGATTCGGTCGAGGGCCAGCGCTCGCGGCCGTCGGCGGTGACGCGCTTGGACCTGTTGAAGGTGGTGGGGTCGAGCCCGGCACGCTTGGCAAGGCCCGAGGGCGACAGTCCGGCGCGCGCCGCCAACCGATCCAGCGCGGCCCAGATCTGGTCGTGAGTCAGCATCCTCTGCGCTTTGGCCTGTCCGACCATGGAAGGTCTAGCCCGTCGCAACTCAGGAAAACTGTCCTCAAATCAAGCGGTTTTCCGTTTTCCGCGCAAGAGGCGGCGGACGACAGCGTCTACAAGCGAAGCGGGTACCGATTCGCCTCGAGAAGACATGTCAAAACAACGGCCTGGAGCCTTTCCGCCCCGATTTCACCGGAACGGAAAGGCTTGAGGTCTTGAGTTCGGAAGGGGCGGCCTTTACGGTCGCGGCCGGGTTTGAAGGACCCGCGAGAGACCAAAAAACTCAAAAGACTCAAAGAACAAACAAGGCTGCGGT
>NZ_JAEMSD010000720.1 GCF_016462955.1 Bradyrhizobium sp. | reverse complement strand
ATCCGGTGCGCTATATCGCCAACCGGTCCTCCGGCAAGCAGGGCTTTGCCATTGCCGTCGCCGCGCAGGCCGCCGGCGCCGAGGTCGTCCTGGTGAGCGGCCCGGTCGATCTCGACGATCCCGCCGGCGTGACCGTGAAGCACGTCGAATCGGCGCGGCAGATGCTGGAGCAGGTGCAGGCGGCGCTTCCCGTCGACGTCGCGATCTTCGCCGCCGCGGTCGCCGACTGGCGCGTCGCCAATGAGGGCGAGCAGAAGCTGAAGAAGACGTCGGCCGGCATGCCGCCGCTGCAATTGGTCGAGAACCCCGACATCCTCGCCACCATTTCCAAACTGAGCGACAAGCGCCCGAGGCTCGTGATCGGCTTTGCCGCCGAGACCGAGCACCTCATCGACAACGCCAAGGCAAAATTCGCGCGCAAGGGCTGCGACTGGATCGTCGCCAACGACGTCTCTCCCGCGACCGGTGTGATGGGCGGCGATCGCAACACGGTCCACCTGCTCAGCCGCAAGAACGGTGCGAAGGACGGCGAAATTACCGTTGATTCCTGGCCGGTGATGACCAAGGAACAGGTCGCCATCGAACTGGTCGCGCATATCGCGAAAAGCGTGACCGAAAAATCCCGGGAGCCGGCATCTTGAGTACGAAGGTCACCGTCGAACTGCAACGCCTTGCCCACGCCGAAGGCTTGCCGCTCCCGGCCTACCAGACCGCCGAGGCCGCCGGCCTCGACCTGATGGCTGCCGTGCCGGAGAACGAGCCGCTGACGCTCGCGCCCGGCCAATATGCGCTGGTGCCGACGGGCCTTGCGATCGCATTGCCTCCGGCACACGAGGCGCAGGTGCGTCCGCGCTCGGGGCTTGCGGCCAAGCACGGCGTCACCGTGCTGAACTCGCCCGGCACGATCGATGCCGACTACCGCGGCGAGATCAAGGTGATCCTGATCAACCACGGCCAGGCGCCGTTCGTGATCAAGCGCGGCGAACGCATCGCCCAGATGGTGATCGCACCGGTGGTGCAGGCCGCGCTGGTTCCGGTGGCCGTCCTGTCGGCGACCGATCGCGGCGCAGGCGGATTCGGCTCCACCGGCCGCTAGCGATCACGACAGCGGATGTGCGGCCGGCCCATGCCCCGCCCCAGCCTTCATTTCTTCAAATTGCGCCGCAATTGATGTATCCAGATACGTCGTTGGTCATGTTGTAACGGTACAACGCGCCTGATCTTTCATTTGGAGATATCTCGATGTCGCTCGATTCGGACATCATCGTCGATCGCCGCAGGATTCGCCGCAAGCTGACGTTCTGGCGTGTGATGGCCGCGCTGATCGCGATCGCGGCGATTGCGAGCTTTGCGCTGATCGCGACGCCGGGTGCGCGTGGTACCTTCGCGTCGGCCGGCTCGATCGCGCGCGTTCATATCGAGGGATTGATCCGCAGCGATTCCGATCGCACGCAGGCGCTCGAGCGGCTGGAGAACTCGCAGGCCGCCGCCGTCATCGTCCATATCAACTCGCCGGGCGGCACCACCGCGGGCTCCGAACAGCTGTACGATTCGCTGGTTCGGCTGAAGGCAAAGAAGCCGCTGGTCGTCGTGGTCGAAGGCCTTGCCGCCTCCGGGGGCTACATCACGGCGATCGCGAGCGACCATATCGTCGCCCAGCAGAGTTCGCTGGTCGGCTCGATCGGCGTACTGTTCCAATATCCCAACGTTTCGGAGCTGCTGAAGACCATCGGCGTCAAGGTCGAGGAGGTAAAATCCTCGCCGCTGAAGGCCGCGCCCAACGGTTTCGAGCCGACCAGCCCAGAGGCGCGCGCCGCGCTCGACGCGCTGGTGAAGGATTCCTATGCCTGGTTCAAGGGCATGGTGAAGGAGCGGCGTGGCATGGATGACACGCTGCTCGAAAAAGTCGCTGATGGCCGCGTCTTCACCGGGCGTCAGGCGATCGAGCTCAAGCTGATCGACCAGATCGGCGACGAGAAGACGGCCGTGACCTGGCTGGTCGAGCACAAGGGCGTCAGGAAGGGCCTGCCGGTACGCGACTACAAGCTTGAGCCGCGCTTTGGCGATCTGCCGTTCCTCAAGACCGCCGCAACCGTGACGCTGGAAGCGCTCGGTTTGAGCAGCATTGCGCACCGGATCGGGCAAACCGGCGTCGCGCAGGCGGTCGACCGGCTCGGAATGGATGGAATGCTGGCCCTGTGGCAGCCGGCTGCGTCAAACTGACCGGAAGCAGGCGAGTCCCGAAAGCTTTTCCCGTTCGACGCGTGCCGTCTCAGCCTGCTTTTTCGGCATTTGTCACGCATTTTCACGGCGTTCGACCTTGATTTAGCGTCTTGACAGATCAAGGTATTTTCACGGAAATGGTCATCCGCACGCTCCCGGGTCCTATCTCTCGATGATCAAATCCGAACTTGTTCAGCGTATCGCCGAGCACAACCCGCATCTGTACCAGCGGGATGTCGAGAACATTGTGAATGCGATTCTCGAAGAGATCGTAGCGGCACTTGCACGCGGTGACCGCGTCGAGCTGCGTGGCTTCGGTGCCTTCTCGGTCAAGCATCGTCCCGCACGCGCAGGGCGCAATCCACGCACCGGCGCCCATGTGCCTGTCGATCAGAAGAGCGTTCCGTTCTTCAAGACCGGCAAGGAAATGCGCGAGCGGCTGAACCGCGACCATCCGGATCCCGGCGCGGC
>NZ_JAEMSD010000719.1:1995-2701 GCF_016462955.1 Bradyrhizobium sp. | reverse complement strand
GAGATGGCGCCGCTGTTGCAACGGACCGTCGTGGTCGAGAACCGCACCGGCGGCGACGGCCTGATCGGCATCAAGGCGGTGAAGGGCGCAAGCCCCGACGGCAGTATGGTGCTGGTGACGACGGGGCCGACCATGTACCTGCTGCCGATGGTGGAGACGACGCCGAGCTTCGACACCGCCAGGGATTTCGTGCCGGTGTCTCTGCTGGCGCGGTTCGAGTTCGCCGTCGTGATCGGTCCCGGGATCGACGCCGCGGATTTCAAGAGCTTCGTCGCCTGGCTGAAGGCGAATCCCGGCAAGACGTCGTTCGGGGTGCCAAGCAACGGCACCATCCCTCATTTCACGGGCTCCAGGCTCGAAAAGGATCTCGGCATCCCCCTGACCCGCGTGCCCTATCGCGGCAGCGCGCCCATCCTCAATGATCTCGTCGGCGGCCATATTTCGTTCGGCATCACGACGCTGGCGGACGCGCTACCGCAGCATCGCGCCAAGGGTGTGAAGATCATTGCGGTCTCAAGTGCCGAGCGCTCGCCGTTCGCACCTGACGTGCCGACGCTGAAGGAGAGCGGCATCGACCTCGTCGCGGACGCCTGGTACGGCATGTGGCTCCCCGCCGGCAGCCCGCCGGACTTCGCCAGCAAGCTCGCCGCCGCCGCGAGCGCGGCGCTCGCCAAGCCCGAAGTGAAGGAGAAGTTGACGGCGATCG
>NZ_JAEMSD010000719.1:0-1985 GCF_016462955.1 Bradyrhizobium sp. | reverse complement strand
GGGATGATCCCTGTCGGGTCGACGTCGGAAGGATTGACGAAGGAGCTCGCCGCGAATATCGCGCTGTGGCAGCCCGTCGTGAAGGCGACGGGATACAAGATCGAGAATTAGAGCCCCGCTCGCGCCAAATGCTCCGTCGTCATGGCCGGGCTTGTCCCGGCCATCCACGTGCGCCAGCAATCGCGGGAAGACGTGGATGCCCGGGTCAAGCCCGGGCATGACGAGTTGAGAGAGACGCGCGCCCTCCATCACCTCATCCTGAGGAGCGCGCTTTTGCGCGCGTCTCGAAGGATGAAAGGCCCGGCTGACGCAGCTGGGCCTGCATGGTTCGAGACGGCGCTGCGCGTCTCCTCACCATGAGGAGCAACTGTTACATCTTCGCGCGTTGTGCGATGCCGTCCTTGATCGCCGCGAGCTCTTTCTCGTCCCAGATGCCGATCAGGATGCCGCCCTTCACCTGGAGCTGGTTGTCCGCATAGGCGGCGATCTTCTCGCGCGGCGTCGTGATGTGGCCGTTCGGGTGCAGCGCCCAATCGAACAGCTCGGCCTGCAATCGTGCGATGATGCCGGCGCAATCAGGGTCGTCGCCGCGATCCAGATATTCCTCCGGGTCGGTTTCGAGGTCGTACAGCATCGGACGGAAGCCGGAGGCGTGGATGTATTTCCAGCGACCGTCGAACACCATGAACAGGCGACAGCGCTCGATCGGCTGGTTCAGCTTAAGCCGCACGTCCTGCATGGCGTAGTCGTATTCGGAGAACGCCACCTTGCGCCAATCGCTCGGCGTCTCGCCGCGCAGCAATGGCAACAGCGAACGTCCTTCGAGGACATGGTCAGGCACCTTGCCGCCGAAATAGTCGACGAAGGTCGGCGCGAGATCGATCGCCTCGACCAGCGCATCGCTGCGGGTGCCGCGCGTGGCGTCGGCCTCCTGCGAAGGGTCGATGACGATCAGCGGGATCTTCGCTGACTGTTCGTGGAACAGATCCTTTTCGCCCATCCAATGATCGCCGAGATAATCGCCGTGATCGCTGGTGAACACGATCATCGTGGTGTCCAGGAGATCGCGTTCCTCCAGGAATTTCATCAGCACGCCCATCTGGTCGTCGATCTGGGTGATCAGGCCCATATAGGTCGGGATCACCTTTTCGCGGGCATCGTCGCGCGCCATGTTGCGGGAGTAGCGCATGTCCATATAGGCGCCGAACACCGGATGCGGATTCTGCCGCTCGCGTTCCGAGCGGATCACCGGGATCATGTCGTCGGTCGAATACATGCTGGCGTAAGGCTCAGGCGCGATGTAGGGCCAGTGCGGCTTGATGTAGGACAGATGCAGGCACCACGGGCGGCCGTCGGTTTCGGCCTCGCTGATGAAATCCATCGCGCGCCGCGTCATGTAGGGCGTCTCGGAATGCTCGTCCGGCACGCGCGCGGCCTTGTCGGCATGCACCAGCAGCCAGCCGTTCTGCAGCGAGCCATCGTCGGCCGTGCCTGAATTGGCCCAATGCTCCCAGGGATTGGGTGCGTCAAAGCCCTGCTTTCGCAGATATTCGTCGTATTTCGGCCGCGGCCGCCCGGTCGGATGCAGGCCGTCGTCGCGTTCGTAAGGCTCGAAGCCGCATTCGGCCACGTGGACGCCGATGACCGATTCCGGGGGAATGCCGAGCGCCTTCATGCCTTCGATATCAGGCGCCATGTGGGTCTTGCCGACCAGCACGTTGCGCACGCCGATTTTCTTGAGGTGATCGCCGAGCGTGGGCTCGCCGACGCGCAGCGGCCAGCCGTTCCAGTGCGAGCCGTGCGAGCGCATGTAGCGGCCGGTATAGAATGACATCCGCGACGGGCCGCAGATCGGCGATTGCACATAGGCCTTGGCGAACAGCACGCCGCGCTTGGCCATGGCGTCGATGTTCGGCGTCTTCAGCGTGGGATGGCCGGTGCAGCCGAGATAGTCGTAGCGAAGCTGGTCGCACATGATCCAGAGA
>NZ_JAEMSD010000718.1:1001-2703 GCF_016462955.1 Bradyrhizobium sp. | reverse complement strand
GGAGCAGACGATCAACGACGAAGTACAGGAATTGCGCAACAACCTGATGGAGGCGCGCGAAACCCGCAACGCCGCCCGCCAGGCCTTCGAGGCCATCGGCGGGGACGACAAGGCGGCGAGGGACGCAGCGGATCGCCAAACGGCGCTTGCCGAGATGACTGAGATCGCCGAACAATACGTCCGGCTGCGCTCGGCCATCGTGCTGCTGCAATGGGCGATCGATCGCTACCGGCGCGAAAAGCAGGCGCCATTGCTCAAGCGCGCGGGGGAGCTGTTCGCCATGCTCACCTGCGGATCGTTCAAGACGCTCCAGCTCGAATTCGACGACCACGACAATGTGCAGCTCGCCGGCATCCGCGACGACGGCCGCCGGGTGGCCGTCGCCGGAATGAGTTCCGGCACCGCGGACCAGCTCTATCTCGCGCTGCGCATCGCCGCGGTCGAAGACTATCTTGACCACGCCGAGCCCATGCCGTTCATCGCGGACGATCTGTTCATCAACTTCGACGACAAGCGCGCGGCGGCCGGCTTCCGCGTGCTGGGGGAGCTGGCGAAGAAGACGCAAGTTCTATTCTTCACGCACCACGAGCATCTGCTTGAGGTTGCACGAAAGGCCTTGGGCGTCCCGATTACCGGCGCTACGCTGCCGGCGGCCGCCGCGAGCCCGCCGACGCCGCAGTCGGAGGCCGCCTGAAGCCAAGTTATTTCCCGTAATTTATGGTATCACTCTGATGTTTTTCCTTTTATTTCAATGGCTTAAAGGACGACAAATCTACATTTGAAGAAATATTCGGACCCCGCTTCCGGAATTTTGGATGTGCGGTCGCTTCCTAGGTAGGGCCGCCCTTCCGGATCGCGAGGTTAAAAACATGAAGACAGGTGCCAAGACGCCCGAGGAACCGCCCTCGCCATCCGACCTGGAAGGTTGGAGGCAAGTCGCCGCCGGCAACGGCCTTCGCCGCTTGCCGCCTGGAGACGTCGTGGCCGCGATACAGCACATCGGCCCCAATGGCGATCAACGGCTGCTTGCCGCTCTGATCAACCACGTCTCGGACGAGTTGTTGCGCCGCATCAAACGGCTGGTCGGCAAGAACCACCGCAACGAGGGTGAGGACATTATCTGGCGTGCGCACCACCAGTTGATCGTGGCGGTGCTGAGGCCGAACTCGAAGGACGGGCAGGCGCTCTGCAAGACCTTCAAGACCTGCGTCGAATTCCGCGTTGCCGACGCGATCCGCGCGGAGCGCAAATACGCCTACCGCAACAAGCCCTTCAAGACGCAGCCCGGCGTCGCCGATGACGGCGAGGAAATTCTCGAAACCATCGAGCCGCCCGAGGAAGGCAGCGAGCAGGCGGCCGAGGTTCAACAATTGCTGAATAGGATTCCTGATCCGAGAAAGCGCGAGGCATTCCGCCTGCATATGCACGGATGCCCCCTTGGTCCCGGGATCGGCACGACGTCGATCGCGGAGCAACTCGGAATCAGCGCTAAAACCGCTGGAGAGTGGATCGCCGAGACCAAAGCTCTCCTCAAGATTGAGATAGGAGCCGCCCCATGATTGAACAAAACAGAAATCCCGAACGGGACGACGTGTTGTTCGCATTCCACCAGACTTGCGACAACCCGACCGCTGAGCAGGTGTCCGAATGGACGCGCCGGTATCCGCAGTATGCCGACGATATCCGTGAGCACGCCGCCCTG
>NZ_JAEMSD010000718.1:0-991 GCF_016462955.1 Bradyrhizobium sp. | reverse complement strand
GCGCACGCAGTGGTCTTCGGAGTCCGACGAGCCCGGCGACGAGCCCGACGAGAGCATGCTTGCGCGCGGGCGCAGCCATGCCCTGAATCTGCTTCACAGCGCGCGTCAAGAAGCCGCTGCCGCCCAGAACGTTTCTGAAAAGACATGGCCCCATGCCGTGTCGGCGGCCGGCTTCGATATTCCGCGGCTTGCGCGCTGTATCAACATCGATCGCATGGTTCTGGCCGAGCTGAATGCCGGCCGCATGCGCTTGCCGTTGGGCCGGCGTTTGACGGATGCGCTCACGGACGTACTCGGCATGAGCGCCGCTTGGCTTGAGCGCGTGGTAACCGATCTCTTGGCGGGGCCCCGGCGATTGGGCCACGCCAAGGCGGATGAAGCGCCCACCATCAATACGCGATCCTATGCTGAGGTCATTCAGGCCAGCTCCATGTCGGAGGATGAAAAACACTATTGGCTTGGAGAGGACTAAGGCATGGACGCTTGGCGGGATATCCGGCTCAAGGCGCGCGAATGTCACCGCCAGGCCCTCTTGAAGTCCAAGGGCGTCCGTAAGGCACCTGCGCTGCTCGCGGCTGCGCTGGAAGACGAAGACCTTCAGCTCACCCATTACGCGCCGGGCACGGTCGTGAGCAAAGGTGTTTATGGATTTCTCGACCGCCCTTCGAAGATAATCAACGTCGCGAGCGGCCAGAGCCCGGAAAACGAAGCCGTGGTGACCGCGCATGAACTCGGTCACTACAAACTCCACCGCGATCCCCGCAACGAAGTGACCGCCATCGCGCCTGGCCTTGGCGGCGATCCGATCGATTCAGGCGCGGGCCGCGTGGAGGGCTATTCGCCGAGCGAGCGCAAGGAAGTCCAAGCCGATATTTTCGCCGGCGAGTTTCTCTGCCCGGCCGACTGGCTGCGCGAAGAACTCCTCGCGCATGGCCGCAAGCCTGCGGACATTGCCAAAGATATCGGCGCGCCGCCTGGCCTCGTCCTGAAT
>NZ_JAEMSD010000717.1 GCF_016462955.1 Bradyrhizobium sp. | reverse complement strand
CGGAATCAGGCCCGCAGAAACGCCAACCATCTGACTGGGGGCGACGTCGATGTACCCCACATCCTCGGCGCGGACGAGGACGAAATCACCGCGGTTCCGGGCGATGATGTTGTCCCCCTCGATCCTGCCATCGACGACGGGGGCATCGGCCGGCGCGAGCGTCGCGTCGTGCTCCTCGTCGGCCCGCAACCAGACGACGTCATCCGTCAGCCGGCACTTTGACACCTTCCGGTAGGGGGTGACGAGGAAGCCATACGAATCGACCCCCGAATAGATCGCGAGGCTCGAGATCAGGCCGATGTTCGTACCTTCGGGCGTCTCGATCGGGCAGATTCGGCCGTAGTGGGAGATGTGGACGTCGCGCACCTCGAAACCGGCCCGCTTGCGGTTCAAGCCGCCGGGACCGAGCGCCGAGAGCCGGCGCTCGTGGGTCAGCATCGACAACGGGTTCGTCTGGTCGACCACCTGCGACAGTTCGCCACGACCAAAGAAATACTCGATGGCCGCGGAAATGCTCTTGGGGTTGATGAGCGAGCGGGGCGTCATCTCCGTGACGTCCTTGAGGCTCATCCGCTCCTGGACGGTGCGCCGGAGTTTCAGAAAACCCTTGCGGAGCTCGTCGCTGGCCAGTTCGTCGATCGTCCGCAGCCGGCGATTACCGAGGTGATCGATGTCATCCACCTCGACTTCGTTCTCACCCTCGGAGAGCAGGAGCATGTACTTGATCGCGGCGATCAGATCATCGGGGCGGAGCGTCATCTCCGTCTCGGGGACCGAAAGCCCGAGCTTGCGGTTGATGCGGAAGCGGCCCACGCGGCCAAGCCGGTAGCGGTTGGTGTCCTTGAACTTCTCGTCGAACAGGGCCCGGGCCTTGTCGAGGGCTGGGGGATTGCCGGGCCGGAGCCGCTGGTAGATTCGGACCAAGGCGTCTTCGTGACTCGGGGCGACAGCCGTTCGCTTCTTTGACTCGTCGGAATCCTCCTTGAGGCTGTTCATCAGGAGCGGCACCTTCTGCTCCTGCATCACCTCGACGGCCGGAAGACCCGACGTGCAGATCAGCTCCGCCTGATCGTGCGTGATCTTGCAGCCCGCATCGACAATGATCTCGCCCGCCCGCTCGCTCGACTTCGGATACACGATATCGTCAACGGCGATCTTGCCCTCAAGTTTGACCACGCTGCGGCCGCCCGAAATCTTCTCCTTGGTTGTCGGGTAGAAGAGCTTCAAGATCTCCGAGTCGTGCGAGTACTTGGGATCCATCGCCCGCAGGAGCGTGAGCGCTGAAAACTTGCCGCTCTGGTCGATCCGCACCTGCATCGTGTCTTTCTTTGACACGTTGAGTTCGATCCAACTCCCTCGCTCGGGGATGATGCGGCAGTTGAACGTCTTGCGGTCGTTCGACTCAGTGTCAGACACGAAGTCGATGCCGGGCGAACGGTGCAACTGGCTCACCACTACCCGCTCGGCACCATTGATAATAAACTCTCCGCCGCCGAGCATGATCGGCACGTCGCCCAGGTAGACCTCTTCCTCGATCGGTTGTTCACGCGTGAGCCTCAAATACACCCGGAGCGGCCGTCCGTAAGTGAGCCGCAGTTGCCGGCACTCGTCCGGGCTGTAGCGGGGCTTGCCGAGTTCGTACCGCAGATACTCGATCTTCACCGTGCGGTCATAGCTCTCGATCGGGAAGATCTCCCGGAGCACGCCTTCGATGCCGTGGTCCTTGCGCTTGGTCGATGGTACGTCGTACTGCAGGAATGCGTCGTAGAATCGCGTCTGGATTTCGGTGAGGTCAGGGATGTTGTGCGTCACACGACGGCTACCGAAATGTCGTATTTCGCTGGTCTGCAGACGGCGGACGGAGTGGGTTGCCATTGACAAAAACCTCCTCGAAATAGTCTCGTGTCGGTCGCGAAGAGCACGCGATCCGTTCAGGACACTGTCATGACGTGGGATCGCCGACCCGGGCTCGAATGTCTTTACGACACTTGAGCCACGAGGCTTCTGTCAGCGCGCACGCACCAACAGAAACGACGACCATCAGGGGGCGGCCCCTAAACAAAGGGAAGTGCAAAAGCAAATGGCGGCACGGGGCAGGAGAGGAAGGAAACCAACAAACACTAAGTTCGGAGCAAATACTATACCGTTTGGCGACGGCGAGGCCAACCTCCCCGCCGCCAAACGGGCATTTGTCGGCTTTTTACTTAATCGAGACCTTGGCCCCAGCGTCTTCGAGCTCCTTCTTGAGCTTCTCGGCGTCCGCCTTCGAGATGCCTTCCTTGATCTTGGAGGGAGCACCTTCAACCGTGTCCTTGGCCTCTTTAAGACCCAGGCCGGTTGCGGCGCGGACCACCTTAATGACACCGATCTTGTTGGCACCGAACGCGTCCAGAATGACGTCAAACTCGGTCTTCTCGACCGCCGCCTCGGCAGCGGCGCCAGCGCCACCGGCACCTGGGGCGGCCATCATGACCGCGCCGCCTGCAGCCGGCTTGATGCCGTGAACCTCGTCGAGGTAATCCGACAACTCCTTCGCAGCCTTGAGAGTGAGGCCGACGATCTTGTCGCCGAGTTCCTTGGTGCCGTTCGAAAATTCACGAATCGCTTCAGCCGTTGCCATCGCGCGAGGTCCTTTCCCTTCGAAAAAATGCGGAACCGTCTGACGTGTCGACGGCCGCTCAATATGAAAAATACGAGTGATGTG
>NZ_JAEMSD010000248.1 GCF_016462955.1 Bradyrhizobium sp. | reverse complement strand
CCACCTCGCCATGATGGTGTCATGCGAGGCAGCGAAGCACGCGGCGGAATGGGTGCCAAGCGTCTTGGGCTCGGGCGACCAGCCGCTCCCTTCGTCATGGCCGGGCTTGTCCCGCCCATCCACGTTCTTCGACTACCGCCAAGAGCATGGATGCCCGGGACAAGCCCGGGCATGACGGCACTTTGGATGGTTCGGATGAGAATGGGCCCCTCAATGCGTCCAGGGCTCGCCGCGGCGGAACGAGAAATTGTCCGCGTACGCAACCGGCCGTCGCACCGATTCCTTCGGCTCGATCACCTGGTAAGGGATGCCCTTGCGTTCACAATAGGCGATCGCCTCGTCCTTGCTGTGGAAGCGCAGCGTGATCTGCTGCTTCATGTCGGCCGACGAGGTCCAGCCCATCAGGGGCTCGACCGCCCGCGGCTGCTCCGGCTCATAATCGAGCTGCCATTCCCTAGTCTTGGACCGGCCCGATTGCATCGCGTTCTTGGCGGGCTTGAAAATGCGTGCGGTCATGACTGGTCCGGGCCTCTTCGTCTTTTCGTTCGATTTCGATGCGTCACGGTAGCAGTTGGTGGAAAGCTCGGGGATAGTATAGACACACCGATCGGGAACTGGATGGGTGATTCCGGCCCCCGGCCCCCTCGCCAACGGTATAGTCATTATGCTGCACCGTGACAATTGTGTACCCGCTTTCCGCGCCGGGGGCCCGCCCGGCGGCACCGCCTCGTCTATACCAGCAGATCCGTCCCTTCGAGAGCTCCCGTCGCATGGCCTTCCTGAACATCAACGCCACGCTGCCTGACAAGGGCCGTGACCTCAGGCTCGACCTGTTTCGCGGTGTCGCGAACTGGGCGATCTTCCTCGACCATATTCCCGACAACGTCGTGAACTGGATCACGACCCGCAACTACGGCTTCTCTGACGCAGCCGATCTGTTCGTCTTCATCTCCGGCTATACCGCTTCCTTCGTCTATGCCCGGATGATGCTGGAGCGCGGCTTCATCGTCGGCGCCACGCGGCTGACCAAGCGGGTCTGGCAGCTCTATGTTGCCCACATCATCCTTTTCGTGATCTACATTGCCTCGATCTCCTATCTCGCGCTGCGCTTCGGTGACAGCGAGATGATCAACGAGTTCAACGTCGCAGGCCTCGTCGACAATGCCACCGAGACGCTGCGCCAGGGCTTGTTCCTGCGCTTCAAGCCGCTCAATCTCGACGTGCTTCCGCTGTACATCGTGCTGATGGGCCTGTTTCCGCCGGTGCTGTGGTTCATGCTGCGCAAGCCCGACCTGACGATGGTCCTGTCGATCGCGCTGTGGCTGGTCGCGCGCCATAACGGCTGGAATCTGACGGCCTATCCGGCCGGCCAGTGGTATTTCAACCCCTATTGCTGGCAGGTGCTGTTCGTGTTCGGCGCCTGGTGTGCCCTCGGCGGGGCCCGGCGCTCGATGGCGGTGATCAATTCGCCTGTTACGCTGTGGCTGTGCCTCGGCTATCTCCTGTTCGCGCTGGTCATGACCATGGCCGGCCGCTTCCCCGCCTTCGGCGGCATGTTCCCGGAATGGCTGTTCTCGGCGTTCAACCCGAACGACAAGACCAACCTTGCGCCGTACCGCTTCCTCCATTTCGTCGTGATCGTGATCCTGGTGATCCGCTTCGTGCCGAAGGAATGGCCCGGGCTCGAATGGAAGGTGTTCGATCCCCTGATCGTCTGCGGCCAGCAGTCGCTCGCGGTGTTCTGCGTCGGCGTGTTCCTGTCCTTCGTCGGCCATTTCGAGCTGTCGATGAGCTCGGGTTCGCTGCTCGCGCAGATCTTCGTCAGCGTCGCCGGCATCGCGATCATGACGACGGTGGCCTATTACATCTCCTGGTCCAAGAAGCAGGACAAGCCGCTGAAGCCGCCACCGGCAAAGCCTGGCGCAGTTGCCGCGGCCTGAGCCCGAGCCGCCTCCGCTTTCCGGGGGCGCCGGCGGTTGCCGGTGCTTCGAACCCGGGTCGGATTGACCTGGGTCAACAGAGACGGCGCCGTCTCGCATAGTGTCGCCGCGACATCAGCCGCACCGATTCTGGCGGCCTCCTCTCGCACAAGGCCGGACACATGCCCTCTCATTTCCACGCCGTGATATGGATCGATCATTCGCAGGCCCGCATCTTCCATCTCGGCCTGACCGGCGCGGACGAAGTCACGCTGCATCCGCACCTGGCGACACGACATCTCCACCACAAGGCCAATGCGGTCGGCAGCGGCCATGCCGCGCCCGACAAGGCGTTCTACGCCGAGGTGACCAGAGCCCTGGCTGACGCCGGTGAGATCCTCATCATCGGTCCGGCGAGCGCCAAGACGGAGCTTGCCGGCCACATTCGCGCGAGCGCACCTGATCTGGCCAAGCGGATCGTCGCCGTGGAAGCAGCCGATCATCCCTCGGACGCCGAGATCATCGCCTATGCGAAGCGGCACTTCAAACTGCCGCTGCCGCGCGTGCAGCCACGCGGATCGGCCACGGGCGAGCGGCACTCGGGCTGAAGCGTGATCCGGACCCGAAGGGCCGCGTCAGCACAAAGTGCGAAGCGGCTTTCTCGAAAGCTTATGCGTCAACAACGACCTGATGCGCCATGACGATGGATCCCGACCGCATCGCGCTTCAGGCCGCCTCTTCGCCGTCGAACTCGGTGAATTTCTTGTAGATCCAGTCGCGGCCGTCGTGGCGGCGCCAGACCTTGCCGACAACGAACTGCCCGTTGATGGAGCGGCGCGGCACGATCACGGTCCAGAGGTGCCAGACCTCGGTCCAACTCGCCGCACCGGCGGTTTTGAGGTTGCGATCAAAAGACATGGTGCAGAGCTCGCTGCGCAAAAAATTCAAGTGATACGCCCGCCGCGACGAACCGTGATCTGTGGTCTCACAGAGTGAAGGCAGCCCATCGCGAGCCGGGATAGACCTGATAGCAGCCGTCAAAACGGCCGCAACAGCCGCTCGCCCTTAACCTAACCGGTCAACCTTACTTCTTGGGACGGATTGCCGCGATCCATTGAAAGCCGGCGCATGTTTTTGTAGACTGCATGTGATTTGAGAACGGCCGCGCCGTTTTGGCGCACGGTGATTTCCATACTGAACTTTGCAAGCTGTCGGACGTTTGGAAGCAGTTGATTTTGCGGGGGAACAACAACAATGAATTTGCAATGTGCACGTCTGCGCCTCGCGGTGCGAGTGGCGCCGCCCGCGCCGATCGTCACCACGCCGCAGGAGCCGCCGCAAGCCGCCAACGACAACGAGGCGGCTTGGTCATTCGTCCCATTTCCGCCCGGCTGGCACGCCTCGAACTGACGAGCGCGCCCCGAAAAGCGCAACGCCGCGCAAGCGGAGTATCCTCGCTTGGCGGCGTCCGTTAGACATTGGGCGCTGAAATCCCCAATACCCTTATGTCTCCGGCGGCGGCGAAAGGTTCGACGGCCTGCGGTCTGCATCACGACGGTTTGGGGAGCCTTATCAACTGGAAAAGCACACATTTCCTCCGTAGCAGCGGTGCATAGGGAAACATCGTCCGAGGTCCGAGATGGGCTCATAAGCGGGACCCGCCGTCGATGACCGCGACAAGCCTAATCGGCCACCGCTGCCTCCTGGAGGTCCCCTTGCCCTTCGCCGCTCTCAAAGCGTCGGGATGCCCGGTACCGGCCGGGCGATACGCCGTGATGTCGATGGAATAACTTCGAGAACGCCGCCGCTGTCTCGTAACCAACCCTGCTGGCAATCCGTGCGATGGACTCATCGCTGGTTTCCAGCAGGAACGCCGCTTCCGCCATGCGGCGTTCGATCACATAACGGTGCATGGACTGGCCGACGAGCTTGGTAAAGCGCGCCGAAAACACCGAGCGGCCGAGCCCCACGCGATGGCCAAGGTCGCTTAGCGTCCAAGGCTTCTCGGGGTTCTCGTGGATCAGCTTGAGTGCCGGTCCGATATGTGGGTCAGATATGGCACCGAGCCAGCCGCCCTGTCCGGGACTCAGAGAGGCGATCCAACTTCGGAGCACCTCGACAAAAAGCACTTCGGTCAGTCGTGAGAGTGCGACGTCTTGACCGGGACGCTCGAGCGCGGACTCGCTGACCATGCGGCGCAGGATTGCTTCGAGCCAACCACCGTCCGTCGTCGGCTTCAGCTGGAGCACGGGTGGGAGTAGTTCCATCACGCTGCCAAACACAGGCCGTGACACCGTGAAGTTGCCGCAGATCATGGTTGAGAGCGGCTTTGCGCGGCCGCCGTGGCGAACGACGCCAAGACGCGGCGACGATCGATCGATGTCCGCAATAGGCAAAGGCTTGGCCCGGCGATCCGAATAAAACACATGGGGCTCGCCGCGCGTGATGACGACGAAATCTCCCTCGCTCATGTGGGTTTCCTGTCCCTGTCCTAGCGCGAGGGTCGCTGAGCCCTGGCTGAGATAGTGAAACAGAGCGTAGGGGCGCGCCGGCAGCTCGAGATGCCAGGGATGGCCAAGCTCGAAGTGAAAGAGCAGCGTGCCGCCGAGACGAACGCGATCGAGCACTTGGGCGAGTATGTCCATGTCGCCGACATTAGATCGGTGGACGATCGGACACAACATCCGGACGATTGATCTCTGTCGTCCGCAAAGTCCGCACACTAGGTCATGTCGCGGCGGGCCGACGTCACGTTCGGCATCCATTTCGCCCATGGCAGATGGAAAGAACCGCGACCTTGCTGGAAACGCCCGTCCATTCCCCCCGGACTGCGTTCGTCCGAATGCCAACAGGAATAATCAATGCGAAACATCCTTCTCTCGGCCGCCACCGTACTCTTGGCCGGAACGACGCTGGTCGGCTCCGTTCATTCCGCTGAACTACCCAAGGGAGCAGCCCACAATATCGTGCTCGTGCACGGCGCTTTCGTGGACCAGACGAGCTGGCAACCCGTTGCCGATATTCTCACGAAGAAGGGCTACAACGTTACGCTCGTCGAGAACCCGCTCACCTCCCTTGCCGCTGACGTCGATGCCACCAAACAGGCGCTGACCAAGCAGGACGGCAAAACCGTTCTTGTCGGCCATTCCTGGGGCGGCGTGGTCATCACGCAAGCCGGTAACGATCCCAAGGTGTCGGCGCTGGTCTATGTTTCCGCCTTCGCGCCGGAGGTCGGCGAGTCCTTGGCGTCGCTGGCAAAAGCCGGCCCGGCGACCGAAGGCAGCAAAGCGATCCATCCCGATGCGAAGGGGAATTTGTACATCGATCCCAAAGTGTTTCCGTCAGCCGTCGCGGCCGACCTTCCTCCGGAAACCGCTGAGCACCTGGCCAACTCGCAGCTTCCGTTGAACCACGTCGCGTTCGAAGCCCCGGTCGACATGGCGGCCTGGCATGACAAGCCGACGTTCTATGTCATCAGCACAAAGGACAAGGTGCTGGCGCCCGAGGCCCAGAAGTCGTTCGCGGCCAGGATCAAGGCTCAAACGACGGAAGTTGCCGGCAGCCATGCCTCGCTCGTCGTCCACGCGAAGCAAGTCGCTGAGGTCATCGAGAAGGCCGCACGCGCGAAGTAACGGTACCGCTCCCGGTGCCTTCGCGCCGGGAGCGCGCCCGGTCGCTCAGTGAATGCAGAACGCGGGCCGCGATCGCGCGGCCACGCCAGATCCCCACTCGACTATTTCATGCCAAGCATCCGGAGGATGACATGACTCAACTCGACATCGCGAGCCAAGACGCGGCCACGCTCGAAACGGCACCGACGCGTTACATCGAAGGCCACGGAATCCGCTTCGCCTATCGTCGCCTCGGCCCCGCTACCGGAACGCCGCTCGTCCTCCTGCAACACTTCTCGGGCAACATTGACGCATGGGATCCCGCCGTCGTGAACGGTCTTGCCGCCGATCGCCCCGTGATCGCATTCGACAATGCCGGGGTCGGCCGCTCGACCGGCCAAACGCCTGACAATATCGCAGCGATGGCGAGGGATGCAGTCGCCTTCATCAATCTCCTCGGCCTATCTGAGGTTGACCTGCTCGGCTTCTCTCTCGGCGGCTGCGTCGCCCAACAGATCGCAGCTGAGCACGATAGGCTGGTCCGGAAACTCATCCTCGTCGGCACCGCGCCAAAAGGCGGTGAGGAACACCTGTTAGCGGTTCTGCAGGAGGCGTTTTCCCAGACCGATGCACCGGACCCCCGCCTGCCGCTGTTCTTCACGACGTCGTCCGCAAGCCGATCGTCAGGCTTGGCCTTCCTGAAGCGGACGAAGTTACGCAAGCACGATCGGGACACGGATAACGGCAGCGCTGTTACCGATCCGCAGGCCAAGGCTCTGATCACCTGGTGCCCCACACCCGATCCCGATCACGCCATTCTACGCGCCATCCGCCAGCCCACTCTTGTGGTCAGCGGCAGCCACGACACCATGCTCCCCGCGAACAACGCCTACGCAATGTTCAAGGAACTCGGTAACGCTCAGTTGGTCCTCTATCCCGATTCAGGGCACGGCGCCCTGTTTCAATATCCCGACCTGTTCGTCAGCCACGTCCGGACCTTCCTGGAAGCCCATCCCGCGGCTGCATGATCGCGTCGCGTTCCGACGCACCGTCGGACGCAATTGGTCAATGCGAGTTGTTACGGAGGATAAAATGACAGTCGTTAAAGTCGAGGTGGAACGTTTCAGCCTCACCAGCGCAAAATCATTCGAGGCTGTTGTCGCCACCTTCAAGTCCGCGATCGGCCAACCTGACCTGGCCAACTTCTTCAAAGAGACGAGGGCGACAGATTCCTTCCGAGATCTTGAGCGCGTTGTACAGCGCGGGCTCGGCCGCACAAACCTCATGCTCTTCGCGGAATTCGACTTGGGCGACATTCTGCGTCGCGAAAACGGATCCAGGACGCCGCAGATCAAACGGTTCGTCGTAGGCAATCCACTCATCATGAAAGAAATGGTCAAGCACGTACCCGATGCCGGCTCTTATGCTCCGGTCACAGTCCTCATTGATGAGCGTCCTGACGGCGTGCATGTCTCTTACGACAGAATGGAGAGCTATCTCCTGCACTATGGCAGTGCGGAAGCACTTGCCGTCGCCCGGGATCTCGATACGAAAATCACAACCTTGCTGCGCGAGTGTGCGGGCTAAGGCGCTCTGATGAAATCTTCGGCCGATTGAACGGGCAACTGATCTCGATTGCGGACCGCGACAGGGGTTGTCACGCCACGAGCCAGACGTCGAAAGGGATATCCCGCATGTACAAGCGACTTGTTGTCACCGTCACTGCGTTAGTTCTCTCCGCCGGAACTGCCGCGGCTGGATCCGCTGTCGGGAACGAGCCGCTGGATGCGACGAGCCTTAGCTCGATACGAGCGAAGTTCGGCAGGCTAATGGAATTGGCCAACAAGCACGATTTTGGGGCGCTCCATGAGATGTTCTGGCAATCGCCCTCCACACTGTTGGTAGCCAAGAGCGCGATCCAGTCTGAGGGCAACTGGGCCGGCTTCTGGGGCAATGAGGCGATTGATCAGAAGCTTCACGATATCGGCAGCTCCGGTCCAGTCGTGCTCGAGCCGGACTATTCCAAGCTCAAGGTTGTCGGTCTGACCCGCGACGTCGCCGAGTCCTACGTGCCGATGAACATCACGGTCTCTTATGCGGGGCAGGACGGAACAGCCAAGCCGTTTCTAATGATCATCAATTGGCTTCGCGTCGAGGAAGATTGGAAAATCGCCTCCGAAATCATTCTGCCGGTGCCCCCCGCACCGGCCGCGAAGGACTAGGCGCAGCGCTTGTCCGGAACCGCTATCTCAAGGACGCCAAAGAACGGCACGTTCTCAAAGAGGAGTGCCTGAGGGGTGTCCAGTACTGAAGGCGCTGAACGACGTAAGCTTTTGATTTTAGTGTGTTTGGTCGGGGCAGCTGGATTCGAACCAACGACCTGCAGTACCCAAAACTGCCGCGCTACCAGGCTGCGCTATACCCCGAATGTCCGGCGAGCCCCGTCGATACACGCTTCCCGAGGCGTCATCAAGCGTCCCAAGCCCGTCGGCAAGGCTGGAAAGCCCGGACAGCGGGAGCGGCGATCGGTCCCGCCCCGTCCGCGCTATTTGCTGCCGAACAGAGGGTGGCCGACGCGGTCGCCGGGGCGGATGCCGTATTTCTGCACCGTGCCCGCCACCACCTCCAGCACGGCCCGGGCAGGTCCCCGGGACGAGATGATCTTCGTCGACAGCGGCTCGGTGTTCTCCGCGATGCTCAGGATGCGGCCATCGGCACGGATGAAGATCATGTCGAGCGACACGTAGGTGTTCTTCATCCACATCGAGATTTCCTGCTCGGGATTGAAGTCGAACAGCATGCCTTTGCCGTCGGCCAATTCCTTGCGGTACATCAGGCCGGTCTTCTTCTCTTCCTCGGTCGTTGCCATTTCCACCGAGAACACCTGCACGCCGTTCCTGGTGACGATCTCGAGCGGCTGGAAACTGGCGGCACTGGCAGACGTGCTGCCGACGGCCCCGGCGGCGACGACGAGGACGGCGGCAAGCCAGCCCTTCGCAACTGACCAGACGGCCTTTCGATTCAAGTTCATGGAGGCTCTCGGGGCGTGGGACGTAAATCAGTCCTTACGCGGCGACCGCCGGAAAAGAAAGAGGCGCGCTGGACTTGCAGCGCGCCTCAGCTCACGATTGTGGGAATCCGCTCTTAGTGCGACTGCAATCCCGGCGATCCGGCCTCGGGATGGATCTCGGCCGCCATCATGCCCTTGGAGCCGGGCCCGAAGCGGACCAGGACATACTGGCCCGGCCTGAGCTCGGTCATGCCGAAGCGGCGCAGCGTTTCCATGTGCACGAAGATATCAGGCGTGCCCTCGCCGCAGGTCAGGAAGCCGAAGCCGCGCAGCCGGTTGAACCACTTGACCTGGGCCCGTTCCAGCCCGCTCGTGGGGGTGACCGTGACGTGGGTACGCGGCGGCAGCATCTGCGCCGGATGGATCGCAGTCGACTCGTCCATCGAGACCACGCGGAAGGCCTGGTAGCCCTTGGCGCGCTGGATGCACTCGACGACGATGCGGGCGCCTTCATACGCGGTCTGGAAGCCGTCGCGCCTCAGCACGGTAACGTGCAGAAGGACATCGGGCCAGCCATTGTCCGGAACAATGAAGCCGTAGCCCTTGGAGGCGTCGAACCATTTGATGACGCCGGTGACCTCGACGAGATTGGCGCTGGCCTCACCCAATCCGGTGAAGGGGCTGAGTGCGCTGTCGCGGCCCCCACCGCCGTGCTCGCCCGGCGTCAATCGCCCCGGTGAATTGCCCTGCCCGGGAACTCCCAGCTTCTTGGACTCGAATCCGTCCGACGACCCCATAACCCCGGACCCCACACTGCAATGCAACCCGCCACATCGGCGGCGCTCGAATCACGCGTCTTAAGAGAATCTTCTCACTTCGACGCGACGCGAATCTTTCGACTCAAAAGATAACACTCCCGGTTGCGAGGCATAGACAAAAAAGAGATTCGCCGGAACCTATGAACAGCTTGCACAGCCGCGAATCAAACTGCTGCCTCAATTGCCGACAAACGGCCCGAGCGTTTCGCCGATGTCGTGGTGGATGACGAGATCGGCGATGTCGTCCTGCTCGGTCGGCTCGCGATTGATGATCACCAAACGTGCACCGGCGCGTTTGGCCATCATGGGAAAGCCCGCGGCCGGCCAGACCACGAGCGAGGATCCGATCGCGATGAAGAGGTCGCAGGCCTGCGACAGCGCGGTCGCGCGCTGCATCTCGTCGTCGGGCATCATCTGGCCGAACGAGATCGTGGCGGTCTTCACCGGCTCGTCGCATGCGGTGCAGTTGGGTGCCACGCCATCGTCGTCGAAGCGGCGCTTCACCCAGTCGAGCGGATAAGCCTGCCCACAAC
>NZ_JAEMSD010000247.1 GCF_016462955.1 Bradyrhizobium sp. | reverse complement strand
CCCACCCCGCTCGCGCTGCGCGCGATCGACCCTCCCCCTCCAGGGGAGGGTAAGAGTTCATCTCTGGCTCCGGGGTCTCGCGCACCCCTGCGACCCCATGTCGCCTGATTGTCGCATGCGACTGATATTCGCGGGGAGGGCGAGGCGAGGTTTGATTCGTATCTGAGGGCGCCTCAAGGGTTGGTCATCCCCCTGTCACGGGACATTGTTACAGGCTGGCGCATGGGAAGTTACGATGTGAGTGACGAGAGCCCTGAGCGGCGCTTTCGCACGTTGTTCATCTCCGACGTTCATCTCGGAGCCCGCGGTTCTCAAGCCGATCTTCTGCTCGACTTCCTGCGCTACCACGACGCCGAGACCATCTATCTGGTCGGCGACATCGTCGATGGCTGGGCGCTGAAATCGAGCTGGCACTGGCCGCAATCGCACAACGACCTCGTCCAGAAGTTGCTGCGCAAGGCCCGCAAGGGCGCCAAGATCATCTACATCCCCGGCAATCACGACGAGTTCCTGCGCAACTATTACGGCACGCATTTCGGCGGCATCGACGTGGTCGAGAACACGGTTCACGCCGGCGCGGACGGCAAGCGCTATCTCGTCATCCACGGCGACATCTTCGATCTCGTGGTGCAGAACGCGCGCTGGCTCGCCCATCTCGGCGACAAGGCGTACGACTTCGCGATTCAGATGAACCGCCTGGTCAACTTCTTCCGCCGCCTGTTCGGCGTGCCCTATTGGTCGCTGTCGCAATGGGCCAAGCAGAAGGTCAAGAACGCCGTCAACTATATCGGCGCGTTCGAGCAGGCGCTCGCTGCCGAGGCGCGCCGTCACGACGCCGACGGCGTGATCTGCGGCCACATCCATTACGCCGTGATCCGCGACGAGGGCGGCATCCGCTACATGAATTGCGGCGATTGGGTCGAGAGCTGCACGGCGCTGGTCGAGCACGACGACGGTCATTTCGAGATCATCACGTGGGCGGATCATTTGCAGAAGCCGGCGGCGGTCCCGCAGGTCGCGGCGCGAGCCGCGTGATGGGGGCCGCCTGATGCGCATCCTGGTCGCGACCGACGCCTGGCACCCGCAAGTCAACGGTGTGGTTCGGACGCTGACCAAGCTCGCCGACGCCGCCAAGGGATTCGGCGTCGAATTCACGTTCCTGACGCCGCAATCGTTCCGCACCTTTGCGATGCCGAGCTATCGCGACGTGCGGCTCGCCATGCCGCGCCCGGCGCGCATTGCCAGGCTGATCGAGGAAGCAGGTCCCGACAGCATCCACATTGCGACGGAAGGGCCGATCGGCCTGATGGTGCGCCGCTATTGCCGCCAGCGCAGGCTGCCGTTCACGACCAGCTTTCATACCCGCTTCCCCGAATATGTCCGTGCCCGCGTGCCGGTACCGGGCTCGCTGATCTGGCGGGCGCTGCGCCGCTTCCATAGCCCCAGCCGCGCCGTGATGGCGGCGACGCCTGCGCTTGCGCGCGAACTCACCGAGCGCGGTTTCGACAATGTCGTTCTGTGGCCGCGCGGCGTGGATACGGCCCTGTTCCATCCTCGCGTGATCGATCTCTGCCTGCCCGCACCGGTGTTCCTGTCGGTCGGCCGGGTCGCGGTGGAGAAGAATCTCGAGGCGTTCCTCGCGCTCGATCTGCCCGGCACCAAGGTGGTCGTCGGCGACGGCCCCGCGCGCGCCTCGCTGGAAGAGGCCTATCCCGATGCGATCTTCCTCGGCGAGAAGCACGGCGAGGAACTGGCGGACATCTATGCGGCGGCCGACGTGTTCGTGTTCCCCAGCAAGACCGACACTTTCGGCCTGGTCCTGCTGGAGGCGCTCGCCAGCGGGCTGCCGGTAGCGGCCTTCCCGGTGAAGGGCCCGCGCGACGTGATCGGCGGCGCGCCGGTGGGCGCACTCGATCACGATCTGCGCAATGCCTGCTTCGCCGCACTCGACATCAGCCGTCAGGACTGTGTTGAATTCGCCGCGAATTGTACCTGGGAGGCCTCGGCGCGCGTCTTCATCGACAGCATTTCGGCGGTCGGCGCGGTGCTGCCCGGCCGTATCGGGGCGGAACAGCCACTCCGGGTGGCCTGAGCGGGAGGATCCTCTCGCGGAGGTGTCTTGCCCGGCCCTCATCGGCCGCGATAACATCAGCCATGACCGAACAGCTCCTCCCGATCGGCCCCGCCGATATCGACGCGGCAGCGCGCGTGATCGCGCCCTACGCCATCCGCACCCCGCTGTTGTCCTTTCCCGTGCTCAACGAGCGCGTCGGTGCGAAAGTCTTCCTGAAGCCCGAGATGCTCCAGCGCACCGGCTCGTTCAAGTTCCGCGGCGCCTTCAACAAGGTGTTCTCGATCCCGCAGGACAAGCGCGCCGGCGGCGTCGTCGCGTTCTCCTCCGGCAACCATGCCCAGGGCGTGGCGGCGGCGGCAAAGATCCTCGACATGCAGGCCACCATCGTGATGCCCGCGGATGCGCCGCTGTCCAAGCGCGAGCGCACCAAGTCCTACGGCGCCGAGGTCGTGCTGTACGACCGCGACCGCGACGACCGCGAGGCGATCTCGCGCGGCATCGCCGAGAAACGGGGCGCGACGCTGGTCAAGCCCTATGACGATCCCTTCGTGATCGCGGGGCAGGGCACCGCAGGCCGCGAGATCGCGGAAGACATGGCGATGCTCGGTCTTGCCCCTGATATCGTGGTGGCCCCGGCCTCCGGCGGCGGCCTGATCGCGGGCGTCGCGACCGCGATCAAGGCGCGCTATCCGCGCGCCGAAATCGTGGTGGCCGAGCCCGAAGCCTTCGACGACCACGGCCTGTCATTGACGGCTGGCCATCGTGAGCCGCACGCACCGGCGGGCCGCACCATCTGCGATGCGCTGATGGCGCTGATCCCCGGCGAGATGACCTTTGCGATCAACAGCAAGCTGCTCGCGCGTGGAGTCACGGCGTCGGACAAGGAAGTCGGCGCGGCCGTCGCCTTCGCCTATCGCGAGCTGAAGCTGGTGGTCGAGCCCGGCGGCGCGGTGGGCCTTGCCGCGCTGCTCGCGGGACGCCTCGATGTGACGGGGAAGAACGTCGTCATCGTGCTGTCCGGCGGCAATGTCGATGCAGAATTGTTCGCGGAGTTGGTGGCGTAGCTGTCATTCCGGGGCTCGCGAAGCGAGAGCCCGGAATCCATTCATCCACCAACTCTGCCGCCCGATGGATTCCGGGCCTGCGCCTTGCGGCGCATCCCGGAATGACAAAAACATGAAGACGGGGCAGAGCGGTCACGCTCTGCCCCTCGTCTTGCGACTCATCGCAATCACCGCATGAAGCCGCCGCGGCGATTGCCGCCATTGTTCATGCTGGGGGCTTGGTTCATCGACTGCCGGAAGTTGGTGTTGCTGTTGACCATGCGGCTCGGCACCGTGTTGAGCTGCGGCCGGTGGTTCGGCGCGTTGTTCTGCATCTGCACCTTGTTCACCGGGTTGTTGTTGAGCTTGACGATGCCGGTGTTGCCGTTGTTGACGCGGATGGGATGGTTCTGCGTCTGAACGGTCTTCACGTCGACAGTCGAACCGCCCTTGCCGACGTTCACCGGCATGCTCACGATCTTGCTCGGCCTGGCGTTGCCGCCATTCGGAGTGGTGTTGGTGGCAGGCAAGGTCACGATCTTGCCGGAGCCGCCAGCGTTGTTGGTGGTATTGGTCGGCGCCGGCAGGGTGACGATCTTGCCCGGCGTCTGCGACGGCTGGTTCGGCTGGTTGTTGTTGCCGGTCGGCAGATTGACGATCTGGCCGCCATTGCCAAGCTTGCCGATCACCTTGCCGTCGAGCGGTTTCTGCACAACCGGCAAATTACCATTCACCTGCGCGCCATTACCCTGCTGCAGCAGCGGCATGTACTTGGGCTGGCCGAGACTGCCAATCTTGATGGTCGGGGCAATGGTCTGCGGCGCCAGGAACTTGGTCGCCTGCATCAAGGGGATCTGCTTCGGCTGCGCCTGTAGCTTCAGCGCGACCTGCGCATAGGGGCTGTTGCCGTAGCTGTCATAGAAGCTCTTGTACGCGACCGGCGAGTTGGCGAGCACCGCCTTGTGCCAGGCCTGCGAGATCAGGATGTTGTTGAGTAGCCAGCGGACGTGGTCGCACAGCGGGTCGTGCGGATACATCCGGATGAACTCCTGATAGTACTCCGGACGGCCCTCGGACACGACGTAGTCATAGGCTTGGCGCGTCGACCGGCTCGGCAGGTTGGAGGCCACCTGCACCACGGGCGCCTTCACCGGCGCACGGTTGGCGGCAACGGCGGTGTCGCCGAAGAAGGTGAAGTCTGAAGTCAGCGAGGAGCTCTCCCACGGGATCTGCGCGCCGCTGGTGGTCTGGTTGACCTGCAGGCGCACACGCTTGAACAGCTGCTCGATCGGCACGTTGGGCTCGCGCGCGACCTTCAGGAAGGCCTGCGTGTAGGGGCTGTGACCATCGGTGCCGTCGAGCGCCTCAGTGCCCGGAGCGGTCGAGTAGCCGACGATCGAGCCGTTCGGCGCGTCGACGATGGCAAGGCCGCGGCCGGCGTCGTTGACCTCGGGGAACGGATTGTTGCGGCAGGCATCGAGAATGACGATGCGCATGCGGCTCGGGATCGTCTCCAGCGTCGACATCACGTCAACCAGGCGCACCGAATTGTTGACGAGCTCGGTCGGGCTGGACACCTTGGCGTCGACGGGAACGAGATAGTTCTCGCCGGCGAGCTGCACGCCATGGCCGGCGTAATAGACCATCGCCACCGTGTTCGGACCGCGCGAGGCGACCTTGGCGGAAAAGTCCTGCACGACGCGGAGCATGTCGTCCTGGGTCAAATCGGTGGCGGCGACCACTTCGAAGCCCGCAGAGTTCAGGAACTGCGCGATCGACTGCGCGTCGTCGTCGGGGTTCGCCAGTTGCGGCGCGTTCCGGTAGTTGGCATTGCCGATCACCAGCGCCACCCGCTGCTCCGGGCCTTGCAGCGCAGTGGGGGCAGGCTGGACCGGCGCGACCTGCGCGGAAACGGGCCCGCAGGTAAAGCCGAACAGGCTTCCAAGCAGGCTTGCCGTCATCAGGAAAGGCTTTAGGCGGAACATGGCGTGCTCCTCTGGCACTGATCTCGATGCGAGATTGGTTGCGAGCAAGCCTGGCTGCGTTCGAGTTTGAATACCGTGATCCCTGTCACCATGACGGTGGACGTGATCTGAATCACGCCGGGAACCTGCTATGGTGAACGATCGATGAGAGGACCTTCCGCCACATGCTGAAATCGATCGATCCCATCCTCACGCCCGATCTGCTCTGGCTGCTCGCCTCCATGGGCCACGGCGACGACCTCGCGGTCGTCGACGCCAACCATCCGGCGGCGCGTATCGCGCAAAGCACATCGTCGCAGCGCCTGATCCAGCTGCCAGGCATGAGCATGGAGGTCGCCATCCGCGCCATCATGTCGGTCTATCCGCTCGACGATTTTGATCCCGATCCGGTGCGCGTGATGATGCCTGTGGACGATCCCGACCGCGTGCCCGAGGTGCAGCATGCGGTGCTGGCCGAGATCGTGCGCGCCGCCGGGCTCGCCGTCGCGCCCGGCAAGCTCTCGCGCTCGGATTTCTATCGTGCGGCTGCAGCGAGCTTCGGTGTGGTGCAGGTTGGCGATAGCAGGGGCTATGGCTGCTTCCTGATCCGCAAGGGCGTGATCAGCTAGGAATATCATGAAGCATCCATCCTCACTCATCGTGTTCGGCGGCCTTCCGGGTACCGGCAAGACGACGATCGCTCGCGGACTCACCGCGAGGCTGGCGGCGACGTATCTTCGGATCGATGCAATCGAGCAGGCATTGAGGGACGCAGGTTTCATCGTCGGCGCAGCCGGCTATGCCGTTGCCAACGCGCTCGCCGCCGAAAACCTCAAGCTCGGGCGCAGCGTCATCGCGGACTGCGTCAATCCCGTGCTGGCAAGCCGCGCCGCGTGGCGGCAGACTGCCTTGCGGACGGGCGCATGCATCGTCGAGATTGAAGTGATTTGCAGCGAACCGGCGTTGCATCGGCAGCGCGTGGAAAACCGGCTGCCCGACATTGACGGTCACAAGGTTCCAACCTGGGATGACGTCGTGAGCCGGACTTACGAGCCGTGGGATCGGGAGCACCTGGTGCTCGATACGGCCGAGAGTTCGCTCGATCATGTGCTGGACCGCGTCGAAGCGCATGTGCGCGAAAAGATCGGTTAGCCTTGTGGGCGTTTGTCGGGACGAAACGCCTTGCACCGGAATTTGAGTGGCCTTCTCGTATCTGCCTGTCTATGGTCGACCCATGTCTCGCCTTGTGTGTCTATTCGTTGCTATCATCCTGTCGCTGCTGCCGGCCGTCGCGCCCGTCGAGGCCGCGCAAAAGCGTCCCAAGCCGGTCTGGAAAGGCTATGGCTTCCTGCCGGGCTATCGGCAGCCGCTCAGCAACAGCATCCCGCTCTACAAGCAGAAGGACGCGATGCGGCGCCTGTCGCGCGCCGACCGGCGCCATTGGTACATCGACCCGGTTCCGCAATATTATCGCTGGGACGGCGAGTGGCACTATTTCGGCCGTCCCGGATTCAACGGCGGCCGCTACAACGGTGGCAGCTATGGCCCGTGCTGGACGCGCACGCCGATCGGTGCGGTGTGGAATTGCGGGTGAGGAGTAGCTGACGGCGCCTGCTGTCATTGCGAGCGCGGCGAAGCAATTCGGAGTCTTTCCGCGGAGGGATTCTGGATTGCTTCGCTGCGCTCGCAAGGACGGGAAGGTGGGAGTGTGCGCCTCAACGATCTCGTGCCCCGGACGCAGCGCAGCGCTTCTTAAGCGGTGCGCTGCTGAGCCGGGGCCCAGTTTTGCGGCCGAGGGCGTGGCTTTGGGTCCCGGATCTACGCTTCGCTTGTCCGGGACACGAAAGTGAGTACGCAGCGCCTCCTCACGAGAAGAACGCGATCTTCTCGGCCTGGGTCATGCGGCGGATCGGGGCGAGCGGGTCGTTGGCCGGGGCGCGCGGTTTTTGCAGGATGCCGCTGGCGAGGATGGTGGCGCCGAGCGAGGCGTCGGACATGGAGGCGGGCAGGGGCGAGGGCATCGGCAGCGTTGCGGTCGGGGCCGCCGATGATGCTGCGGCCGCCATCGCCGGGGCCTGCTGCTCCATCACTTCGGCGGCGGCTTCCGCAATGGCGTCGGTGAGTCGCGCCAGGGAGTCCATTGCGATCGGCGCGTCGGCGGGCTCTTCCATTACGGGCACGACGACCGGCTGAGGCGCGATCGGCTCCGGTAGCTCGGCAGCGACGGACGCTGGGGCTTCCGTAACCATCGGCTCCGGAACCGCCGCTTCCATCTCGGCCTGCACGATGATCTCGTCGAACTCCGGATCGGGTGCGGCCATCTCCAGCGCGATCGCGTCGAGGATGGCTTCATCCTCGGCCTCGGCAGCGGCGTCGAGCGAGAGCTGCTCGCTTACTTCGGGCAAGGCCTCCGGCTGAGTGGCCGGCTCTTCGAACGCGACGGTTTCTAGCCCGGCATCATCAGGCGCGACGGTTTCGAGCGGCGCGCTTTCGGCAGGGATGTGGCTTTCGGCCGCGATCTCCTGTGCGGCAGCCGCGTCCATCGCCCGCTCCGCCATGGCGTCGGTTTCAGCGACGGTGCTTGCTTCGACGGCGGCATCGCGTTCCGGAGCTTCTGAGATCTCTTCGCGCACCTCCGTAAAAGCCACGGGTGCCTCGCTCGCCATCGCCGCAGGCGCGTGCTCGACGGGAGCAAAGGGTGAAGCCGCCTCCTGCACCGGAGACGCGGGCGCCGCCTGCGGCGCCCCGCCGCCGTCGGTCTGGTCGACCCGGTCCTTGAGCAGATCGAATGCGATCCTGAGCTCGACGCGGGGATCGATAGCTTGGGCCTGGCCGCAGGCGGCCTCGATCGAGGCGAGCTGCGAATCAATGAGGTCGCAGATTCGCCCGTCGGCGCCGATCTCGCGCCAGCGCCAGGAGATTTCCTTGATGATGCGCACCCCGCGCGGAATTGGCGCGAGGCTCGCCTCGATCGCGGCCGGATCGAACGCCGCCAGCGCGATCGCCTCGGCCTCGCGGATGGCGCGGCTGATCTCGACGAGGGCTTCGGGCAGGCGGTCCTCGACGACCGGTTGTCGCTGCGCCGCAAGGGTTTCTTCGATCCTGGCGACCGCGTCCAGCACCATGCGCGTGTCGGCGTTGCGGTTGCGCTTGGCGTATTCGCCGAGGAACCAGCGGCCCCGCGCGGTCTCCATGAAGGCTTCGCGGATCGCGTCGTAATCCTGCTCGTTCGGCTCGGCCGCGCGGGCAGACATCGGCGAAAGGGCAAATGCTTCGTTGGCCATGGCGATCTCGTCGCGCAAATCACCGCGCGTTATTGTAACGATCACCACGATATCGACCGAATCGCAATTGGTTTGATGCAGTCCGAATCACAAATCCCCATCACTGCAGCGCAGAAGCGGCGATTCGCGGTGAACCTCGCCGTGTTCTATTCGGCCTTCTTCGCCGTTCTGGGCACGCATATGCCGTTCTTCCCGGTCTGGCTGAAGGCGATCGGCGTGGACGCAGCCTGGATCGGCATCATCAACGCTCTGCCGGCGATCACCCGCTTCACCACGCTGCCGCAAGTCACGGCCTTCGCCGAGAAGCGACATGCCATTCGCGCCGCCATCATGCTGTCGGTGCTGGCGACGGCTGTCGGATTTTCGGCCGTCGGCCTGCAGCAGCAGCCGCTGGCGCTGTTCCTGATCTACGCGCTGACCTGCATGATGTGGACGCCGACGATGCCGCTGACCGACGCCTATGCGCTGCGCGGCGTCGCCCGTTACGGGCTCAACTACGGGCCCCTGCGGCTGTGGGGGTCGGCGGCGTTTGCAGCCGGCTCGCTCGCCTGCGGCTATCTCGTGGACGTCATTGCTCCGCGCGACCTGATCTGGGTCATCGTGGCCTGGGCCGTCGTTGCGGTTCTCGCCAGCCTGCTGCTGCAGCCGCTCGACGATCTCGGGCGGAGGCCGCCACAGACGCATGTCGGCAAGGCCTTGCTGCGCGATGCCGGCTTCTGGGCCGTGATCGCAGCGGCGGCGTTGATCCAGAGCAGCCACATCGCGTTCTACACCTTCTCGGCCATCAACTGGCAGCTCCAGGGCCTCAGTGGGGTGACCATCGCGGCGCTGTGGACGCTGGGCGTAATCGCCGAGATCGTGGTGTTCGCGCTGTCGCCGCGCTTCTCGCTGCATCCGTCCACGCTGATGGCGATCGGCGGCCTGACCGCCGTGTTGCGCTGGATCATCACCGCCAGCGAGCCGCCGCTCGCGCTGCTCGCGATCGCCCAGCTCGGCCACGGCTTCAGCTTCGGCATGACCATTCTCGGCACCATGAACCTGCTGGTGCAGCGGGTACCCTCGCATCAGATCGCGCGCGGGCAGGGCTATTACGCTGCCTGCAACGGATTGCTCGGCGCGGCGACGTCGATCGCAACAGGCGCGATCTACGCCCGCATCGGCGACGGCGTCTATTACGTCATGGCCGCGATGGCCGCGGCCGGCGCCATCCTGATCTGGTCGGCGCGGCATCGGCTCAAGGCTCAGCCCCAGAGCGAAGCGTCGGGCGGATAGACCAAGCTGCCGTCGTAGCGCAGGCCATGGTCGCGGTCGCGTGCCAGCAGCAGGGGGCCGTCGAGGTCGACGAAGCGGGCCTGCGGCGTCACCAGCATGGCTGGGGCCATCGACAGCGAGGTCGCCACCATGCAACCGATCATGATCTCGAAGCCGAGCGCCTGCGCGGCATCGGCCATGGCCAGCGCCTCGGTGAGGCCGCCGGTCTTGTCGAGCTTGATGTTCACGGCATCGTAGCGGTCGCGCAAGGGCGCGAGCGAGGCGCGGTCA
>NZ_JAEMSD010000716.1:1105-2713 GCF_016462955.1 Bradyrhizobium sp. | reverse complement strand
TTCCTGCCAGGCGTCACCTACGACTCAGCCATTCCGACGATCGAGAGCGTGCTGGGCAAGCCGTCCGGCGAGCGCATCACGCCGGCCGCCGACGTCATCCGCTATTTCCGCGCCCTTCAGCAGGCCGCTCCCGGCCGCATCGTCGTCACACCGTACGCGAAGAGCTGGCAGGGCCGTGAGCTGGTCTACGTCGCCATCGGCTCACCCGAGCGCATCTCGCAACTCGACGCCTTCTCCGCCGACATGAAGGCCCTCGCCGATCCGCGCCGCACATCGCAAGCCGCCGCCAACGCGATCATCGCCCGAGCACCCGGCTCGGTGTGGCTGGGCCACGGCGTCCATGGCGACGAGATATCGTCTTCCGACGGAGCGATGATGACGGCCTATCACCTGCTCGCCGCCAGCAATGATCCCACGGTGCGGAACATTCTCGCCAACACGGTGGTCTTCATCGATCCCGTCCAGAACCCTGATGGCCGCGACCGCTTCGTGAATGGCTTCTACGACACCACGGGACTTGAGCCCTCCGGAAGCCGCATCGCGGCCGAGCGCAACCAGCCCTGGCCCGGCGGCCGCACCAACCACTACCTGTTCGACATGAATCGCGACTGGATCTCGCTGACCCAGCCCGAGACGCGCGGCCGCGTGGAGATCTTCCAGAAGTGGTTTCCGCTCGTCTTCGTCGACCTGCACGAGATGGGCTCGGACTCGACCTACTTCTTCTCGCCCGAAGCCGATCCATACAACCCGGACATCACGCAGACCCAGCGCGACGCGCTCAAGCTGATCGGCCGCAACAATGCGCGCTGGTTCGACCAGTTCGGCTTCTCCTACTTCACCCGCGAAGTGTATGACGCCTTCTATCCCGGCTACGGCGCCGCATGGCCGCTGTTCCAGGGCTCGATCGGCACGACCTATGAGCAGGCGTCCGCGCGCGGGCTTCTCGCACACCGCTCGGACGGCTCGGACATGAGCTATCAGGATACGGTGCGCCGCCACTTCACCTCGTCCATCGCGACGCTGGAAACAGTCGCCTCCAACCGCGAGAAGATGCTGCGCGAGTTCTACGCCTATCGCGCTTCCGCCATCGATGAGGGGCGCAAGGGCGCCGTGCGGTCCTACGTGATCCCGCCGCAGCAGGACCAGTCGACGGCCGATCGCCTCGCGCAACTGCTTGCAGCGCAAGGCATCGAGGTCAGCCGCGCGACCGACACCATCCGCGCCTGCCGCAAGACCTACCCTGCAGGGACCTACGTCGTGTCCCTTGGCCAGCCCGCCGGTCGCCTCGTCCGCACGCTGATGGAACCGCAGGTCTCGCTCGACCCGAAATTCATGGCCGAGCAGGAGCGACGCCGCGCCAAGGACCTCGAGCCCGAACTCTACGACGTGACGGCATGGTCGCTTCCCGTGATGTTCAACATCACGACCGACCGCTGCGCCGATGAGCCAACCGGAGCCATGGCCGCGTTCTCGGCGGATGCGGAACTCCCTGGCGCCGTGGCACGGCCCGAAGCAGCCTATGGCTTCCTTGCGCCGTGGGGCTCGACATCGGCTGTACGCCTGCTCGCCTCGGCGCTGCGTGAAGGCATTGCGGTCTCCAGCTCGGAT
>NZ_JAEMSD010000716.1:0-1095 GCF_016462955.1 Bradyrhizobium sp. | reverse complement strand
GGCCGTTCCTATCCCGCTGGCACGCTCATCTTCCGCAATTCCGGCACGGACGGGCTCGCCGCGAAGCTTCAGCGTCTCGCCGCCGAAACCGGCGCGAGCATCACAGGGATCGACGACAGCTGGATCACCGACGGCCCAAGCTTCGGCAGCACCAAGGTGGTGAGCCACAATGCCCCGCGCATCGCTCTCGCATGGGATGCGCCAACGCGATCCAGCGCCGCGGGCAATCTCCGGTTCGTGATCGAGCGCCAGTTCGGCTACCCTGTGACACCGATCCGCACGTCGTCGCTGTCCTCAAGCGAAATCTCGCAGTTCGACGTCGTGATCCTGCCCGAAGGCGGAAACTTTGGCGGCGTGATGGGGGATGGCGGCGCGGGCCTGCGCGCCTGGATGCAGCGCGGCGGCGTTCTCATCGCGATCGGAGAAGCAGCGCGGTTCGTCTCGGATCCCAAGTCCGACATGGCGTCCATCCGTCGCGAGACCGCGTTCCGGAAAGACAAGCCTGCAACGCCCGACGACAAGGCGACTGCGCACGGAACGGAACTCACAACGCGCGATGCGCTGGCGGCCGCAGAAACGCCGATCGAGGAGTCCCCGGACGCTTCCCCCGGCGCACTGGTGAAGGCGACGCCCGATTTTGACCACTGGCTGGCCGCGGGTCTCAAGCCGACGCTCAACGTGCTGATGTCGGGCGGCGACATCTTCACGCCGGTCAGGCGCGACCACGGCGTCAACGTCGTCAGCTTCGCCGGCCCGGAGGACCTCGTTGTGTCAGGCTATCTGTGGGAAGAGACGAAGCGGCAGCTCGCCTTCAAGCCGTTCGTCGTGGTGGAGCCGAAAGGGCGCGGCCAGCTCATCGTGTTCACCCAGAACCCGACCGTGCGCGCCTATCTCGACGGCCTCAACGTGCTGCTCGCCAACGCCATCTTCCGAGGTGCGGCGCACGCGAACCCGGCACGCTGATCCGGCTGCAGCCTCAGCCCGCAGGCGCGTCGGCTGCGCTGGCCTTGTGCGCCACGGGGACAGCGGTCGTGACAACCTCTGTGCGATCGGGCTCCGGCAGGCGATAGCGCTGCAGAATGCGCGTCATGATCC
>NZ_JAEMSD010000246.1:2691-9923 GCF_016462955.1 Bradyrhizobium sp. | reverse complement strand
CGCTCCAGGCCGGGCCTTCGGCCCACAGCAAGCCGGTGTACAGACGCTTGATCGCAGTGTTGGGCTGCGCGAGATCGTTGAAGGATGGATCGACCGCGATGATGTCGGGGTCCCAGAAATAAGTGGTTGGCGCACCATGGGGGCCGAAATCGCGGGGCGGTGTGGTGACCGTGCTCGGCGGTGCTGCGGGCCCGGTCTGAGCCAGCGCGGGGCCGGCCATCGTTGCCGCGGCGCCGAGCGCCAATCCCCGGACCAGCGTTCGTCGTGAAAGCGCAGCATCCTGCGCACGCAGCCCTTCGTCACGAGCCTCTTGGCGTGTCATCGCGTCCTCCCGATCATGTTCCACTGGCCGGTTGATCCGGCCGAGCAGCAGAAGGTTAGTCCGGTCCGTCGCCGGTTGCGAGGGGTGGAATCAAAACCGCAGCGCGATCGCGGGTCGCAATTTCGTCACCTTCGAATGCGTTTGGATTGATGGGTGCTGTAGGAAGATAAGGCGGAGCTCATCGTGCAAGTCGTCGTCCTGGTCATCCTTCTCGCGATCGCATTTGCGGCCGGCTATTACACGCGCGATTACGTCTCCCGGAAAAGGCGGGCGGAGGCACGCCGCTGGCGCGAGTACAGCGAGCCGGATTGGCTCTCCGCCAATGCGCCGGCCAACACCAACGAGATCGCGAAGGCCGGCACTGCCACGCCCGGGGCCGCCGGCGAACTCGGCCAGATGTTGAATCGCTGGGAGACCAGGGCCCGCGCCCGCCGCGCGGGGTAGGGGCGCAGACGTTTGGACGCAGCGCGACCGATGCAGTTCGAACCGAAGCGATATCCGGGCAGGCTGGAATACGCCGATTCCACACCCTGAGATGACAGGAGCGCTGCAAAGCTCTCGCTGCGTGCACATCTGAATGGAATCCGCTCGCGCGGGACCTGCGATGAGCCTGCCGGGCGTGCGCTTGATGAGAAGATGGATCTTCCGCGGCGGCGGCGATTGCCGGCGATGACCATTCCAGCGCCAAGTGTTGTTTAGCCTTCATGTAACAGACATATCGTTATGCAACATGAATTACGATACTTGGTGAGTTTTCCGTTACGGGACCGTTGGCCGCCGTCTTGGCCTGCTCCCGGGGAGGGTTCGCCGCAATCATTCATGAAGCTCCGTCTGGTGGGCGGCAACAAGGAAAACAATCATGACCGACGCATTGGCTGCTGGCTCAATCGCATTCACCGGCTTCAACGCAGACGGCGATGACGGCCTCGCCTTCGTCTCGTTCTCCGACATCAAGGCCGGTACCGTCATCCATTTCACCGACAACGCCTGGAACGGCTCGAGCTTCGCCTCCGACGAGAGCGTCTGGAGCTGGACTGCGACCACCGACGTCGCTGCCGGGACGATTATCAGCATGAGCGGTCTTGGCGCCGGCGGCAGTGCTTCGTCCAATATTGGAACCGTGGCGTTTGACACCGCCAACATGCGCGATATCGCCGACCTCAACGAAGTCATCTATGCCTACACCGGCGACGCTTCCAATCCGGTATTTCTGACCGCCATCACCAATTCCATCTTCAACGCCAGCCTCGGACGAGGCACGCTCAATGGCACCTGCCTCACCAACGGGGTCAACGCCAAGCAAATGTCGACCAGCCCCGACATCGCCGTCTATGTCGGCGACCGGTCGAGCCTTGCCAGTATCGAGGACTACAAGAAGAGCATCTACGCCGCGGCGAACTGGCAGCTGCAGGGTGGCAATGACGACCAGAGTCAAGACGGCACCACCCCCGATCTGCCATTTTCGACCCAGGCCTTCACCGCCGATCCGACCGCGCAAAAAATCGAGTTCGCCTCCGTTACGGCGAGCGTCACCGAAGGCGATAGCGGCGACACGGTGCTGACGCTGACGTTGACCCGCATCGGTTCGACCGCAGGTGTCACGACCTTCTCCGGCACGGTGGGCAACGCGTCCGGCATGTACGGTTACGCCAACGCCGACGATTTCGGCGGCGTCTTGCCGACATTCAGCGGCAGCTTCGCCGACGGCGCCTCGACCGCGACCGTGACGCTCCATATCAGCGGCGACACCACCTACGAGCCGGACGAGCATTTCTTCGCCAGGCTCGATGCGGTCGCGAGCGCCGGCGGCCTTATCTATATCGGCGACAAGGCGGTTGTGGACACAACGATCGTCAACGACGACCCGGTCCAGTTCTTCGGCTTCGCCGAGAATTCGCTGACGGTTTCGCAAACGGAAGGCGATGCCGGCGACGTCAGGACCTTCACCTTCGTGGTCGAGCGGACCCACGGCACCGACGGCGATCTTTCGTTCAGCGGCGTGATCTCGTCTGGCTCCGCCGATGCTGCCGACTTCGGCGGCACGGCGCCGTTGACGTTCTCCGGCGTCATCAAGGCCGGCGAGAGCACCGCCACCGTCACCGTCACCACCAGCGGCGACGTCACGCTGGAAGGCAACGACAGTTTCGCCCTGCATCTGACCAACGCAAGCTCCAGCACCAACACCACCATCGTCCTGACCTATATCGACGCGACCGGTGTCATCGTCAACGACGACCCGCTGCACGTCGGCGCCGGTCAGACCATCACGTCGCCGCTCACCCTCGCCGACGGCGACCACCTCACAGTCGACCAGGGCGGGGCGCTCGCCGTTCCGGATCCGCAGGATGGCTCCAACGCCGGCGCGATAGTCTGGTCGGGCGGCGCAGTGATTGTCGACAATGCCGGTGGCATCGGTCTCGATGGTACGAACTACCACGTGACGAGCGCCAACGGCGTGACCGGCTCGTTCGCGTTCAACAATGCCGCGACCGGCGCGACCTGGGGCAGCATCGGGTTTCGATACCTTGGTTCCGGGTCCGTCGTCACGGTGAACAATGCCGGCCTGATGAACGGGGGCGTGGGTTACGCGCTGGACTTCACCGATGTCGGCAAGGATTCCACGGTCACCGTCAACAATCTCGCCGGCGGCATCATCACCAACAGTCAGGCCAGTTCCGACGTGGTGCGCGGCGGCGCCAACATGCTACTCAACAATTCCGGCATCATCCGGTCGGCAGTGGACGACACTGCCAACGGTTACTATGGCGGCGATGCGGTCGACTATACCGGCAGCGTCGGCGGGATCGTGCACAACTTCGCCGGCGGCTTGATCGAGGCGTCCCGCCACGCCGTCACCAACAAGAAGGGCATCACCGTCATCAACGATGCCGACGCGACCCTGATCGGCCGCAACGGCTCCGGCGTCAACATCGACAACGACGCGACCATTGCCAATACGGTCTATATCACCAACCGTGGCACGATCATCGGAGCCTCCGCCGGATACGATGACAGCGATGGCGATGCGATCGACACCGACGGGCTGGTCAAGCTCGACAATTACGGCCTGGTCGCGGGCGTGGGCGCCAGCGGCTATCACAACGGCGAGGTCAACGTTTCCGAGGGCGCAGCCATCGGCGGCGGCGTGATCAACAATTATGCCGGCGGCTCCATCTATGGCTACGGACGCGCGATCCAGGTGGACGATTCCTCGAACGGCGCGGCGCTCGGCGCGACCACGATCTACAATGAAGGTTTGATCTGGGGCGAAGGTCACGGTCCGGAGGGCGTCGATCCCGCCGACGCGGCGGCAATGAACGCCCGGATCGCGGGCCGCGAGGCCATCGACATCCTCGGCAGCTTCGCCGACACCATCACCAACAAGGGCACGATCCTCGGCGGCATCTTCACCGATGGTGGGGCTGATCTGCTTGACAACAGCGGTCTGATCGTGGCCAGGGCCGGGGCGGCGATCGATCTCGGTGACGGCGACGACACCTCCACCAACAGCGGCATCGTCTCCGGCGACGTGTTGTTGGGGGCTGGTGACGACGTCCTCAATCTCGTCACCGGCTCGACGATCGCAGGCCTGATCGATGGCGGCGACGGCACCGACACGATCAACCTGTCCGGCGACGGTCTCGGGAGCGTCGGGGTCGTCGCCAATGTCGAGAAGCTGCTGGTCGAAGGCGGCACCTGGTCGGTGGCCGACAGCGCGCGCGGGTTCTCGAATATCGTCATCAAGGGCGGCGCCGCAGTGGCGTCGGCGATCCAGATCAGCAACACCGACACGCTCCAGATCGAACAAGGCGGCAAGCTCGCAGCGCGGCTGGACTTCACCAACGATGCCTCCAATACGACCAGCGTGCTGGCGCTCGACAACGCCGGCGAGATCTCCGTAACGGCGGTTACAGCGGTCGCGCTGCAACTCTCATCCCCCGACACGAAGGTCACCCTCAGGAACGCGGAAGGCGGCGTCATCCAATCGGGAGCCGGCAGCAGCAAGGCGGGTACGATCAATGTCGGCGCCATCCCGGCGATCGCGCCTACGGCCGATGTCCAGATCGACAATGCCGGTCTGATCGCCAGCGGTGGCGTGGCAATCTACGCCAATAATTTCGGCGGCGACGAGTTCGTCCTGAACAACTTCGATACCGGCGTCATTCGCGGCGGCGCCGCGGGGGCGACACTGGTCGGCTGGATAGACACCGTGAACAATGCGGGGCGCATCGAGGGCGGGCTCGACGGCTTCAGCTACGACCGCAATCCGAACGCCACGTTCAACAACCTCGCAGGTGGCCACATCGAAGGCAATCGCCATGCCATCACCGGCAAGGGCGGCGCCAGGATCGACAATGCGGCCGGAGCCACCATGGTGGGCCGCAACGGTTCGGCCGTGAACGTCGACAACAACGCCTCAGTCGCGAACACCGTCTATGTCACCAACCACGGTGTCATGGACGGCCGCTCGGCGAACGCCGCCGACAGCGACGGCGATGGAATCGATGTCGACGGCCTTTTGGCGCTCGACAATTTTGGCCAGGTCAGGGGCCTCGGCGCCAACGGCTACCACAATGGTGAGGCCAACGTCTCCGAAGGAGTTGCGATCGGCGGCGGCATCATCAACAACTATGCGGGTGCAACGATCTACGGTTTCGGCCGTGCGATCCAGGTCGACAACTCCGCGAACGGCCCGGCTTCTGCAGAGACCACTATCGACAATGAGGGCCTCATCTGGGGCGACGGCTTCGGACCGACCGGCGTTTCCGAGGGGGACACGGCCGCGATGATCGCCAAGATCGTCGGCCGCGAGGCGATCAACATCGTCGGCAGCTTCGACGACACCATCACCAACAAGGGCACGATCCTCGGCGGCGTCATCGCCGACGGGGGGGACGACACGCTGATGAACAGCGGTCTGATGGTCGCGAAGGGTGGCGCGGCAGTCGATCTGGGCGGCGGCGACGATAGCTTTACCAACAGCGGCATCGTCTCCGGCGACGTGTTGTTGGGAGCCGGCGACGACACCATCAACCTCGTCGCGGGCTCGACCGTTTCGGGCATCGTCGACGGAGGTGCCGGCGGCGACACTCTCATCCTGTCTGGCATGGGGGAGGGAACGCTGGGCAGGGGTACCGGTATCGAGAACGTCGATGTACAGAGCGGCACCTGGGCGATCGACAACGATGGGAGCTTCAGCGATGTCACGGTCCAAAGCGGTGCCGCGCTCGTCGTGCGGGGCGCGATCTCGTCGGGGATCGTGGAGGGGGGCGCCGTGCTCTCGGTCTTCGGCCGCGCCGACAATGTGACCTTGCATGGCGAGCAGGCGGTTCAGTCCGGTGGTGTTGCCACTGACACGACGATCGAGGCGGGCGGCGAGCAGCGCGTCATCAATGGTGCCGCGGCGAACGGCACCACCATCGAGGGCGGCACGCAGCACGTCTACGGCACCGCCGACGACACCACTGTCGGCGCCGCCGGCCTGCAGCACGTCAATGGCAGCGCGACAGACACCGTGGTCAATGACGGCGGCGAGCAGAATGTCTATGCGGGTGCGACGGCCATCGGCACGACGCTGAACACGGGCGGCCTTCAGATCGACTGGGGCACCACGATCGCAACTACCATCGCGGGCGGCAGCCAGTACGTCTATGGCATCGCCGCCGACACGGTGATCCTGTCCGGAACGCAATATGTCGGGGTTGGCGGCGCAACCTACGGTGCCCTGATCGGGAGCGGCACGCTGCACGCCTTTGCCGGCGCCTCGGTGCACAACGTGACCTTTGCGGGGGCGGATGCCACGCTGGTGCTGGACCAGGCTTCCGGCTTCAGCGGCTTCCTCTCCGGTTGGCAGGACGGCAATCAACTGGATCTCGGCGACATCGAGTTCGGCGAAACCACGACGATCGCCTACGTCGCCAACGACGGAAACACTGGCGGAAAGCTGACGGTTTCCGATGGCTCCCACTCGGTGTCGCTGGCGCTGCTCGGCCAGTACACGGCGGCCGACTTCGCCCTGGCGAATGACGGCCAAGGCGGCAGCCTGATCAGCGATCCCGGCGGGCAGGTGCAGACCCAGCTCGTCGTAGCGCATGCCTGACCACCCGGCGCCCCGCGATCATCCCGCGGGGCGCTGCTCCAGGCCTGAAGCCCGGGGCACGCGGGACCTGCCAGGTCAGCTATCCTGACCATCTTTTGGCGTTGCAGATGCGGCCGTTTCTCGTCTAGAAACGACCCGACTGAGCCTCCCGGCAACCAACCGTCAACGGTTTTGGCCGAGGATTTGGGGCTCAAAAGGGTTCGGCAATGCTGATTCGCGGCCAGATCGAGGGGATTTCGGGGGAGGTGGCTCTGGCCACCGCCACGATCCCGGCCGCGCTGCTGCCCACCCTCCTTATTGGCGGCCTTCTTCTTACTTGCCCCTGAGGGCCGGCTGGGCGCCATGCGCCTGGGCGCTCAGGGGTTGGTCGAGATCACCGGACACCTCCAGCGCCCAGCCAAATGAACGGCGCGAAAGCTCAAAAGGAAATTTGCAATGGCCCCCGCGAACAAGTCCGACAAGGACCGCGTCATCATTTTCGACACCACGCTGCGCGACGGCGAGCAGTGCCCCGGCGCCACCATGACCTTCGAGGAGAAGCTCGAGGTCGCCGAGCTGCTGGACGATATGGGCGTCGACGTCATCGAAGCCGGCTTCCCGATCACCTCGCAGGGTGACTTCGAAGCGGTCAGCGAGATCGCCCGCCGTTCCAAGAACGCCGTCATCGCCGGCCTGTCCCGCGCCCATCCGGCCGACATCGACCGCTGCGCCGAGGCGGTGAAATTCGCCAAGCGCGGCCGCGTCCACACCGTGATCGCGACCTCGCCGCTGCACATGCGGGTGAAGCTGAACAAGACCCCGGAGCAGGTG
>NZ_JAEMSD010000246.1:0-2681 GCF_016462955.1 Bradyrhizobium sp. | reverse complement strand
GATCGAGACCTCGGTCGCCATGGTCGCGCGTGCCCGCAACCAGATCGACGACGTCGAATGGTCGGCCGAGGACGGCACCCGCAGCGAGATGGATTATCTCTGCCGCATCGTGGAAGCCGTCATCAAGGCCGGTGCCACCACCGTGAACATCCCCGACACGGTCGGCTACACGGTGCCGGAGGAATACACCCACTTCATGAAGACTCTGATCGAGCGCGTGCCAAACTCCGACAAGGCCGTGTTCTCCGTGCATTGCCATAACGACCTCGGCATGGCGGTCGCGAACTCGCTGGCCGGCATCGTCGGCGGCGCGCGCCAGGTCGAATGCACCATCAACGGCATCGGCGAACGCGCCGGCAACGCCGCGCTCGAAGAGATCGTGATGGCGATCAACGTTCGCAACGACAAATTCCCGTACTGGAACAGGATCGACACCACGCAGCTCACGCGCGCCTCGAAGGTGGTGTCGGCGGCGACCTCGTTTCCTGTCCAGTACAACAAGGCCATCGTCGGCCGGAACGCCTTCGCGCATGAGAGCGGCATCCACCAGGACGGCGTGCTGAAGGACGCCTCCACCTACGAGATCATGCGGCCCGAGATGGTCGGCCTGAAGCAGTCCTCGCTGGTGCTCGGCAAGCATTCCGGCCGTCACGCCTTCGTGCACAAGCTCGAGGAGATGGGCTACAAGCTCGGCCCGAACCAGCTGGAAGACGCGTTCACGCGGATGAAGGCGCTGGCCGACCGCAAGAAGGACATCTACGACGAGGACATCGAGGCGCTGGTCGACGAGGAGATGGCGGCCTCGCACGATCGCATCAAGCTGACCTCGCTGACGGTGATCGCGGGCACGCATGGCCCGCAGCGTGCCACCATGAAGCTCGACGTCGACGGCCAGATCAAGATCGAGGAAGCCGAGGGCAACGGTCCGGTCGATGCGGTGTTCAACTGCATCAAGCGCCTGGTCCCGCATGAGGCGAAGCTCGAACTGTACCAGGTCCATGCCGTGACCGAAGGCACCGACGCGCAGGCCGAAGTCTCAGTGCGGCTGTCGCAGGAGGGCCGTTCGATGACCGCGCGTGCGGCGGATCCGGATACGCTGGTGGCCTCGGCCAAGGCCTATCTCGGCGCTCTGAACAAGATCGTCATGAAGCGCCAGCGCGACACGGTCACGACGGCCGCTGCGAGCTGACCGCAATCCCGGACGGTATGGGACGCGGCGCCATGGCGCCGCGTCCCTTTCTTTTGCGCCTGCATTTGCGCAACTGACCTGTATCGCAATAAATATGTTATTAACATGTCACGTTAACATTTCATTAACCTCAGCGTCGCGCGCCTTGCCCCGCCGCTGGAGAATTTGAAATGGCCTTGAGTGCTGGTTCCATCGCTTTCACCGGTTACAACGGCGACGGCAACGACAATCTGTCCTTCGTTGCCCTGACCGACATTCCACAGGGCACGGTGATCAACTTCACCGACAGCAACTGGAACGGTACCAACTTTGCCTCGGGCAGCAATTCGGAAAGCACCGTTGCCTGGACCGCGACCAGCGCGATTCCCGCCGGCACCGTCATCGACATCAACAACATCGGCAACGGCACGTTTGGCGCCAGCGCCGGCACGGTCACCTTTACCAACGCGAACAATACGGGCCTGTCCAACGACAGCGAGGTGGTCTACGCCTATATCGGATCGGCCAGTTCGCCGACCTTCCTGGCCGCGATCTCCAACGTTGGCTTCGGTACGTCCGACGGCACGCTGACCGGCACCGGTCTCGTGGCCGGCCAGACCGCCATTGGTTTCACCGGCGGCCTCGACATCATGGGCTACAACGGACCGCGCTCTGGCCTCGCCAGCTTTGCCGATTACCTTGCCGCAATCGGCAATACCGCCAACTGGAAGACCCAGAACGGCAGCGGCAACCAGAGCACCGACGGCACCGCGCCGGACGCGCCGTTCCCGACGACGGTCTTCACCGTTGCCGCGCCCGCCGCGCAGACGATCTCGTTCTCGCCGGCGAGCGTGTCGGTGACAGAAGGCAATAATGGCACCAAGGTCCTGACCTTCACGGTCGTGCGTAGCGGCGGTACGACCGGTGCGATCAGCTTCTCCGGCAGTTTTGCCGCCGGCGCGACCGATGCTGCAGACTTTGGCGGCACGCTGCCCAACCCAACGTTCACCGGCAGCATCGCCGACGGCGCGAACTCGGCCACGATCACCATCACGATCTCCGGCGACACGGTCGCGGAGCCCGACGAAAGCTTCACCCTGACGCTGACCGGCGCCAGCAATCCCTCGGCCACGGTCACGATCGGCACGGCCACGGCGACCGGCACCTTGCTCAACGACGACGGCAGTATCGTCTCCGGAAACTCGTCGACGCCGATCACACTCGCCAACGACGATCATCTCACCGTCCTCGCCGGTGCGACATTGTCCGCGTCGACGCCGGTGACCTGGATCGGCGGCAGCACGACGCCCGGCGCGCTGATCGACAATCTCGGCACCATCACCGGCACTAACCGCGCCGTTTACACCAGCGGCTCGGCGAGCGGCAGCTTCACCATCAACAACGAGGTGGGCGCGACCATCACCGCGACCAAGGACGCGGTGAAGATCTCCAACCTGGTGTCCGGCACTTCCGGCACGTTCACGGTCAACAACGACGGCACGATCTCCTCCAC
>NZ_JAEMSD010000715.1 GCF_016462955.1 Bradyrhizobium sp. | reverse complement strand
CCATAGCGCCGCATATGCGGCCATTGCGGCGCTATGGTCTCCTCGATCGCGGGATTGCCGGCGAGTTGATAGATCGCGCGGTGAAAATCGACATCGAGCGTGATGAGCTCGGATAGCGTCGTGTTGCGGTCACTCCGGCGCCCGGCGGCGAGCGCTGCCTCCAGTCGCGCGCGTCCCGCTGCGTCGCTGGCCGCGCGCTGAGCGGCAAGCCCGGCCGCCAGCGCATCGATGGCGCCACGCACCTCGTAGAGCTGGCGGATGCGCGCGGGATCGAGCTGGGTCACCTCGAAGCCGCGTTTGCCGCTCTCGGCGACGAGGCCCTGCCGATGCAGCAGATGCAGCGCGTGCGACACCGGCTGGCGCGATACCCCGAGCTTGTCGGCCAGCTCGTTCTGCCGGATGCGCTGGCCGGGCGGAAGCGTGCGATCGGAAATCGCTTCCAGGATCCGCGCATAGACCTGGTCGATCAGGTTCGGAAGCGGGTCGAGAGGGATCACGCCGGACAGCTCCGCAGGGTATGAAGGAATACGGAATTCCGTATTCGAGCCTAAGGCAGGACGTTAAAGCCGTCAAATGGTATCATAGAACCTCTGCTTGATCCCAAACCGCCAAGCTATTGATTTTGCTGGCGCTCTCTACTGTGCATGGGGTTGTTTTCGAGAAATGAAAGTCGTGAGGACCTACTCGGTCAGGAACCTGCTCACGGCCTCACCGAACTCCAGCGGGGCCTGCTCGAACATCCAGTGACCGGCATTCGGAATCTCGGCCGTACTCGCCCCCGCAATGTGCGCGGCCAGCACGCGCCACATCACCGACAGGCTGCCGGTGGTGGCGCCCCCGCCGATCAGCAGCGTCGGCGTCCTGATCGCCTGCGCATCGGCGAGCGTGTAGGGCCGGCGTTGTTCGTTGATTTGGCCCAGCAAGGTGAGCGCGTTGTCGCGCAGCTGCTGCTTGGCGGCCGCCGGCAAACGCCGCCAGGCGCCGTCGCCCTCGATGCCCTCGTAGAAATTCTGCAGCGCGCCCTCGATGTCGCCGGCGCGGATCATCTCGACCGAGCGCACGGTGCGCGCAGCGAGCGACGGGTGTGCGGGCGTCCCTTCGGGCAACGGCAGGCTGGCGTTGAGGTCGCCGCCGGGCTCGGCCAGCACCAGCTTGCGCAGCAGATCGGGCCGCGCCTGCGCGACGCGGAACGCGACGTGTCCACCGCGCGAATGGCACATGAGATCGACCGGTCCGGGCCGAACCTGTTCGAGAAAGACGATCACGTCAGAGACGTGCTGCGCCATCTTGTAGTCGTCGTCCACGGCATCCCAATGCTCGGGAAAGAAATGCCGCAGGCTGACCGAGATGACGCGATGGGCCTTCGAGAGCGGGCCGAGCACCGGATACCAGGTTCGGAAATCTCCCAGCGTGCCGTGCACGCAGACCAGCGGATGGCCTTCTCCGACTTCGAGATAGGCCATGTCGTAACCGTTGACGCGGAAGCACTGCATGGTCAGCTCGCCAGGAAATCCAGCACCACTTCGGAATATTTCTGCGGCGCCTGCTCGAACATCGGATGCGTCGCGTTCGGGATGACTGCCGTCTTCGAATAAGGCACATGCGCGGCCAGCGCATGCAGCACCTTCGGCAGCAGCCCCTTGGTCCGCGCCCCCAGGATGAACAGCGTCGGCATCCTGATCGCCTCCGCATCCGCCTTCGAGAAGGGCGGCCGGCTGTCGCGAACCTGGCCGATCAGCGTCATCGCGTTGTCGCGCAGATTCTGCTTCACCATCGCCGGAAGTCGCGGCCAGGTGCCGGCGCCCTCCAGCGTGTCGACGAAGACGGCAAGGCCGCCGTCGACATCGCCGGCCGCGATCTTCTCTGCCGAGGCCGTAAAGCGCGCCAGCAGCGGCGAGGGGCCGCCGACGTAATCAGGATCGAGGCTCGCATCGAGCTCGCCGCCCGGCTCGGCCAGGACCAGCCGTCGCAGCAGGTCGGGGCGCTGCTGAGCCACGCGGAAGCAGATGTGCCCGCCCCGGGAATGGCCCATCAGATCGACCGGTCCGACGTCGAGCTTGTCGAGGAAGGCGATGACGTCCTCGACATGCTGCGCGATCGAATAGGTGTCACCGACGCCGTCCCAGCGCTCCGGGAAGAAGTGCCGCAGGCTGACGGCGATCACCCGGTGTCGCTGCGTCAACGGCCCCAGCACGCAGCCCCAGACGCGGAAGTCGTTGAGCGAGCCGTGCACGCAGACCAGCGGCGGGCGGCCTCTGTCTTCGCCCACGTCGAGATAGGACATGTCGTAACCGTTGACGTGGACGCTCTGCATTCCCTGGCTCACGAAGATTGGAAGTCCTGTGCAAGATTCCCGGAAACCGGGTGGATCGCAACTATTTCCAAGCCTAGATTTGCCGCGAGATGAAAGTGGGGCCTGCACGAGATGCAAGCCGGGAACCAAAGTCATGACCGACCAGCATTTTGCCCTGTTCGACACCCGCATCGGCCTCTGCGCCATCGCCTGGGGTCCGCGCGGCATCACCGGCACGCAATTGCCGATGGGCGGAGACCAGAAGATCCGCACCCGCATCAGCCAGCGTCATCCCGAAGCGAGCGAGGCCGAGCCGACCGCCGAGGTGCAACGGGCGGTCGACCGCATGACGAGACTGCTCGCCGGCGAGCGCGATGACCTGACCGATATCGCGCTCGATCTCGACGGCGTTCCCGAGTTCAAC
>NZ_JAEMSD010000714.1 GCF_016462955.1 Bradyrhizobium sp. | reverse complement strand
ATCACGCCATAGAGAATGTCGATGATCAGATTGAGCAGCACATACATGACCGCCATGGTCAGCACGAAGCCTTGCACCGGTGCGAAGTCCGACGAGATCAGCGCCTCCACCGCGTAGGAGCCGATGCCCGGCCAGGCGAACACCTTCTCCACCAGCACGTTGGCCCCCAACAGGAACGAGAACACCATGCTCAGCGTGGTGATGACAGGCAGCATCGCGTTGCGGAAGGCGTAGGTGACGATGACGGTCGCAGGGGACAGGCCGCTGGCGCGCGCCGTGCGGACGAATTCGGATGCCAGCACCGCCAGCATCGAGGCGCGGGTCATGCGTGCGATCGGAGCCAGCGAGAAGATCGCGAGCGTGGTCGCAGGCAATAGGAGCTGGCTCAGCGCCGAGCGGAACGCTTCGAGATCGCGGGCGATCAGCGTGTCGATCAGATAGAAGCCCGTCACCGTCGGCGGCGCGCTGTAGAACACATCGAGACGGCCGAGCGGCGCCGGCGACCAGCCCAGGCGGAAGTAGAACACATAGACCAGTACGAGCCCGGTGAAGAACACCGGCAGCGAGACGCCGGCCGTCGTGGTGACCCGGCAGAGATGATCGATCCAGGACCCCGGCCGCGTCGCCGCGAGCACGCCGAGCGGGATCGCGATCACGACCGAGACGATGAGGCCGAGCAGCGTCAGCTCGGCCGAGGCCGGCAGGCGGTTGCGGATCTCGGCGGCGACGGGCTGGCCTGTGGTGAGCGAGTTGCCGAAATCGCCATGGGCGAGATCGTTGGTGTAGCGGAAGAACTGCTCGATCAGCGGCCTGTCGAGGCCGAGCTTCTTGCGGATCTGCTCGACGGCTTCCTTCGTCGCGGCGGGGCCGGCGAAGTAGGCGGCGGGATCACCCGGCAGCGCGCGCGTCAGCAGGAAGGTGACGATGACGACGCCGATCAACGAGGGAATCGCGAACATCAGGCGCTTGCCGATCATGGTCAGCATGGGGTGCTCCTGCGCATGTTGCGCACGCCGCTTGCCGCGTACACCGCCGCATTCCCTCCCCCCTTGTGAGGGAGGGTTAGGGAGGGGGGTAGCTCCGCGATAGGTCGGAGTTCGTGGCCACCCCTCTCCCCAACCCTCCCCCACAAGGGGGGAGGGAGCCCGAAGAGCGCGCTCACCTCACCCATGACTTACCCCTTCGCCATCGCGCGATAGTCCAGCCTGCGGTGGAACCAGTATTGGTAGCCGCTGATATTCTTCTGCATCGCGACGTTGACGAAGGGCTGGTACAGCGGGATGCGCGGCACGTCGGTGAAGGCGAGATCGACGAAGCCCTTCACGTCCTTGTCGTAGGTCGCGGTGTCGCCGGTCGAAGCGGCGGTACGCGCGCCGTCGATCAGCTTGTCCATCTCCGCCGACTTGTAGCTCATGGTGTTGAAGACGGAATTGTTGCCGTGATAGCACCAGTAGAAGAAGTATTCGGGGTAATCGAGCCAGCCCGAGAACACGTTGGTGAAGAGCGGCATCTCCTTCTTGTTCAATTCGGTGCGCCAGTTGGCGCCGGGCACCTTGTTGATGGTGGTCTTGATACCGAGCTGGGCGAGGCTCTCCTGCACCAGCACGCAGAGCGGCTCGTTGACGCCGGCGAAGTTGAGGTCGAACGAGATCGTGGTCTCGAAACCGTTGGCATAGCCGGCCTCGGCCAGCAGCGCCTTCGCCTTCGCCATGTCGGTGTTGTATTTGTGCTGCTGCGGCCAGGCGACCTCGGTGGCCTTGTCCGCGGGCGCGCCGAACATGGGATTGCCGAGCCCGAACAGCACGGCATCCATGATCTTCTGGTACGGCATCGCATAGGCCATGGCCTGCCGCACCTTTGGATTGTCGAACGGCGGCTTGGTCACGTTCATGCCGATATATTGGATGCCGTTGGAGAACGGCAGCGACACCACGTTGAGCTTGCCGCTCGCCTTCATCTCCTGGAAATCCTTGAACGGCAGCTCATAGGAGATGTCGGCGTCGCCGCGCTCGAGCAGCGCACGGCGATTGCCGGCCTGCGGCACCATGCGCCAGATCACGCGCTTGATCTTGGGCAGGGGTCCGCCGACCCAGTCGTCATTGCGCTCCATGATCACTTCAGTGCCGGCGGTCCATTTCGTCACCTTGTAAGCGCCGGAGCCGGCGGTCTGCTGCTTGGTGAACTCGAGACCCCAGGGGTCCTTCTCGCTGGCGTTCTTCTTCACAAGCTCGGAATTGACGATGCAGGGCACGATGACGGCGAGATCGGGGATCGTCAGCCTGTCCTTCTTCAGAAAGTCGACGCGCACGGTGTGATCGTCGATCACGACGAACTGCTCGGGCTTGGTCAGCGAACCCGCGCTCATCTGGAAGGTCGGGAAGCCGCCGACGCTGACGGCGCGGTCGAGCGACCATTTCACGTCCTTCGCCGTGACCGGCGTGCCGTCGTGGAATTTGGCTTTCTTCTTCAGCTTGAAGGTGACCGACATGTCGTCGATCTTGAAATCTTCGGCGAGCTCGCCCTTGAACTTGTCGCGGTCGTAATAGGGCACGCCGCCGGGGCCGCTCTTCATCTCGTGGCTGATCAGGCGGTCGTAGCAATTCCAGGACACCTCATAGCCGGGCACGTTGGTGCCGATGCCGTGGATGTCGAGATTGTTGGGGCCGCCCTCCGAGACGATCAGCAGCGTCTCCGAGCGGGCATCGGCCTGCGCGGACGA
>NZ_JAEMSD010000245.1 GCF_016462955.1 Bradyrhizobium sp. | reverse complement strand
GACGCATTCTGTGCACCGCCGGTCATCCAGATCGGTGATGTGCCGTGTGGTTCGACTGGTGATGACCACCCGAGAATGTAGAGGTCGACATCGTGGTTGCCATTGACGCGGTTGAGGAACGGCGCCCACTCCTCAGCGATGCATTCGATCTGAACACCGACGGCACGCGCAAAGTCACGGGTCATGGTTGCGATCTGTTCGCGTTCGCGATTGCCCGAGTTGTAATGGAGGCGCAGCAAGAGGGGAACACCGTCTTTTGTCCTTATGACTTCCGGTTGTCCTTCGGGTGTTTGCCAGCCGGCTTCATCCAATAACTGACGCGCTTGCGCCACATCAAATGGGCACCGGGTGACATCCGGGGTCGAAGCCCATGAAGCCGAAGCGACGATGCTGTCAATCAGGCGTGCATGGTTCTGACGGATTGTCTCAACCATGCGTGTCCGATCGATCGCATGTGCGAGCGCCTTTCGGACACGCAGGTCAGTCAGCGCCGGTCTGCGGAGGTTGAACCCGATGTAGGTCCATGCGGCGGTCGGCGGGTAGTACCCGACCGCTCGGATCAGGCGCTGCGTGCCGCCCATGCCGGGGATGACGCCGAGGTTGATCTCGGGCTGGCCGAACTTGGCGGTGTCGGCGGCGATGATGATGTCGCACATCATGGCAAGTTCGCAGCCGCCTCCCAGTGCATAACCGGCAACTGCGGCGATCGTCGGCTTGCGGCAACGCGCGATGCGGTCGCCGCCGATCGCGGCGAAATCCTCGGAGAACATGTCGATGAAGCCTTTGGGCTGCATCTCCTTGATGTCGGCGCCAGCGGCAAAGGCCTTCTCGCTGCCGGTCACGACGATGCAGCCAATGGCGTCATCGGCCTCCAAATCCTCGACCGCTGCGGCGATCTCGCGGAAGACGCCGAAGGAGAGCGCGTTGAGCATCTTCGGCCGGTTCAGCTTGATGATGCCGACCGCACCCTGGCTTTCGACGATGATGTGTTCGAACGTGCTCATGCTCCACCCACGCTTTTGATTGGATGAGCAATGTGCCCGCTGGCGCGGTGGGCTTCAAGGGGGCCGGACCGAGCCGCGCGTTGGTCGCGCGTCCCGGCGGAACCTGCGATCAAGCCATGAACATGCGCGCGGCAGAGGCCAGGGTCAGCAGCGTGCCGACGCCGATGAAGATCTTGCCGATCAGGGAGCTCTGGTCCCAGGCCGAGCTCTGCTGGCTGGCCATCACCGGTGCCGGCCGTGGCTGCGCCTCGGTTGCGGCAATCACCGCCGTCTGCACCGGCGGGTTCTCCTGCACGGCACGATCGATGTCATTGATCTGATCGGGCGCGACGACCTGGCTGTCCTGGCTCTCTGCGCTGGTATTATCGGCTGCTGCCTGGACGTTGTCGTTGGCCCGATTGGTCATCGCGGAGGCCGCAGCGGCACTTGGCGTGTCGGCGGCGAGCTGTGCATTGGCGTTGGCGACCTCGGGCGGCATCTGGGCCCACGCCGGCATCTCAGCGTCGCTCTTGTTGATCTTGTCTTGCTTGGCCTCATCAGCCTTGGCCGCGGCGTCCTTCTTGTCGGATTTCTGGGCAGCCTTGCTGCTGCCGCTGGTACGGCGCGCGTCATGGCGGCGGGGCTTGGCCGTGTCGGCTCCCTTCGCGACGCCGTCGGATTTGTTGCTTGCGGCCGAATCCGGCGCCGCCTGTGCAACGCCCCCGAACAGCAAGACAAGCCCGGCCAAGAAGATCAGGGCTGCGCGCGTGCTGGCTTTCATCATGTCGACGATCTCCCCAATTCCGCCCGTCCCGGCTGCGAACAGAGACCCCGGCGCGTGACGACAGCGGGGCAAAAAAGGGGAATCTTCGGGCTACGCCCGCCAAAAAAGCGGCAAACGCTCGCGCGCAAGCTGGCTGCCCGATGCAGGCGGCACCGATCGGTGTTATGAGGCCTCGCAGACGTCGACGGCGGCTTTGGTCGCGCAGGTGCGGTTTTGATCACGAATTTGTGATACGAACGTTGTGCGCGTAACAAATTGATTGAGCGGCCGAATTGCAAGTGAGGGGCGCGGGTGCGCGGACGTGAGGACGAATGGACCGGCCTGATGCGGTCGGCCAGGGCGGGCGATGATGCGGCGTATCATCGCTTGCTGAAGGCAGTCGCGCCGGTGCTGCGCGCTGCCGCGAGGCGCGGCTTGGCGCGGGCTGGTCAGCCTCCCGATCAGGCCGAGGATATCGTGCAGGAGATTTTGTTGGCGGTGCATCTGAAGCGGCATACCTGGGACAGCGAAGCTCCTTTCGCGCCCTGGCTGTTTGCGATCGGCCGTAACAAGCTGATCGATGCGCTCCGGCGGCGCGGCAAGCGTGTGTTCGTCAATATCGACGATTTCGCCGAGACGCTGCCGGGCGAGGCGGCGCAGGAGACGGCTTCGGCCGGCGAGGTCGCCGCGCAGCTCGGCACGCTGCCGCAGCGCCAGCGCGACGTGCTGCAGTCGATCGCGGTCGAAGCCGCGTCGATCAAGGATACGGCGGCGAAGTTATCGATGAGCGAGGGCGCGGTGCGGGTGGCGCTGCATCGCGGACTTGCGGCACTGACGGGCAAACTGCGGGACCATTAGTCATGCACACCGATCAACTCATTCGCTCGCTCGCCGCCGACAACCCGCACCGCGCGCCGCGCGTCGGCGCCGTGCTGAGCATGGCGCTGCTGGTGGCTGCGCCCCTGTCGATCCTGATCTTTGCGACGTTCTTTGGCGTGCGCGCCGACGTGATGAGCGCCATGCGCAACCCGTTCTTCGACATGAAGTTCGCGGTGACGCTGTCGCTCGCGATTCCCGCCATCATCGTCAGCCTGCATCTGTCGCGTCCCGAAGCCCTGCTGCGCGGCTGGGGCTGGCTCTTGCTGCTTCCCGTCGGGCTGCTCGCCGTGGCGATCGGCAGCGAGGCGATGATGGCGCCGGCAATGCCGATGACGATGCGCCTGATGGGCAAGAATTCCAGGGTATGCCTGGTGGCGATCCCCGCGATGTCGCTGCCGCTGCTTGCAGGGGCATTGTTCGGGCTGCGCCACGGCGCGCCGTCGCGACCCGCGCTTGCCGGAGCGCTCGCCGGCCTGGTGTCGGCCGGGCTCGCCGCGACCCTCTACGCCTCCCACTGCACCGACGATTCCCCGCTGTTCGTCGCGACTTGGTACACGCTCGCGACCGCGTTGGTGACCGCGATCGGCGCGCTGGTGGGGTCGAGGGTGTTGCGGTATTAGCAGCGCGCCGGCTCACGCCGCCGGGGTCGCTTGCAGCTGCATGCGGTGGAAGCGCAGGACCTGCTGCGCGGTCGACGCGCGCAGCGCCTCGTAAGTGTCGCGCAGCGTCAGCATGTCCGTCTGCGAGCCGCTGGAGAGCTTCTCGCGCATGGCGATGATGGCGCGCACGCTCGACCATTGCATGCCGGCGACCTTGGCGAGGATCATCACGCCTTCGGTGCGGCTCTCGATCATCATGGTCTCGGCGGTCTCGACCGCGACGCCTGCGAGCGCAGCCAGCGCCGCATTGGTCTCGTCGAACTTGCCCTGCTCGGCGAAGGCCTTGACCTGGAGCTCGTTGAGGCGACCGTCCGCGTGCAGCGACGTCACCAGCGCGCGGGCCATCTCGGTCTGCTTCGTCATGGCGACGGCGCGAACCCGTTGGGCCGCTTCCTCGACGGCCCGCGACACTTCGATCGCGAGCTCGGGATGGGCGGCCGCGAGCTTCTTGCGCACGCTTAGGGATGCCTTGGCGACCAGCCTCAGATAGTGATGACGCGGCAGGTCGGGCCGCAGTCCGATGCAGTTGGCGAGGTCGTCGTCGCGTTCGGCGCGGACGACGAGGTCGGCGAGGCTTTGCTCGGAGAGCCGCGCGCCGGGGTTGCCGACGGTCGACTGCACCACGTCCTCGTTGCCCCGCGTCACCAGCACGTCGGTCAGCGCTTCCGACAGCGTATGCCGCAGCGAGATCGCCTTGAGGTGGGCCTGGCCCCTGGTACGCGCGATCTCGATCAGGGTCGCTTCGTCCAGCCGTTCCGATTTCGACAGCACCGGGCCGGCGACCTCGATGACCTCGTCGAGCGCGAGCGTACGGATGGTCTGCGGCGGCGCACCCGCGATCGGCGCCAGGCGTTCGGCAAGCAGCGTCCTGGCCGAGGTCTCGATCTGCCCGATCAGGCACTGGAACACGTCGTCGAACACGCGGACATGGTCGTCGGAATAGTCGAGGGCGTTGCCCGCGAAAAGATCGGTGACCCTGCGCAGCGTTTCGACCCGGCGCGCGACCGTGCCGTGCGAGAGCGCAGCCTGCAATTCGTCGAGCAGATCTTCGGATTGTCTTGAGGATTTGGATCTCATTGCCCTGTCCTGGAGCGTTCGGCCCGGCGTCTGCCGTGCCGGAAGAAAATGGATTGGTCAGCCGGTTGCAATGCAGTTGCGCCCCTGCGCCTTGGCGGAATAGAGCGCGCTGTCGGCGCGCGCGAGAAACGAGTCGGCAGTATCATTGTCGCGCAGTGTCACGACGCCCGCGGAAATGGTCACCCGGATGCTCGGGGAGAATGCGCTCCAGTCGAGGTCGGCGACGATGCCGCGCAAGCGCTCGAGCATGCGGCGCGCCACGTCGCCCGGCGTGTCCGGCAGCAGCAGCAGGAATTCCTCGCCGCCGTAGCGCCCGAAACTGTCGGTCGCGCGGATGTTGGCGAAAATGGTGATTGCAAACGTGCGCAGCACTTCGTCCCCGACCGGATGGCCGTGGGCGTCGTTGATGCGCTTGAACCAGTCGAGATCGAACAGCGCGATCGCGCAAGGCGTGGAGTCCTGCCGTGACTTTTCGATCTCGGCGTCGAGGAGCCGCATGATGCAGCGGCGGTTGTAGGAGCCGGTGAGCTCGTCGAGCTCGGCCAGCTCCTCGATGCGCTGATAGGCCGCCTTCAGCTCGATGCTGCGGCGGTACAGGACTTTGCGCAAGGTGGCGCCGAACAGCCCGAGGAAGGCGCACTGGCCGATCACCAGCACGAAGCAGAGCATGGAGGCGGTTCGCTGCAGCAAGGTCGCGACCGGCAATCCGATCGGGAGGTCCGATCCCAGGAAAACCGAAGCGAGCCCGCAGGTGGCAAGGCCCCAGGTCAGTACTGCCTGACTCGAGGTCATGCGCAGCGTGCCGAACGCGAAGATCAGGAACAACACGGCGAGGAAGGTGACCCCGATCGTCGGCACCGCGAGCAGGAACACCAGCTGCAGGGCCATATGCGCCGAGATCTGATAGACGGTGAGGTAATGATCGTCGAACCGGTCGCCGAAACCGGCTTCAGACAGCACCGTGAAGGTCCCGATGATCAGGAGGCCGCTCAGCCAGAACAGCGACGGAACGACCATCGAGACCGCGCCGTCATAGGCGTAGAGCAGCAGGACCGAGGCGCCCAGCGAATAGCTTGCGACCTGGGCGATGTACATCTGGCGGCGCTGCCGGGCCCGGCGCGCCTTGACTTCGGGAGCCGTCGTCTCGGGCACGGAGACGACATCCGCGACCTCTGCGGCATTCCTCTCCGGAAAGGACGTCGCGGCCGTGCTCATGGTCCCGCCATTGGTCGATGTCAGCGTAAAAACCTACGTGGCAAGCCTTTAGGTTTGGTATCCTTTGAAATCGAATCCGGAGCGTGCAGGACCGAACAAGGTGATCAGCCAGCTTGGGTTTACCGGCGATCAATATCGTTTGCGCTGCGGTCGAGCCGAAGCAGGGCTTGGCGCGACAAAGGTGGTGCAGGGCTGCTATGGAACCGGATGAGGCCGGCCGCATGTGCCCGGCTAGGCATTCCGCAGGGAAATACCGAGTATTATGATACCAATTCGGATTGGCGATGCTGACCACCACGGGTGGGACCGGAAAAATGCCCGTATGTGGGTTAGCTCACACAGGCCCCCGTATGACTGCGGTAGCATGAACAATTTTGCCCTCCCCGTCGAACCGTCCAGCGCATCGACCCGACCAACTTTGCGAGACGGCCATTGAGCGCGACACAGGCGGCTTCGGACGAGATCCTGATCGCCAGGATCGCTCAAGGTGACCGGCTTGCCATGCAGGTGCTGTACGGGCGGCACCATGTCAGGGTTTACAGGTTCGGTCTGAGGCTCGTGCGGGACGAGCAGGCGGCGGAAGACCTCATCAGCGAGGTGTTTCTCGACGTCTGGCGTCAAGCTGGCAAGTTCGAGGGCCGATCCGCGGTTTCCACCTGGCTGCTGGCAATCACCCGATTCAAGGCCCTGTCTGCGCTCCGGCGCAGGAAGGATTTCGAGCTGGACGAAGAAGCCGCCAACGCGATCGAGGACACGTCCGATGATCCGGAAACGGTGGTGCAGAAGAAAGACACCAGTGAGGCGTTGCGGGAGTGTCTGACGGGCCTCTCGCCGGACCACCGGGAAATCGTCGATCTCGTCTACTACCACGAGAAGTCCGTGGAAGAGGTGGCTGAAATCGTCGGGATACCGGAGAACACTGTGAAGACGCGCTTGTTCTATGCGCGCAAGAAACTTGCCGAACTGCTGAAGGCAGCCGGCGTTGAGCGAGGCTGGCCATGATGGCTTTGAGCAAGAAGATGCTGGAGCAAGAGCCCGGTGAAATTGAACTGCTGCTGCCCTGGCACGCTGCCGGCACGCTGAACGTGCGTGATGCGCGCCGTGTCGAGGAAGCGCTGGCGCGCGATCCCGAGCTGGCGAGGCAATATTCCGCCATCCGCGGCGAGTACGAAGAGACCATCCACCTGAACGAGAGCCTGGGGGCGCCGTCGTCGCGCGCGATGCAGAAGCTGTTCGCCGCGATCGACGCCGAACCGGCGCGTGCGACCGGCTCGCTGCCGCTGTCGGCGCGCATCGCGACCTTCTTCGCGAGCCTGTCGCCGCGCACGCTGGCCTGGTCGGCGAGCCTCGGCGCCGTCGCGCTGGTGCTGCAGGCCGGAATCATCGGCGCGGTGCTGATGAAGAACCAGCCGGCGACCTTCCAGACGGCTTCGGTCTCGACCAGCGCGCCGATCACACGCGAACTCGGGTCATCCGCCGCGCCGTCGCGCGCGTTGGTGCGCTTCACGCCCGAGGCGCGCGTCGCCGACATCACTGCGCTGCTCGACAGCTACCAGGCCTCGATCATCGGCGATGCCAAGGGCGGCATGTTCCGCCTCCAGTTCGACAAGGCGATGAGCCAGGACGAGCTCGCCTCGCTGCTCGGCAGGATGCAGCGCGAGAAGTTCGTCAACCTCGCCGTCGCGGCGCCCTAAGGGCGCCGCTGAGCCGATGACGGGCAAGTCCAAGAGCAGGTTGCGCGCCAAGGCCCACGCGTCATCGGTCGCCGCCGTGCTTCTGATCGCCGTCTGTTTCGGTGCCCAGCAAGTGCAGGCGCAGGCGGTCATGCGTACGCCGACGATCAGCGTGCCCTCGCGCACGCCGACCATCACGCCGAGCATCACCCCGCGCGTCAGTCCCAATGTCGCGGCGCGCCCGGTCGGCGTCGCCGGCGGCCCGCGGACCATGGCGACCATTCCCAACACCACCTCGCGCATCCGGCCGACGGTGCCGGTGCTGCCCTATGCACGCTATTCGCCGAACCTCTATCCGGCCTGCACCGCGCCCAATCGCGGGGCCGACGGCGAATGCGCGGGCCAGCCGAGTGCTGGCGGAGAGGGCATCGGAAAATCGGGCAAGAAGACCGCCGGCAAGGGGCGCGGCAGCAGGACGCCGGCCGCGGTGACCTCGACCAGCTTCGCAGGCGAGTTCGTCGCCGAGATCGACGCTGCGCTGTCGTCGGCCGAGGCCGACCAACTGGCGCGCCGGCACGGCTTGAGGCGCATCTCGTCGGAAAATTTCCCGCTGATCGGAGCCACCTTCGGCCTATTCCGGATCAGCGACGGCCGGCCCTACGAGACGGTGCGGCGTGAATTCGCAGCCGACGGCAGCGTGCGCTCGCTCCAGCCGAACTTCCGCTACGTGCTCCAGGATCAGAGGTCGTCGCGGACGACCGAGGGCGATCCTGCGCAATATGCGCTGACGAAGCTCCGCCTGCCGCAGGCGCATACGCTGGCACATGGCGCCAACGTGACGATCGCCGTGATCGATTCCGGCATCGACGCCAGGCATCCCGAGCTTGCCAATTCCATCGCCGATAGTTTCGACGCGCTCGGCAGCTCCGAGGGACCGCACGTCCACGGCACCGGCATCGCCGGCGCGATCGTGGCACATGCCCGGCTGATGGGCAGTGCGCCGGAGGCCCGCATCATCGCGATCCGGGCTTTCGGCGGCGCCAATGGCGGCGCCGAAAGCTCGTCCTACATCATCCTGCGCTCGCTGAATTATGCCGCCGAGCACGGTGCGCAGATCATCAATATGAGCTTTGCCGGCCCGAAGGACGCGGTGATCGAACGCGCCATCGCGGCGACCGCCGCGCGCGGGCTCGTGCTGATCGCCGCCGCCGGCAACGCCGGCCCGAAATCGCCGCCGCTCTATCCGGCCGCCAATCCCAACGTCATCGCGGTCAGCGCGACGGATCAGCAGGACCGGCTGTTCACAGCGTCCAACCGCGGCAATTACATCGCCGTCGCAGCACCCGGCGTCGACATCTTCCTGCCGGCGCCGGACGGCAAGTACCAGATGACGTCGGGGACCTCGTTCTCGGCCGCCTACGTCTCCGGCGTCGCGGCGCTGCTGCTCGAGCGCAACCATGCCCTGAAGCCGGAAGCGCTGCGGACGACCCTGACGAAGACCGCGCGCGACCTCGGCTCGCCCGGGCGCGACGAACTCTTCGGCGATGGTCAGACCGATGCGTTTGCCGCAGTGATGGCAGTTCCCGCCGACAGCGCGTCGCCGGTTGCGGCGGCACCCGGTACAACAAAACGTGAAGATGCCGCCAAGCGCCGCGATGAGCCGGGCAGCCGCGCGATCGAGCAGCCGTCGCTGTCGAGCACGGACGATAAATCCACGATTTCTCAGGCGGATAGGCCGGCGACGCGATAGCGTCTGCGACAAAGATGCGCGCGAAGCCGAAAGCAAAAAAGCGAACGCCGCCTTGAACGTTCAGCCAGCTGCCACGACCAAATTATGTGGGAGCGGTCATCCCTCCCCATCGGTCATATCAGGCGCGAGCGCCCATCCACCCCAAGCGCCCATATGGCTTGACCCGTCCGGTTGTCCCCCCGGACGGGTCTTTTCTTTTCAGAGCGTTTTTCCTCCGACATGGATTCCGTTCGCGCGAAGAGCATGCGTCAAACCGAAAATCCAGAGCTCTGATCTTCCTTCGATCAAAACCGAGACTCCGGGTGTCCGATCCTTCGAAGTCTCCCATTCGTTCATCTTGCGGTTGAGGTTCTCCGGAATTTGGCTCGCCGTCGCGCGCGCAATGCGCCGCAACTCCGTTATGCTTGCGGGGAGCTTGACTCGAAAACACGGAAATTCTCCGCACGACTACGGTGTTTGATGACGAACGCCGTGTCGCTGCTGGACAAGTCAAAACTTTTCCACAAAATATTCATGTCGCGTCTAAATTGATTCGTGTGCGTTGCGTCTCCGCGTCCGTATTTTCTCCCGACGGGCTGGTTCATGACACATCGCCTAGAGTTTATCCGCGACGCGGCTGGCAGCCGCCAGATTGCGGCGCGCTGGTGCGCTCTCGCCGAGCAGCGCCTGCAACATCTCTCCGAGATGTTCGAGACCGGCCGCTGGCGCCGCTATCATTCCGAGATCGCGTTCCTCGAAAACATCCAGGAAGCCAAGCGGGCAGTCCAGACCTGGCGCGCGCTCGCAACCGGCGGTGACGTCGCCGAGGCAGCCGCGAGTGTAACGCCTGCCTTCGGTTGGTCGCCGGCGGCGATGCCGCGCGAGCAGCCGCCGCACACCGTGCAGCCGAAAGCCGTGCATATCGTTCCCGAGACCGCCGTGCCGGTCGGGCTCGATCCGCAGCCGGATG
>NZ_JAEMSD010000244.1:9019-9975 GCF_016462955.1 Bradyrhizobium sp. | reverse complement strand
AGCACGGCCAGCCTTGGTTGCGCGCTGACGAAGATGTCAGAGGAATTGGCGCCGGTGGGATCGCCGAAATTGATGGCGATCTCGCTGAGGCGGTCGCCGGGATACCACGTCGCCTGGCTGAACGCGGTCCAGCCCTCCGGCCAGCTATAGGCCAGCTTGCCGGTGACGCGCGAGTAGGGCGAGGTCGTGATCAGGCCGTCCTGCGTCAAGTTCTTCTTGCCGACGAACGTCACGTAGGCAGAGCCGGAAAGCATCTGCGCGTTGCCGGTCGCCACATTGAAATCGATGCCGACATTGGCGACGTAGTTCGGCACGTTCGGCACGAAGTAGGACGGCGCGGCATCGACCAGGCGTGCACGGACGCCGCCATAATTGGCGAACAGCGACACGGTGCTGACGGGATCGGCGACAACGAACACCCGCGCATCGATATCGTAGCCATCGCGCTGCGCCTTGCCGAGGAAGGTGACCGGCAGGCCGGGCGCCGCCTGAAACGCCTCGTTGGCGGAATCCGTGGTCCAGTAGCTGGCGAGAAACCTGACGCGGTCGAAGGTGAACTGGACACCGCCCTCGCGGCTGACGATGCGGAACGGCTGGATACCGGGATTGCCGATCAGCTCTGCGGGGACGTCGATGCTGCGAAAGCCCTGGCCGTAATTGGCGAACAGCTCGAGCCACTTGACGGGCGTGATCGCGACGCCGAGCTTCGGGCTGGCAATGCCGTTCGAGATGTTCGGCGTGCCGCCCGGCGTGATGCGGTCGTCGATGTCGTAGTAAAATTGATCGTAGCGTCCGCCCGCCGTGAATTTCAGCCAGGACAGCGGCTTGACCTGGACCTGCCCAAAGCCGGCGACGTTGGTCTGCGTCAGTCCGACATTGACGACCGCCGGCCCCGTGACGGCACGCGCGGTGGTCGGCGCCTGGAAGGCTTCGATGACATCCGTGCGCCAGTTGCC
>NZ_JAEMSD010000244.1:8173-9009 GCF_016462955.1 Bradyrhizobium sp. | reverse complement strand
GCCGAGCAGCACCTGCACGGGGATGTCGTCGCCGATGGCGCCGGTCCAGACCTTGCTGAGCCGGCCGCCCACCATGGTGCGGTCGTCGTGCTGCACGCGCTGGCCGCCCCCGAAGTCGGCAAAGCGGTTGGAGAACTGATGGCTGACGAACAGCGTGCCCTTCAGTTCCTGGTCCTGTGCGCCGGAGGCGTAGTTGGTGACGAAGTTTTCGAGTTGCTTGTTGCCGCCGTCGGTCCGGTTGGTCGCCGAACGCTCGGAGATCGTGCCGGCGGCGATGGCATCGCGGCTGGCATAGCCGGGCGCGCCATATTCGGTGCCGTAAGCCTGCGCGCGGAACGAGATGGTGGCGCCGTCCGGCAGCGTCGTCGTGACCTTGTTGAACGAGTTGTAGCGGTTGACGAAGCTGTTATCGCGGTAGCCGTCGGTGTGATAGCCCTCGAGCGCGAGATAGGGCAACCACGCGCCCTGCGTGGTGCTGTAGGTCGCAACGCCACGGCCGGTCCCTTGCGTGCCGCCTGACACCCCGATGCTGGCGAACGGCTCGGCCTGCTTGGTTGTGATGTTGACCGAGCCGCCCATGTTGGAATCGCCGTATTCGACCGAGAACGGCCCGCGCACGATCTCGATGCTCTTGACGGTCTCCGGCAACAGGACGTTCAGGTCGGCATAGTTCGGCGTGTGCAGCGAGGAGACTTCGTTGAGCGGCACGCCGTCGATTGAGTAGGCGATGTCGCGCCCGTGCTCGGCGTCGGTGTAGCCGCGCAGCGACAAGCCGTAGCCGACGGCCCCCTGCCCGTAATTTGCGACGTTGAAGCCGGGCAGCGAGCGGAACAGAT
>NZ_JAEMSD010000244.1:444-8163 GCF_016462955.1 Bradyrhizobium sp. | reverse complement strand
GTCGACACCGCGAGCCGGCTGAACGCCGGCGCGTCGACCACCGTCACGCCCGCCGGCAGGGCGGTGACCGAACTCGACACGTCGCCGCGGCCGACGGTCGCGCCGTTCGCATTCCAAAGCCCCGGAGAGGATGCCGGCTGCGCGGGGCGCGTGCGCTGCGCGCCGGGCGTGGCAGTCCGGGCTTGCGACGGCCTGGATTGCCGCGCACGCTTTGGCGTCGGCTCCGGCGCAATCACCGTGACCGGCGGCAACGCGGCTGACACGGTCGAGGCCGGGCCGGTTTGCGCGTTGACGGATTCGCCGGCTGCAAACCCGGACAATGTCATGCCTGCCAGCGCCAGGCGCCATGAACTTCTACGCAATTTACCCCCCATCGTCGGTCACGGCGCTTGATGAGCCCTTGCACGCCGTATGACGATCCCGTCAGATGATCATATCTTAGTATGACAATTCGAGTCGATCGTCATACGCGCATGAGCAAGTTGCGCGCCAGTTGCAGCGTCGGCATGGCCCTTTGGGAAAGCCCTTGGGATTCAATTGCCTCAGGAACGCCCCGCGCCGGCGTGCGTCGCTGATGGGAGGGCGAAGGATCCAAGCTCTGGCAACCGGTTATCCATTGGAGGTAATCAAGTGGCCAGATCGTGAGAGTCCGTCTTGAACATCCGGAGGAGCAACGCATGGCGACCATCTTCATCACAGGTAGCACGGACGGCCTCGGCCGCGCGGCAGCGCAATCGCTGCTCGATCAAGGCCACGGCGTGGTGCTGCATGCGCGTTCGGCCGATCGTGCCGCATCGCTCGGCGGGCTCACCTCGCGTGCCCAGGGATTGGTGGTTGGCGACCTCAGCAGTGCCGCGGAGACGAGAAGCATCGCGGACCAGGTCAATGCGATCGGGCGCATGGACGCGGTCATCCACAATGCCGGCGTCTACACGCGGCCGAGCCGCGGCGCGACGCCGGAAGGCCATGCCGAGACGCTCGCCATCAACACGCTTGCGCCGTACATGCTGACGGCCCTGATCGCGCGGCCCGGCCGGCTGGTGTATCTCAGCAGCGGATTGCACCGCGGAGGAGAAGGCTCGCTCGACGATCTCGATTGGACGAAGCGGGCCTGGAATGCTTCCAAGGCCTATGCCGAGAGCAAGCTGCATGTCGTCGCGCTCGCCTTTGCGCTGGCACGACGCTGGCCAAACGTTCTCTGCAACGCCGTTGATCCCGGCTGGGTACGCACGAGGATGGGCGGCGCGGGCGCGCCGGTCGATATCGACACCGGGCAACGGACGCAAACCTGGCTGGCGGTGAGCGATGATCCCGCCGCCATGGTCAGCGGGCGCTACTGGCATCATCTCCGGCAGGAGCAGCCGGCGAGCGAGGCAACCGATCCGACATTTCAGGACGCGCTCATTGCCAGATTGAGCAAGCTGACGGGCGTCGCGCTACCGGAGGTGTAGCGCACAGGGCGCAATGACGGAGCAGGCTTCACGCCGCCCGCTCCGGCCGCCACGCCGCATAGAGGCCGACCAGAGTGCCCAGCGCGGCCAGCGCGGCCGCCAGCAGCACCTGCAACTCGCCATTTTCGGTGGGGCCGACCGCCGACACGATCCGGGTCACGATGACGAACAGAATGCTCACGGCAGCCGTTGCACCCACGCAGAGATAAGCGAGTTCGCGCCACAGCTTGCCGCCGAGAAGTCCGAGTGCGGTGAAATACATCGCACATGCGTTGGGATGAACGAACAAGGCAATCCGCGCGTAGCGACCATAGGCGTGGAGGAGCGACTCGCAGCGGCGCAGTGCCGCTTTCGAGGCGACCCGCTGCAAGAGCGGCCTGAAAAAGCGCGCCTGTCCGTAACTCAAGACGGCGCCCAGGATGATGGCGAGCCACGCAACGGCAAACACCGAGGCGTCGGCGGACTGCGGATTGAGCGCCACGGACATCAGGATGAGCGCCGTGCCGGGAAAATAACCGAAATAGGGGAAGACCGACTCCATGAGCACGCAGACGAACATGAAGGCGGGAAACCACCACGAGCCGCTCGCGCCCTGGACGATTGCGTTCAAGTCGAACAGGTTCGTCCTGTACAGGACAAGGTACATGCACATGGCCAGTCCGGCCAGCGCGTAGAATGGCAATGCGCCGGACAGAAACCGTCTCATTCAACCGAGCTTTGTTTCGCGGACAAGGCGCAGACCATCGATACCGAGGAAACCCATGGCGCATGCTTTAGGCGAACGGCATCGCTCCTGTCGATAGCCATCATCGTGATCGGCCTGACCGCGCCTACGCAATCGACAGGACCTCGATCTCCTGCGCGCCCGAACCGACGACGTCTCCGACCGCCTTTCCCATCAGCGACCGCGCCACCGGCGAGACATACGAGATCGTCCCCGCCTTGGGATCGGCTTCGTCCTCGCCGACGATGCGGTAGGTCTGCACCCGGCCGTCAGCGCGGCTGAAGGTCACGGTGCTGCCGAAGGCGACGGTGTCGGTCGCGCCAGGATCGGGCATCACCTGCGCCGTGCGCAAGCGTTCGGTGAGATAGCGGGCATCGCGCAGGGGCACGGCCGACTGCCGGCGCTTCTCGTTGACGTCCTCGATCGCCTGTGCGGCTTCATAGGCCTTGCGCGCCTCGGCAAGCTGCGCCTGCAACGCAAGAAGGCCGGCTTCCGTCACGAGGTTGGGATGCGGCGAGATCGGGCGATCCGGCAACAGCGTCTCGGACGCGGTTTCGGCGCTCTCTTCCTTGGTGAAGGCGACGCTCAATTGAATATCCTGTCGAGCTGTTTCGATGGCGGCGCCAGGCGCCGCGAAATATCGAACTATATCTCAAGTTCGACGAAACGACGGAGCTTGAAGACGAGATCCGGCAGGGCCTGGCGGAACCGGGTCGCGTTCTGGAAACTGGTCGAGAACGGCGCGAAGGTCAGCATGGCGTTCCAGTTCCGGTAGCCATAGACCGTGACCGAGACGCCGGAGGCCGGAAAACCGTCCATCTTGCGCAACTCGCCGAGCACGAGGTCGGCGATGGCCTCGGCGGGAAGCAATTTACGGCCATCCGGCGTTGTGGCGATCTTTGCCGGCGGCTCGACCGTCTTCGTTTCGGCCGGCGCGGTAACGGGTGGAGGCTCGGACCTGATCTCGGGTTCAGCCGGCGCGGCGTCGCCGGCGGCCGCCTCGACCGCCTCGGGCTCGTTCGCCGGGGCCGTCGGAGGAGCTTCGGCGAGCGGCGGGGTGTCTGCGCGCTTGTTGCCGCCCAGGATGCTGGTGATCATGGCCACCAGACCAGCATCCTTCCCGTCCTCGCTCATTCCTTCCCCCGGACTTTGGCCTTTGGAGCGAAGCGGCATTCGCCTCGCTCAAATAGCGCTTCGGATCGCCACAATGTATGTGGCTTGATCCCATGGCCAAGACCATCCTTCAATGGGCAACGGCGCCGCAGCCGGTGCGACCGCCGCCCCACCATGCAGACCTTATTGCTTATCGAACGGGATGTATTGCTGGTACTGCTTGGGGACCGAGCTGCGGTAGCGCGAAGGCACGGTTCCGGTGTCGACCGAATGATCGATCTCCTGCTGCCGGGTCATCTTCTTCTTGGCCGGCTTCTTCGCGGCGCCTTTCTTGGCGTCGGTCGTGGAACTGTCGGTGGTGGCGCTCGGCGCGGTCGCTGTCGCAGCCGGCGCAGTGGTTGTCGCGGCAGGCGCCGCGGTTCCGCCGGCGGCCGGCGCTCCCTGCGCCAGGGCAAGCGGCGCTTGCATCACGAACACGAGCGCTGCCGCCGCGGCCAGCAAATATGATTTCTGCATCAGAACCTCCAAAAAATGCTTGATCCGAATGAGCCAACCTAGGCCTCCGGCATCGACGCGTGCAAGTCCATCGACGATAGGTCCGATCCCACGCCGGAACTGTGGTGGAGATCACATTGCAAGCCATGGCCTGCGTCATGATGTGCCTCACCTCGAACGCACCGCGCCATGCCGACACCAACAGGCATGACCGTGCATCCGTCGCCCGGAACGCCTGGGCACGGCGGTTCGACCCCATCGAAGGAGATTGAAATGCGTCGCACCATCCTCACGCTTGCATCGTTCGCAACCCTGATCGCCGCGTCCTTGTCGGCGGCGCCGGCCCAGGCCGCGAATGACAGGTTCTGCCTGCAAGGCCGCAGCTGGGGCTATCCCGGCAACTGCCAGTTCGCCACCTATCAGCAATGTGCTGCCACGGCGTCCGGCACGTCGGCCTATTGCGGCATCAACCCGCGCTACGCCTATTCGCAGCCCTACTATTACTGACGGGAGCGCGGCTGAAGACAGTGCGGTGTGCGCGACAGCGCACGCCTAGCCTCGGCGGATCAACCGCCGGGGCTCCGCATTTCATTCATGCGCCTTGCAGCTGCATCGTCCCCGAACTCTCGCGTGTGGTGCCAAGTTGCCACAACTGGCCGCAAATCCGCCGCGCGGGCGAAGATGCGGATTGCTCGTCTGCAGCAAGTCCCGACAATTCGACTCGAAGTACTCATTCCGATTCGCATTTCAGGACAGGCTGGTTGGGGACATCGTGCACAAGGCCGCATTCATCGCATTCAGCTGCTTCATGCTCGCCGCACCGGCAATCGCCGCCGACCTGCCGATCAAGGCCGTCAGGACTCCCGAGCCGCTCAATCTTTGGCAGGTCGAGGTCGGCGCACGGTACTGGTACAGCATCGGCCGCACCGCCTACGACTTGCACACCACCGGCTCGCGATACTCTCCGGTCATCTCGCGGCTCGACTATCACAACATGAGCACGCATTCGGGAGAGGTTTTCTTCCGGCTCGACAGCCCGATGAAGTTCTTCGTCAAGGGCTACGGAGGATTTGGCGGCATCACCGGCGGCACCATGAACGACGAGGATTTTCCGCCCTTCTTCAACGGGCCGTACACGAAGACGGAGAGCCAGACCCGCGGCTTCCTGGGCTACGCCAACCTCGATGTCGGCTATTCCTTCTACGAGTCACGTCCCGTCAACGCGGAGCCGCGCCTTCGCCTGGGCGGTTTCGTCGGCTATCATTACCGCGGCGAGCTGGCAGATGCATGGGGATGCCGGCAGACGGTGCCCGGCGGCCAAATCTGCGAAGGCGCCGGCGTCCTCGCCGGCAACGTCAAGGTCATCACCGAGCGGGACATCCTGCACTCCGTCCGCGCCGGCGCGGTGGCCGATCTCTGGTTTACGCCGGCGCTCAAGCTCACCGTCGATGCCGCCTACACGTATTCCGACGTGAGGGCTTTCGACACGCACTACTTCACCTTCGGCACCGAGCCGTCTCGCGGCTACGGCCATGGCTTCCAGCTCGAGACAGTGATGTCCTATGCCGTCACGCCCAACGCGAGTGTGGGCATTGGCGCCCGGTACTGGCACACAGGAATCAACGACTTCACCGAGCCTGCGAGCGGAGCACCGGGGCAGGCGCAGACCTATCAGGTCGACCGCTACGGCACCTTCATCCAGAGCAGCTTCAAGTTCTGAGCGGGGCAGCTCGCCCCGTCTTCCGCCGGCAAGCGTGGCGCGCTTCGATGGGCCGTGGCTTAGAAAACCTCGACGCCGGAATCCTTGATCACCTTGCCCCAACGGGCGTAATCGGCCTTGATGATGTCCGTGAATCCCTCGGGCGTCGACGTGGTGACGAGCAGTCCCTGAGTCTCCAGGCGGGCTCGAACATCGGCTTGAGCTCCGATGCGTACGACTTCCGCATTCAGGCGCTGGATGATCTCGGCCGGGGTCCCTGCCGGCGCGACCAGGCCGAACCAGGAATCGACGACGAAGTCCGACACGCCGGCTTCGGCTGCGGTGGGGACGTCGGGCAGCTGTGACGAACGCTCGCGGCTGGTGACGAGCAGGCCCTTGACCTTGCCGTCGCGGATCTGGGGCGCGAGCACGGTCAGCGTGTCGAACGACAGGTTGACGACGTTGCCCAGCAGTGCGTTGACCGCGGGGGCGCTGCCCTTGAACGGCACATGCAGAAGCTTCGTGCCGGTTTGGCGCTGGAAGAGCTCGCCGCTCAGATGGCAGAGGGTGCCAGGACCACAGGACGAGTAGGTCAATTTGCCGGGATCCTTGCTCGCGGCGGCAACGAGATCCCTGGCGTTCGAGATCGGCGTGTCCGGGCTGACTGCCAGCACATAGGGAACCGTAGCCAGGTTCGACACCGGAACGAAGCTCTTGAAGGGATCGTACCTGATCTCCTTGTTGATATGCGGCAGGATGGTGAGCTGCCCGGCGGGGGCGAGGGACAAGGTGTAGCCATCGGGCTCCGCGGTGGCGGCGGCTTCGGCAGCAATCGCAGTGCCTGCGCCTGCCTTGTTCTCGATCACGACGGTCTGCTTGAGCGCCTCGCTCAGCTTGTCCGCGTAAATGCGTGCGACGGTATCGGCGGCGCCCCCGGGAGGAAACGGCACGATCAATTTGATGGTGCGGCTGGGCCAGGCGCTGGCGCTCGCGGCACTCGCATTCACGAGCACCGATGCGGTCAGGACGGATGCGGCCAGCAAGGCAAGAGATCGAACGAAGCGCACAGCAGGAATCCTCATTGAGTTCGACAAGCCCGCACGTCCGTTCGGCTGGACGTCGCCCAGGAACTTGCCGCGGTAGACCATTCAATAAATGCTATGTGGCCGCCCTCTCGGCAATGGAACCACATTGCAAATGCGCGCCGGTCGAAAGAGGATTACTTCTGTCTGATGCGCGATGACGAGAAGATGCGCCTAAGGGCCTTCGCGGACCGAAGGATCACGGAATCCGGGATTGGGGAGACAGCAGCGAGGGCAAGGGTCTAAGAGGCCGCTAAGCCGCTCTCCCGCAGCCGGCTTGCGAACCAGCGCGACTGCGCCTCATCGAGGGCCGCGCTGACATAGACTTCCGACATCGTGACCGAATGTCGGTCCAGCACCAGCAGCAAGCCAATCCAGAACGGAAACCAGACATGCACGTCGGTGAGCGCCCTCAGCTTGTGCTGGTCGTGCTCCAGCGGCGTGTGATTGCTGGCCTTGCGGATCTCGACCGCGAGCAGGTTATTGGGGATCTCGCGCTGATGCACGACGACATCGGGGTAGATGGACTTGCCGAGATGGTCGTCGGTCGAGATGATGGTGCCGTGCGGCAGGTGCAGCGTGCGCTCGCCGAGCCGGTCGTAATTGCAGTCGGTCGACCAGCCTGGAAAATGCTTCTCCAGGTGCACGGCGAAACGGTGCGTGACCGCCCGCTCGCCGACGTCCTTCTCGAACAGGAAAGTCTCTTGGGCGTAGAAGTCCCTGACAGCCGCGATCACCTTGTTCAGCTCGGTCTGCATGGTGCCTCCGGGCTTGCGGCGCTCTGGCTGCTGGCGTCCTACATCTGGACTTCGATCAGGCGCGGGCCCGGCTCTGCAACGGCTTCGGCCAGCGCCTTGTTGAACTCGTCGGCGTTGGTGACGGCGCGGCCGGGCACGCCCATGCCTTTGGCGAGGGCCACGAAATCCAGCGTCGGGCGGTCGAGCCGGAGCATGTCGTTGGCACGCTGGCCGGGCTCGCCGGCGCCGACATTGTCGAACTCGCCGCGCAGGATCTGGTAGATGCGGTTGGCGAAAACGATGGTGACGATGTCGAGGTTCTCGCGCGCCTGCGTCCACAGCGACTGGATCGTGTACATCGCGCTGCCGTCGCCGACCATGGTGATGACCTTGCGGTCCGGGCAGGCGATCGCCGCGC
>NZ_JAEMSD010000244.1:0-434 GCF_016462955.1 Bradyrhizobium sp. | reverse complement strand
TGGAGAAGCCGATCGAGCCGCCCATGTTCTGCAGCCAGTCGTGCGGCGCCGCCGCGGCCGTCGGCGGGAAGAAGGCGCGGCCGGTGGTGAGGGATTCGTCGACCAGGATCGCATTCTCGGGGATCGCATACGCAATCGCCTGCGCGATCGAAGCGTGGGTCAGCGCGCCGGTCGGCTTGAGCAACTCGGCTAGGGCCTGCGGCTTGACGTCGTTGGCGCTGGCCTTGACCGCGCCGGCAAGCGCCTCGAGCGCCGCGACCGAGTTCTCGCCCCAGGAGGTCATGCGATGCACGTCGCAGCCTTCGGGCCGCAGCACGCTCGGCTTGTTCGGGTAGGCGAAGAACGCGACCGGATCGTCGGACTCGACCAGCACGATGTGGCGGAACTTCGCCAGCATCGGCAGCGCCTGGTCGATGACGTAATGGATGCGGTCG
>NZ_JAEMSD010000243.1:7598-9980 GCF_016462955.1 Bradyrhizobium sp. | reverse complement strand
CAACGGCGATACGCCGCTGGACAACCAGACCCGAGAGGCGCATGTCGGCTCCGCTGCCTTCGACTATCGCGGCGAGAAGTTCAGAGCCTCGCTCGATTTCATCGATCAGGAGGAAAAGTTCGACGCGCCCACGCGGCCGTTCCTGGTCGCAACCGGCGTCGCCGTCCCGACCGCGCCGGTCGGGCGGCGCAACGTCACGCAATCCTGGGAATTTGCCAAGGTCCACGACAATTCGCTGCTGGCGCGCGCCGAATACGATGTGACTGACGCCGTGACGGTGTTCGCCGACGCCGGCGGCGGCAGGACCCAGGTCGATCGTCTGTTCGGCACGCCGACGATCCTGAACGCAGCAGGCAACACCACATCGACACCAGGACGGTTCAAGTTCGACATCGACAGGAACGTGGCCGACGCCGGCGTGCGGGCCCGGATCGAGACCGGCGCGATCAGTCATGCCGTGAGCTTGCAGGGGAGCTACTACGGGGATGAGATCTCGCGGGGCTCGGTGAACGGCACGGCGGTGTCGTCCAACATTTATGCGCCGATCGCCCGTCCCCAGCAACTCGTTGCGGCTCCCGCGACCGTGCCGAGGCTGTCGGACACCGAGCTGACCGGCATTGCGCTGGCCGACACCATGTCGGTTCTCCAGGAGCGGCTTCAGTTGACGGTGGGCGTCAGGCAACAGGGCGTCAGGTCGAACAACTACAACACGACCACCGGAGCCGTGAGCTCCTCGTACGATGAGACGGCTTTCACGCCGATGGTCGGCGTGGTGGTCAAGCCCTGGAGCAACGTTTCGCTCTACGCCAATTACATCGAAGGGCTCAGCAAGGGCGATACCGCGCCGAACACGGCGATCAATCAAGGCGAGGTCCTCGCGCCATATCTCAGCAAGCAAAAGGAAGCAGGCGTCAAGGTCGATTTCGGCACGCTCGCGGCCACGGTCAGCCTGTTCGAGATCACCAAGCCGTCGGGACAGCTGGGTGCCGGCAACGTCTTCCGAGCTGATCAGGAGCAGCGCAATCGCGGCGTGGAATTCACGGTGTTCGGAGAAGTGCAGCCGGGCATTCGCGTTCTCGGCGGCGTGACCTTGATCGACGCGGAGCTGACGAAGACGAACACGCTGGCCAATCTCGGCAAGACCCCGATCGGTGTGCCCGAGGTGCAGGCCAATCTGTCCGCGGAATGGGACACCCCTTTCGCGCCAGGGCTGACATTGGTCGCCAACACCATCTATACCGGGCACCAATATCTGAATGGGGCAAACACACAGGTTGTTCCGGCCTGGACGAGGCTGGACCTCGGCGCGCGCTACAACACGCGCATCAACAACCGGCCCGTGACGGTTCGGGCTCTGGTCCAGAACGTGTTCGACACCAACTACTGGGCCGGTGTCGCGAGCTTCTCCGCACTGGCGCAAGGCTCGCCGCGAACCGTGCTGTTGTCGATGTCGACGGATTTTTGAGGTGCTTCACGCGATGGTGCCGAATTCCGTCACCGGCGTGCTCCAATAGACGAGCTTGGTTCCGGCAAACGAGACCCGCAATCTATCGAGCAGGCTGTCGGCAGCGCTCCTTGCCAGGATCATCTGCACCGCCGTCTGATCGGCGTGCCCCTTGACGCGTTCGGCGGCCGTTCGCAATCGAACGTCCGCGCCGTGACCCGCGCCGCGCGATGCCGTGAATCCCGAAACGAGGTCGCTCTGTTCGGTGAGATAGTCGAGCAGCTCGTCACAGAGCTGATCCGGCACGATCAGGGTGAGAGAGACTGGCCCATCGATCATTTTGCCACCCTCGGCGTTCCGCCGTAGCGGCGATACAGGATCGGGAGGAGAATGAGCGTGAGCAGGGTGGACGACAGCAGGCCTCCGATCACGACGATGGCGAGCGGCCGCTGCACTTCGGATCCCGGGCCGGAAGCGAACAGCAGCGGGATCAAGCCCAGCGCCGTGATGCTCGCGGTCATCAGCACCGGCCGAAGCCTGCGCATGGCGCCATCGACGACGATGCGGTCCTCGGGCAGGCCATGGGCCCGGAGTTGGTTGAAGTAGGACACCAGAACGACTCCGTTGAGGACGGCGATGCCGAGCAGCGCGATGAATCCGACCGAGGCCGGCACCGATAGGTACTCACCGGTCAGCACCAGGGCGAAGACGCCCCCGATCAGCGCAAAGGGGATGTTGACCAGCACCAGCAGCGCCTGCCGGATGGCGCCGAACGTGGTGAAGAGCAGCAGGAAGATCAGGCCGATCGCAACGGGCACGACGATGGACAGGCGCGCGGCGGCACGTTGCTGGTTCTCGAACTGCCCGCCCCAGGTCAGCCGGTAACCGTTCGGAAGCGGAAGCTCGGTCGCAACCTTGTGACGGGCCGCTTCGACGAA
>NZ_JAEMSD010000243.1:0-7588 GCF_016462955.1 Bradyrhizobium sp. | reverse complement strand
CTGGATTCGCGCGACCTGCGACAGCGCGACGTGCTGTCCGGAAGCGAGCGTCAGCGGCAGGCTCGCCAGCAACGTCGGCGCCGCCCTGGTGGTCTCGCTGCCGCGGACGAGAATGGGGGTGCGGCGGCCCTCCTCGAGCGCCGTCCCGACCGTTCGGCCCTCGATCTGGGTACGCAGCGAGTTCACGATGGAATCCACGGTCAGGCCGAGGCGGCCGGCCTCCATGCGATTGACCGCGACCGTGTAGTATTGAGCGCCTTCGTTCAGCGTGGTGTAGACGTCCTCGGCACCGTCGATGCTGGACAGGATCGCCGACAGCTTGGCCGCGGCCTCGTTCAGCCTGGCGATGTCGGGGCCGAAGATCTTCACGGCGACATCGCCACGCACGCCGCTGATCATCTCCTGCACGCGCATGTCGATGGGTTGGGTGAAGCCGAGCGAGATGCCAGGAAAACCGGACAGGACCTCGCGGAGCCTCTGCAGCAGGGCCTCGCGATTGTCGGCCGCCCTCTCGGCAGCGGGCTTGAGCACGAGGAACGTGTCGGTCTGGTTGGGACCCATGGGATCGAGGCCGAGCTCGTCCGACCCGGTCCGCGCGACGATGCCGGCGATATCAGGCACGGCCAGCAGTGCCTTCTGGAGCCTCGCATTGATGGCGAGCGACTCGTCGAGGTTGACCGAGGGCAACGTCTCCACGCTGACTATGACGTCGCCTTCGTCCATCGTCGGCATGAAGGTCTTGCCGAGGCCGGTGTAGGCGAATCCCGCCGCGACCAGGCCGGTCAGCGCCGCAGCCATGACCTTGCGCTCGTTCTTCAGGGCCCAGTCCAACGCAGGTGCGTAGATCCGCTGCGCCGCACGGACCAGCACGGGATCGCGATGCGACGCGGACTTGAGCACATAGGAGGTCATGACCGGGACCACGGTGAGCGCCAGCAGCAGCGAGCCGGTGAGCGCGAAGATGATGGCGAGCGCGACCGGGATGAACAGCTTTCCTTCCAGTCCCTGCAGCGTCAGCAGGGGGAAGAACACGATGATGATGATCAGGACGCCCGAGGCCACCGGTTCCAGGACCTCACAGACCGAACGGTAAACCAGGTGGATCAGCGGCGCACCCTTGCCAGGTTCGTGCTTGCCAAGGTTGCCGACGATGTTCTCGACCACGACGACCAGCGCGTCGATCAACATGCCGATCGCGATCGCAAGTCCGCCGAGGCTCATCAGGTGGGCCGACATTCCCACCAGACGCATCACGATCAACGCGATCACGATGGCGAGCGGGAGGCTGAGCGCGATCACCAGCGAAGCCCGCCAATTGCCGAGGAAGAGCAGCAGCAGAACGACGACGAGGATCGTGGCCTCGGCGAGGGACCGGACCACGGTGCCGACGGCGCGGTTGACCAGGCGGCTGCGGTCATAGAACACGTTGATCGACACGCTTTTGGGCAGCGAGGGCTGCAACTCGGCGAGCCGGGCGCGTACGTCGCGGATGAGCTGACCTGCGTTGGCGCCGCGCAAGCCGAGGACGAGCCCCTCGACGGTTTCGCCGCGGCCGTCCGCTGTGACGGCGCCATAGCGCGTCAGCGTCCCGACTTTGACGGTGGCGACGTCGTTGACCAGGATCGGCACGCCCTCGCGGGTGTCGACGACGATGGCCTTGATGTCCTCGATCGAACGGATGCTGCCCTCGATCCGGACCAGGGCGCTGTCCTCGCCCTGATTGACTCGTCCGGCGCCGTCATTGCGGCTGTTGGCCTCGATCGCCCGGCGAAACAAGTCGTAGGTAATCCCACGCGCGGCCAGCGCGTCGTTGCGCGGCACGATCTCGAAGGCGCGGACATGGCCGCCGAGCGCATTGACATCGGCAACGCCGGCAACTGTCCGTAGAGCAGGGCGGATCACCCAATCGAGCAGGGTCCGGCGCTCGGCGAGCGACAGCTCGGGACTGTCGATCGTGAACATGAACATCTCGCCGAGAGGACTGGTGATCGGGGCAAGGCCGCCGCTCACGCCTTCCGGGAAATCGCGCGAGATATTCGACAGGCGCTCGGAGACCTGGTTGCGCGCCCAGTAGATGTCGGTGCCGTCCTCGAAATCGACGGTGATGTCGGCCAGCGCATATTTCGTGGTCGACCGAAGCACCTTCTTGTTCGGCAATCCGAGCAGCTCGAGCTCGACCGGAACGGTGATGCGTTGCTCAACTTCTTCGGGGGTGAGACCCGCCGCCTTCATGATGATCTTCACCTGAACCGGCGAGACGTCGGGAAAGGCGTCGATCGGCAAGCCGGGCAGGAGCGCGGCGCCGGCTCCGATCACCAGCAGCACGCCCAGCATCACGAAAAGTCGTTGCGACAACGCGAACGCAACAAGGCGCGGGAGCATCTATTGCCCCAGTCCGGAGAGAATGCCGCGAAGCGCTGAGATCCCGCCGATCGCAATTTCGTCCTGGTCTGTGATGGGGCCGGATACGACGACATGGTCTTGATCTTCCGCGACCAGCCTGACCGGCACGAGCCGGAAGCCGCCGGCCGTTGTCACGAACACCGAAGTCTGCTCGCCTCGCCGCACCAGCCCGCTATAGGGAATCTCCCACGCGCTTTCGCCGGTGGAGAGAAAGCCGATGCGGGCAGCGGCAGTCTGGCCGGGATGCAACTCGCCGTCGTTGGCGATTTCCGCGCGAACCAGAATGGTCTGCGTGGCAGGGTCGATGGTCTCGGAGACCAGTACGACCTTGCCGGGCTTGGGATAACCCGCGATCTCGACTTTCGCGCCGGCCCGGATCGCGCGGATATTGGCCGCGGGGACCGCGATTTCCGCCCATAGCGGCGAGAGCCGGGCCAGCTTGACGAGCGGTGTGGATTGTTCGATCCGCTGTCCCGGCGACACCGTGACCTCGACGACGGACGCGGTCTGCGGCGCATTGACCGTGAGCGTGCCGCTGATTGACGCTTCCTGGCCCAGCCGAAGTATTGCCTCGTCGGACATACCGCTCAGATGCAGCATCTGGCGCCGCTCGGCGACCACGAGCGCTGCCTGGCGCGCTTCGGCCTGGCTGGCCTCGAGCACGCGCTGCGGCACGGCCTTGCCTTCGAAAAGATCCAGGTTTCGCTTCAGCTGCTGGCTGGCGAGATGCTCCTGCGCGATCGCGTGCAGGTAATCGCGCTGCTGGGAGACGAAGCTTGGGCTCTCCAGCACGACCAGCGGCTGGCCGGCGGTGGCATAGTCGCCGCGCCCGACGAGGAGATTGGCGACCATGCCGGCCACGGGCGCGCTGACGACCCACAATTGTGGCGTGGGGATTACGATCCGGACGGGATATGGCAGCGTTAGATCGGTTCGGACCGCGACCGGGCGGCTCGCGCGCACGCCGAGATTGCGCGCCTGCGCGTCGCTCAGCTTCACCTCGTCCTGGGCCATGGACAGCGATGCCGAACAGCTGAAGGCGAGCGCAAAGAGAACGCGGCCCGCCACTTTTCGAGCGCGGACCGCAAAGCGAAACCCGTGTTGAGAATGCATGGCGAATGGGTCCGGAGCAACGTGGTTGCACGTTAGTCCGACCCATTGCCGAGTGGTTGATATGCATCAACCCGACCCGGTGCGCCGATAGAGTTCATTTTCAGGACGAAGGCCGGCGCCACATGAATGCGATCGCTTCGCATTTGCGGCTTCAGCGCCGCACGATCGATCCCGATCGTCCCATCAGCCGCGCGAGCTGGCGGAAGCGGCTGCCGACGCGGTCGGCAACGAGGTCGCTGAGGCGGTGCTCGAACACGAGCATCAGATTGCGGCCCTGGCTGCGGAAATGCGTGGCGGGCAGGACCCCCGGACGCGCTGCGGAGATCAGATGAGCGACCCGGAATGCTGCGCCCAGGAGGCGCGTCCGTTCGAGCTGCGCCGGCGTCAGCAATTCCTGCATGGCGACCGGCGGCTGGTTCTCCTCGCTGAGCCCGGCGTAGCGATAGAACACGGACAGACCGACGAAGGCGCGTTCGGTGTGGGTGATCGCCCCGAAATTGCCGTTGACGACAAGGCTCAGAGTCTGTTCGCCGCGATGGTCGGGATGCACGCGCCAGCCGATGTCGGAGAGCAGGCAGGCGGTATGACGCAGGCGGCGGTCCTCCTCGGTCTCGCGCAGCTTCACCACGCGTGCGAGGCGGTCGGTCCAGGCGATCAGCTCGTGGGCATGCTTGCTCGAGCGTGAGAGCAATTGATTCAGCTGCTCGGCCGCGCAGATCAGGCCATCCTTGTTGCGCTCGGTCTCCGGCAGTTTCTCGTGCAGGAGGCCCTCGCGCACGCCGAAGGTCGAGAACATGATGGTCTTGGGTTGGGCAACGCGGATGATGTGCTCGAGCACCAGCGCCGCGTAGGTGAGGAGCGGGCGTCGCGCATCGGCGACGATCTCGATGTCGGCGAGCATGTCGGCGGCGGCGAGCCGCCGCAGGCGGCGCGAGAAGTCGAGCGCTTCGGCGGCGGAGATGGAATAGCCGTGCATCACCTGGAGCGAATAGCCGCTCTGGATGATGTGGATGCGCGCCAGCGCGCGCCAGGTGCCGCCGACGGCGTAGAAGGTGCGGCCACGGCCCGCCGCGAGCTGCGGCACGGCGTCGAGCTCCTCGCGCACGATGCGGTCGGCGCGCTTGAGCGACTTGTGCGCGAGGTCCTGCAGCGCGAGGCCGCCGAGCGGCAGCGTTACGCCGCTGCGCACGGCGTTCTTGCGCACGTCGATCAGCTCGAGCGAACCTCCCCCGAGATCGCCGACGATGCCGTCGGGGTGGTGGATGCCGGAGATCACGCCCAGCGCCGAAAGCCGCGCCTCGCGCGGGCCCGACAGGATCTCGATCTTGACCGCGCAGATGCGTTCGGCCTTGGCAATGAAGTCGGCGCCGTTGGAGGCGTCGCGGCAGGCGGCGGTCGCGATCGCGTACACGCGCCCGACCTGCATCACGCGGCACAGCGCGCGGAAGCGCTTGAGCGAGGTCAGCGCCTTGTCGACGGCGTCGGGCGCGAGCAGACCCGTGCTCTGCACCTCGCGTCCGAGGCCGCACAGCGCCTTCTCGTTGAAGATCGGGATCAGGCTGCGCGCCAGCGCTTCGTAAACGACGAGACGGACCGAATTGGAGCCGATGTCGATGACCGCGACGCTCGAGCCGCGCTTGCGCGGCCGCTTCACGTTGCAGATCCCCGGTCAGGATTGATGGCGTTCGTTCCGGCGCGTGAGACGACGCGGCGAGGATTCCTTGAGCGACTTTCCACGGCCAGACAGACTCGGATTCGTCATGAAGTAGTTGTGGACGTTGAAAGGCTCCTCGCCCTTCGCGGTCTTCATACGCGTTGACGACCCATCCGGCAACAACTGCCAGCTCTGCTCGTTGTCCTTCAGGTTCGCGACCATGATCTGTTCGAGAACCTGCTGATGCACCGTCGGATTTTGCAGCGGACACAGCACTTCGACGCGGCGGTCGAGGTTGCGCGGCATCATGTCGGCCGACGAGATATACACAGCCGCTTTCGTGCCCGGCAGGCCATGACCCATGCCGAAGCAGTAGATTCGGCCGTGTTCCAGGAAGCGGCCGATGATCGACTTGACGCGGATATTCTCCGACAGGCCGGGAATGCCGGGCCTGAGGCAGCAGATGCCGCGCACCACGAGCTCGACCTGGACGCCGGCCTGGGAGGCCTCGTAGAGCGCGTCGATGATATCAGGGTCGACCAGCGAGTTCATCTTCATCCAGACCGCGCCGGGGCGCCCGTGCCGCGCATGTGCCGTCTCGCCCTGGATGTGCTCGATGATGCGCTTGCGCAAGGTCAGCGGCGACACCGCCATCTTTTCCAGATCGCTCGGTGCGGCATAGCCGGTGATGAAATTGAACACCCGCGCGGCGTCGCGTCCGATGGTCGGATCCGAGGTGAAGTAGGAGAGGTCGGTGTAGATGCGCGCCGTGACCGGGTGATAGTTGCCGGTGCCGGTATGGACGTAAGTCGTCAGGCTGCCGCCCTCGCGGCGTACGACCATGGAGAGCTTTGCGTGCGTCTTCAATTCGAGGAAGCCGTAGACGACCTGAACGCCGGCGCGTTCGAGATCGCGCGCCCAGCGGATGTTGGCCTCCTCGTCGAACCGCGCCTTCAACTCGATCAAGGCGGTGACGGATTTGCCGGCTTCGGCCGCTTCGGCCAGCGCGCGCACGATCGGCGAGTTGTTGGAGGTGCGGTAGAGCGTCTGCTTGATCGCGACGACATCGGGGTCGCGCGTGGCCTGCTGGAGGAACTGCACCACGACGTCGAAGGACTCGTAGGGATGGTGGACGATCAGGTCCTTCTGCCGGATCGCGGCGAAGATGTCGCCGCCATGCTCGCGCACGCGCTCGGGGTGGCGCGGCACGTAAGGGGTGAATTCGAGGTCGGGCCGGTCGAGGCGGGTGAGCTGCGAGAGCTCGTTCATCGCCTGCACGCCATCGACTAGGAACACCTCGTCGTCGGCGGTCGAGAGCGCATGCTGCACGAAGCTGCGCAGCTCCTCGGGCATCTTGGCGTCGATCTCGAGCCGGATCACCGAGCCGCGGCGGCGGCGTTTCAGCGCGGTCTCGAACAGGCGGACGAGGTCTTCGGCTTCTTCCTCGATCTCGAGCTCGGAGTCGCGGATGACCCGGAAGGCGCCCTGGCCGTGCACGTTGTAGCCGGGGAACAGGCGGTTGATGAACAAGCCGGTGGCCTGCTCCAGCGAGATCAGGCGAACCTTGCCGTCAGCGGGCAGGCGGATGAAGCGGTCGATCTTGCCGGGCATGCGGATCAGCGCGTTCATCTGCCGGCCGTCCGCGGCGCGCGTGAGCTGGAGCGCGATGGTGAAGCCGAGGCTCGGAATGAACGGGAAGGGGTGGGCAGGATCGATCGCGAGCGGCGTCAGGAGCGGGAATACGTTGTGGAGGAAATAATCCTCGATCCAGGCCCGTTCCGCCTTGGTGACGTCCTTGCCGTCGACCAGCACGATGCCGACCTCGGCCAGCGTGCTGCGCAGGTCGCGCCAGATCGCCTGCTGGTCGGAGGCGAGCTCGGAAACCGTGCGGTTGATCAGCGCGAGCTGCTCGGACGGGGTCAGGCCGTCGGGGCTGCGTTCGGCGATGCCTTCGCGCACCTGGGCCTTGATGCCCGCGACGCGGACCATGAAGAACTCGTCGAGGTTATTCGCCGAAATCGACAGGAATCGCACCCGCTCCAGAATCGGATGGCTGGGATTGACCGATTCTTCGAGGACGCGGCGGTTGAAATGCAGCCAGGACAGCTCGCGGTTGATGAATCGTTCAGGGCTCGACGCGATCGCGGGCAGCCCCTCGACTTCCGGGGCTTTTTCTTTAGTTTCAATGGTTTGCGCAGAGTCCATCAGAAGTCGGTCCATCCTGTCTCGCCTCACTTTGCGACCTATGCGCAAAACCCGCGGGAGCATGTGTTAGAGCGATGACGTTTCGATGACATTGATGTTCCGCGGCTGCGCTCCGTCAAGCGGACTTCGCGCAGCGCGTCCCGGCCGGGCGGCTCAGGCGTCCCGGAGCAGCTCGGCGGCCAGCGCCCTCGTGACGGGGCGGCCGAGCCGAAG
>NZ_JAEMSD010000713.1 GCF_016462955.1 Bradyrhizobium sp. | reverse complement strand
CGCGGGGTGGAGCAGCCCGGTAGCTCGTCAGGCTCATAACCTGAAGGTCATAGGTTCAAATCCTATCCCCGCAACCAAGTTCGGATTTCACCGGATCCGAGACGAAAACGGCCCGCTTGATGCGGGCCGTTTTTGCTTTTGGGGCAATACGCAGGCTGGAGTGGCGACGACTCCTCGTTTGCCCGACGGGCGGAACAAATCCAGTAGCCGAAACAACGGGATCGCTACTGTGCATGGGGTTGTTTTCGCCCTCTTCAGGTGTCGCCCTTCGCGCTCACGCCAGAAACGCCCGAAACCGCCGCAGCGCGATCGCGAAGAAGATGCCGCCGATCACGGCGAGCGCGAGGAGCTGCGGCCACACCGCCTCCAGGCCGGCACCGCGGAACAGGATCGCCTGCGCCAGCATCACGAAATGCGTGTTGGGCGCGGCCAGCATGATGTCCTGGACGAATTGCGGCATGCTCTCCCGCGGCGTCATGCTGCCCGACAGGGTCTGCAGCGGCAGCAGGATCATGATCAGCAGCAGTCCGAACTGCGGCATCGACCCGGCGATGGTGGCGAGGAAGATGCCCATGCTGGTGGTGGCGAACAGCTGCAGCGCCGTGCCGACCAGGAACAGCGCCACCGAGCCGTCGATCGTGACCGCCAGCCATCCCTTGACGACGAAGGCGATCGACAGCGCCGAGGCGACCAGCACCACCGCTCCCATCGACCAGACCTTGCTCACCATGATCTCGAGCGGCGTCACCGGCATCACCAGGAGGTGCTCGATTGTGCCGTGCTCGCGCTCCCGGATCAGCGCCGCCCCGGTCAGGATGATCGAGAGCATCGTGATCGACATGATGAGGTGGTCGATCGCGCCGAACCAGGACCTCTTCAGCTCCGGATTGAAACGGGCGCGCAGCGCGAGGTCGATCTGCGGTGTTTGAGCTTCGCGGGCGCGCGCCAGGAACTCCGCGATCTCGGCGTTGACGATCTGCTCGACGTAACCGCCACCATTGAAGGCCTGTGAGATGCGCGTCGCGTCGACGTTGAGCTGGATCGTCGGCGCCTTCCGCGCCAGCAGGTCGCGCTGAAAGTCCGGCGGAATGTCGAGGGCAAACGTGTCGAGGCCGGCATCCATCCGTCGGTCCATCTCGTATTGCGAGATCAGCCGGGGCGTGGAGAAGTACGGGGCGGTGAACGCCATCCCGATGCGAGTCGAGATCGGCGAATGGTCTTCGTCGACGATGGCGATCGCAGCGCGGTTCAACGTCTCCGGCAGCGTGTTGGCACCCTCATAGACCGCGAATGTGAAGGAATATGCGATCAGCACGAGCAGCACCGGGTCGCGCGCCAGTCCGCGCAATTCCTTGATTCCGAGCTGTAGCAAGTTGCCAAGGCGCATGGTCAGCGGGCCTGTTTCTTCAGCAGCAGCGCGCCTGCGGTGACCAGCACCGGGATCATGACGGCGAGCGCCAAGAGCTCGTTGTGAAGCGTGTCGAATCCCAGTGCCTTCGAGAAGGTGCCGCGCGATATGGTCACGAAATAGCTGGTCGGATAGACAAGACCGATCATCTTGCCCACCCCTTGCAGCGAGGAGACCGGATCGATCAGGCCGGAATACTGGATCGCGGGAATCAGCGTGATCAGCACGGTGCCGAACAGCGCGGCGATCTGGCTCTTCATGAACGAGGAGATCACCAGTCCGATGCCGGTGGTGGCCGTGACATAGAGCAGCGCGGCAGCCGCATAGGTCGGGAAGCTACCGGTGAAAGGCACGCGGAAGACGGTGAGCGCAAAGCCGACCAGCAGCAGGAAGTTGGCAAAGGCCAGCACCACATAGGGCAGCTGGGTGCCGAGCAGGAACTCCAGCCGCGTCACTGGTGTGACGTAAAAATTGACGATCGAGCCGAGCTCCTTCTCGCGCACGACCGCGAGTGCTGCGAGCACCGCAGGGATCATGATCAGCAGCAGCGGAATGATGCCAGGCGCCATAGCGACGACGCTGCGGACGTCCGGATTGTAGCGGTAGCGCAGCGCGAGCTGATAGGACCCGGCGATCGCCGCATCGCCATAGAGCTCGCGGCCCTTCTGCGCGAGCCAGCTCGCGTGGATCGCCTGGGCGTAGGAGCGCAGCGTCTCGGCCCGCGTCGGATTGGCGCCGTCGACCCAGGCGCCGATCTCGACATGACGGCCGCGGCTGACGTCGCGGCCGAAGCCGGGCGGCAGCTCGATCGCGAGACCGATCTCGCCGGCGCGCATGCGGCGGTCGAGATCGGCGTAGTCGGTGATCGAAGGCTTTTCGGTGAAATAGCGCGAGCCCGCGATCTGAAGGCTGTAGTCGCGGCTGATCGCGGTGTCGTCGCGGTCGAGCACGGCGAAGGTCAGGTTCTCGACATCCATGCTGATGCCGTATCCGAGCACGAACAGCAGCAGCACGCTGCCGATGATCGCAAGCGTGGCGCGGATCGGATCACGCCGTAGCTCGAGCGTCTCGCGCCGGGAATAGGCGAGCATGCGCGTCGGATTGAACGCAGCGTTGCGGCGCCGGGGCGGCGTGGCGACTGCCGGCGGCGTCGACGCCGGGGCAGCAGCCTGCTGTTCCGCCGGCTCTGCTGCGTCTGCGATCGCCTCTTCCAGGCAGGCGATGAAGGCCTGCTCCAGCGTCGGGGTGCCGTGCGCTGCCATGATGGCTGCGGGCGAGTCCGACGTCAGCACCTTGCCGGCATGCATCAGCGAGATCCGGTCGCAG
>NZ_JAEMSD010000712.1 GCF_016462955.1 Bradyrhizobium sp. | reverse complement strand
GTGACGATCGCGATACGCCCCTCTTCCTTGGGCCGGGTTGCCGCAACACCTACGTCGTTTCCGAATTTCGGTAAAGTGGAATATTTTACGCGAGGCGGATTGTCCTATCGCTGGGGTGTTTTGCCCGTCGGGCAACGCGATATCTTGTAGCCCGGATGAGCGAAGCGAGATCCGGGATTCGCGGCAGGAGCGGTCCCGGGTGTCGCTTCCGCCTTCGCTCGATGAGCTATGGCGGACAAGTCGCTCACCCGGGCTACGAGCGTATTGATCGAGCCCTCAATGCCTCACCACCAGCACCGAGCATTTGGCGTAGCGGACCACGTGGCCGGCGTTGGAGCCGAGGAAATAGGTGCGCATCGCCGGGCGGTGCGAGGTCATGACGATCAGGTCGGCCTTCATCTGCGCGGCTTCCTCCAGGATCTCGTGATAGATGCCGCCCTGGCGCACCACGCTGGAGATGCGGGATGCCTCGATGCCGGATTCGCGCGCGACGATGGCAAGGGCCTCTTCCGAGGTCTGGCGTTGCTGCTCGTCGAAATCGGCCGGGACATATTCGGCCAGCATGACCGGTGTCATCGGCAGCACGTTGAGCAGCCGCACCTGGCCGCTCCAGGTCTGCGACAACGTCGCCGCGGTCGCGATCGCCGGCTTGGCGAGATCGGTGTCGGCGAGGTCGATGGGCACGAGGATGGACTTGAACATCTGCGCCTCCAAATCTCCAGGTCGCTACGTCCGGCCGGCACGTCGCGCGATCAGCCCGATCGAAGCAGCTTATCTAAGCAGCTCATCTAAGCAACTTGGGGCTGACGAACATCACCAGCTTGCCGCGGCGGTAGGCCACGTCTCCCCAATCCTTGACGTCAAAGTCGAAGACCGCAAGCCCCGCCGTGGGCAGGTTGTCGCCGAGCGCCCTGGCGCCATCGGGATCGCCGCCGCCGGTCAGCATCAGGGCGATCTCGTGCATGCCGGGATTGTGGCCGATCAGCAGCAATTGCTTGGGATCGCCTGGGGCCGTTGCAGTGCGAATGGCGTCGAGGATCTCCGCGGGATCGGCGCCGTAGAGTTCCGGCACGACCTCGACCTGCGGCGCAGGGACGCGGTCCTTCATTGCCTCCCACGCGATGTCCCAGGTCTGCCGGGCGCGCACGGCGTGCGACACCAGCACGGTATCGGGGAAGGGGGGATGGGAGGCGATCCAATCGCCGATCTGCGCGGCATCCTTGTGGCCGCGCTCGTCGAGCCGGCGGTCCTGGTCACGGCCGCTCGGCGCGTCGGTCTCGGTCTTGGCGTGACGCAGCAGCATCAAACGGCGCATGGCATTCTCGAATCGTTTCGCGTCCAGGATAATCTACAGGCGCCGGCTGAGGACAAGGTGACAAGCGGCCTGTGGGTATCCTAAGAAACGCCATGAGCGAGACTTTCACAAGCGTGTCCCAGGACGAAGCCGGCTTTCGCGACCGCACACGACTGTCGTTCGATCGCGACGCCGACATCTGCGTGATCGGTGCGGGGCTCGCCGGGCTGTCCGTCGCGCTGGAAGCGGCCCGGCTCGGGGCCAGCGTCGCGGTGCTCGAGGGCCGCCACATCGGCTGGAACGCCTCCGGCAACCAGCTCGGCACCGTGATGCCGGGTTTCGCGCTGCCGCTCGCCGACCTGATCGAACGCATCGGCTTCGAGGACGCGCGCGAATTGTGGACGCTGTCGCAGGAGGGCGCCGAGTTCGTCCGCGCCAATGCCACCGAAGAGAACATGCCGGGCATCGGCCTCACCGAGGGCGTTCTGGAGGTCTCCAACGTCGATGTCGGCGACCGTCTGATCAGCCGGTTGCAGATGCTGAACGAGGATTTCGACACCGAGGTCGAGGGCTGGCAGGTCGATCGCGTCCGAGGGCTGCTCAAGACCGATCGCTACTTCCACGGCGTGTATTATCCAAAAGCGTTCCAGGTCGACGGCCGCAAATATGTGCATGGCCTGGCGGCGCTGGCACGCCGCGCAGGGGCGCGCATCTTCGAGGACACGCCGGTGGTCAGCATCGATCATTCCGGCATCCGCAAGCGCATCGTCACACCCTCGGCGCGGCTGCGAGCGACCCACATCGTGCTCGCGGGCAACATCCATCTCGGCTCGCCGTTGCAGCGCCTGTCGGAGACGCTGCTGCCGGTCTGGCGCTATGCCGGCATCACCGCGCCGCTCGGCGAGCGGGTGCACGAGATCATCGCCTTCAAGGGATCCGTGATGGATTCCGACGGTGTCGACCAATTCCGGATCGTCGACGGCGACCGGCTGATGTGGGAGAGCCCGGAGACCACCTGGGCGGCGCGTCCGCAGCGCTTCGCGGGCGCCGTGAAGCGGCGGATACGCACGATCTTTCCGGAACTCGGCAATGTCGAGATCACCGAGATGTTCGGCGGCGCCACCGGCCAGACCGTGCACGGCATGCCGCAGATCGGCCAGCTTCGCAAAGGCCTGTGGGTGGCGAGCGGGTTCGGCCGCCAGGGCATGAACACCTCGGGCATGGCCGGACAGATGATCGCGCGCAGCATCCTGTGGGGCGAGGAGCGCTGGAAGCTGTTTTCGCCGTTCGAACTGGTCTGGGCGGGCGGCGCCACCGGGCGCGTCGCGGGCCAGCTGGTCGGCATCTGGAACAGGGCGAGTTCCGCCGCCGCGGGCTCGCTCGCCCGCTATCGGGAGCGTGCCAGGATCAAGGACAGGGAACGCGAGGCGCGCCTCGCCG
>NZ_JAEMSD010000711.1 GCF_016462955.1 Bradyrhizobium sp. | reverse complement strand
GCCGTTGCAGTGGAACATCGGCAGCGTCCAGAGATAGACCGGGTGCTGGCCGAGATTGCCGGCGAGGATGTTGCTGACGGCGTTGAGATACGCGCCGCGGTGATGGGTCACGACGCCCTTGGGATTGCCTGTCGTGCCGGAGGTGTAGCTCAGCGCGATCGCGTCCCATTCATCGCTCGGCGTGATCGCCGCGAAGTCCGGATCGCCTTCGGCGACCGCGGTCTCATATTCGATCTCGCCGATGCGCTTGCCGCCCTTGAACGATGCATCGTCGACATCGACCACGAGCGGATTCGGGCCCTTCATCAGCGCCAGCGCGTCGGTCATGACGCCCGAGAACTCGGGATCGACCAGAATGATCTTGGCGCCGCCATGGTCGAGCTGAAACGCGATGGAGGGCGCATCGAGGCGGATGTTCAGCGCGTTGAGCACGGCGCCCGTCATCGGCACGGCGAAATGAGCCTCGTTCATCGCCGGGATGTTCGGCAGCATGGCCGCGACCGTGTCGCCGATGCCGATGCCCTTGCGCGCGAGCCAGGACGCAAAACGCCTGCAGCGCTCGTGCGTCTGCGCCCAGGTGAAGCTGCGGCCCTCGTAGACCGTGCTAACATGATCGGGATACACGGCGGCACTGCGCGCGAGGAAGCTCAGCGGACTCAGAGGCACGTAATTGGCGGGAGTCTTGTTGAGGCCGATCTTGTACGGGTTCTGCCGTTCACTCATCGACTCACTCCTTTATCGCGTCAAAGAAAACCGATCGAGATCCAGGGGAAGATCGCGACGATGATCAATCCCACCAGTAGCGCCAAGAGATAGCCCCAGATCGGCCTGATGCCTTCGGCCGGATCGACGCGTCCGATGGCGCAGGCCGCATAATAGCCGACGCCGAACGGCGGGGCGAATAACCCGATACCCATCGCGAGAATGATCACCATGGCATAGTGCACCTCGTGCACGCCGACGGCGCGGGCGATCGGGAACAGCAGCGGCCCGAACAGCACGATCGCCGGGATGCCTTCCAACACGCTGCCGAGAACGACGAAGGCCAGGATCGAGACGGCGATGAAGGTTGCAGCTCCCCCCGGCAATCCGGTCATGGCCGCCGCCAGCGAGCGCGAGAAGCCCGACTGGGTCAGACCCCACGCCATGCCTGTAGCGGTGCCGATGATCAGCAGGATCGCACCCGACAGCGCCGCTGTCTCGATCAGCATCGGAAACAGCCGCCGCCAGTCGAACCGGCGGTAGATGAGCAGGCCGACGAGGGCGCCATAGACGATGCCGATGGTGGAGACTTCGGTGGCCGTCGCGATGCCCTCGACCACGGCGTAGCGGATCACGAAGGGCAGCGCGAGCGCGGGCAGGGCGATGACGAAGCTCCTGCCGATCTCCGATGTCGTGGCACGGCGGATGTGGCTCAGGTCCTCGTGGCGGTAGCGCCACCACACCAGCATGCAAAGCGTGATCGCAAGCACGACGCCGGGCAGGAGGCCGCCGGTGAAAAGGGCGGCGATCGACACGCCCGTGACCGAGCCGATCGTGATCAGCACGAGGCTCGGCGGAATGGTCTCGGTCTGGGCACCCGTTGCCGCCAGCAGCGCGACGAGATCGCCGGGCTTGGCCCCGCGCTCCTTCATCTCCGGGAACAGCACGGGTGCGACCGCCGCCATGTCGGCCGCCTTGGCGCCGGATATGCCGGAGACCAGGTACATGGCGCCGACCAGCACATAGTGCAGGCCGCCCCTGACATGGCCGAGTAGGCTCGCCAGGAACGCCACCATGGCGCGGGCCATGCCGGTCATCTCGATCAGCAGGCCAAGAAAAACGAACAGCGGCACCGAGAGCAGGATGAGGTGGCTCATGCCCTCGTCCATCCGGCCGATCAGCACCATGACGGGCGTGCGCGTGGTCAACGCGAGATAGCCGAAGATTGCGAGACCAAAGCCGAACGCGATGGGAACGCCGGCAAAGACGCAGAAGCCGGCAACGCCGACAAAGAAGACGACGAGGTTGAGATTGCCGAGCGGGCGCAGCAACGGCTCAACCAGCCAGAACAGGCCGATCACTATGGCGACCGACAGCACGGCGGCTGCAACCATTCGGTAGTCGGCCGCACGCAGCAGCCGCAGCAAGGCAAAGGCCGCCATCAGGAAGATGCCGGCCGGCAGCGCAGCGGCCCGCCACATATTGGAGATCTGCAGCGCCGGCGTCGTGATGTAGCTTTCCTCATAGGCGTAGTCGCTTGCCGGCCAAGCGATCAGGATCAGGAACGCCAGGGCCGCGGAGGTCGCGACCAGGTCGAGATAGGCCCGCATGGCAGGCCTGGTGCTGGCGACGACCGCGGTCATGCGCATGTGCTCGGAACGGCGGAAGGCGACCGCCGCGCCCAGCATGGCGAGCCACAGGAACAGGATCGAGGCGAGTTCGTCCGACCAGATCAGCGGCCGGTGCAGGCCATAGCGCGCGACCACGCCGGCAAAAAGGATCACGATCTCGGCGACCACCAGGATCGCCGTCGGAATCTCGACGACGAGACCGAGCACGCGCTCGACTGTCGCCAGCAACGAAGGTCGGCGAGGGGACGGCAACGCCGCCTCGCCCGCCACAGCGGTCACCTCGACCTCGACGTGAGCCATCCTGATACGAACCTCGACGGCCCCAGTACGTTACGACAGCTTGCCGACGGCCTTTTCCAGGAGGTCCCAGGCCTGATCGCCATACTTGCCCTTCCATTCGGCATAGAAG
>NZ_JAEMSD010000242.1:2661-10062 GCF_016462955.1 Bradyrhizobium sp. | reverse complement strand
GTTGACGTTGATGGCGGGCCACAGCAGCGTGCCGGCCTTCTGCATGTCATAGAGGCGATGCACGCCTGTGGTGGTCTCTTCGGAGACGCCCTTGATGCTCTCGGCAATCGCGGCGAAATAGCCCTTGGGCTTTTCCTTGAGCTGCTTCTTCAGCAGCGCGAAGAAGACTTCCTCTTCTTCCGAACCCGGCTTGTCGAGGAAGGCGGTATCGCCCTTCTCGGCGCGCAGGCCGAGATGGACGTACATGGTGGCATCACCACCGTCGTCGAGGATCATGTTCGGGTGACCGCCGCCATGCCAGTCGAACAGCTTCGCGGTGTAATCCCAGTACTCCGTCAGCGTCTCGCCCTTGACGGCGAAGACGGGAATGCCGGCGGCCGCGATCGCGGCTGCGGCGTGATCCTGCGTCGAATAGATGTTGCAGGAGACCCAACGGATGTCGGCGCCGAGCGCGGCCAGCGTCTCGATCAGCACGCCGGTCTGGATCGTCATGTGCAGGGAGCCCGCGATGCGCGCGCCCTTCAGCGGCTGCTTAGGGCCGTACTCCTCGCGGGTGGCCATCAGGCCGGGCATCTCGGTCTCGGCAAGCGAGAGCTCCTTGCGGCCGAAATCGGCGAGCGAAATGTCCTTGACGATATAATCGGTGAAGCCGGGCTTCGCGTTCATAGGAGGTTCCTGTTTGTTTGGCTCGTCATTCCGGGCCCACCGCAATCACGGCGTCCCGGAATGACGCAAGAGAATTACAGCGCGCGCTTGAGCTGCTCGACGAGATCGGTCTTCTCCCAGGAGAAGCCGCCCTCGTTGTCCGGCGTGCGGCCGAAATGACCGTAGGCCGAGGTGCGCGCGTAGATCGGCCGGTTGAGATCGAGATGGCTGCGGATGCCGCGCGGCGTGAGATCCATCGCCTTGGCCGCGGCCTTTTCGAGCTGGTCTTCGGACACCTTACCCGTGCCGTGGGTGTCGATGTAGATCGACAGCGGACGCGCCACGCCGATGGCGTAGGCGAGCTGCAGCGTGCAGCGGTCGGCAAGACCGGCGGCGACGATGTTCTTCGCGACGTAGCGCGCGGCATAAGCCGCCGAACGGTCGACCTTGGTGGGATCCTTGCCGGAGAACGCGCCGCCGCCATGCGGGGCCGCGCCGCCATAGGTGTCGACGATGATCTTGCGGCCGGTCAGGCCGGAATCGCCGTCGGGCCCGCCGATGTAGAACTTGCCGGTCGGGTTGATGTGCCAGATCGTCTTCGGGGTGATCCAGTCCTTCGGCAGCGCCTCGCGCACATAGGGCTCGACGATCTCGCGGACCTGGTTCGAGGTGAGGTCCGGAACCAGATGCTGGTGGGAGACCACGATCTCGCGGACGCCGACCGGCTTGCCGTTCTCGTATTGCACGGTGACCTGGCTCTTGGAGTCAGGACCCAGCACCTTCTCCTTGCCGGAGTGACGGGCTTCGGAGATCAGGCGCAGGATCTTGTGGGCGTAGAAGATCGGCGCCGGCATCAGATCGGGCGTCTCGTTGGTGGCGTAGCCGAACATGATGCCCTGGTCGCCTGCGCCCTCTTCCTTGACCTGGCCGGGCTGAAGCGCATCGACGCCCTGCGCGATGTCGGCCGATTGCGGATGCAGGAGGATCTCGATGTCGCAGGTCTTCCAGTGGAAGCCTTCCTGCTCGTAGCCGATGTCCTTGATCGCGGCGCGGACAACGCTCTCGATCTGCTCGTTGGTCACCGACTTCGGACCACGGGTCTCACCGGCGATCACCACCTTGTTGGTGGTCGCGAGCGTCTCGCAGGCCGCACGGATCTGCCAGGGGTCGATGCCCGCCTTCGGCCCTTCACGATAGAACAGGTCGACGATCTCGTCGGAGATCCGGTCACAGACCTTGTCTGGATGGCCCTCGGACACGGACTCGCTGGTGAAGAGATAGGACGCGCGCATCAGTAACCCCTTGTTCCGCCGCTACCCGGCGGGCGTTGCGATGTTTACTTTTGAATGATGTCAATCACGCCGGCGCGAGATGACGTAGGATTCGTCGAGAAACCAGAGCCCATTGTACTTGCGCAGCACGTCCCTGGCGGCGTCCAAGGTGCGGCCGTTTTGAGTCATTTCCGTCAATCGGTCGTCCTCAATCTGAGCGACATACACCGCCGCATTCCAGGCTGCAAAGGCCGTAGAGGTACCGATGGTGCCGGTGACCTCGTTGGGCAGCGCTTCCATATCATACCTGAAGATCGAACGGTTATCCGCGTAGGCATTAAAATTTAAGTCGCGGCCCACCGATCCAAGTTCATACTTAACTGCACGCAGTAGCTCATGGCGGCTGACGGAGAAAGGATTTTCTCCGGGCCAGATCGCCTGGATCATTTCCATGCCCGGATCCTGGCCATGGGAGTGGATGCCGATCAGCCGGCCGCCCGGCCGAAGCGCCCGCGCTAGGGGTGCAATGATACGCTTGGCCCGGAAATTCACCGATGACAGGGCCCGGTAGGGCTGGGATGCGATGACGAGGTCGAAATTGGCCTCGGTCTGGCCCGGCCGCGGAATGGTCGAATCCAAAAGGAACCTGTGGTCTTCGCGATAGAGCACCAGAACGACGGGCCGCTCGTAGAGCGGCATGGCCGTGCGTGGGCTGATCGCGGCGCGCCAGTTCTGCTCCAGGAACGGCCGGAGTTCTGCGATCTGCTGCTCGAACTCGCCCGACGACGCGCCGCGCAGCGGCACCTCGTGCCAGACGGTGGCCGCAGCCGCCGCAGGCGACGCCGGCGTGAGCCAGGGCGCCTCCGCGTAGAACATGTTGGTGAAGACGAACACCGACGCCGGATGCTCGAAGATGCGATCCGGCACCTTCTCCAGGGTCAGGCGCAAATCCTCGAGGCTGAGCTCCTTGCCGGCGACATAGAACGGCATGTGCGGAAAGCGCTGGTGCGTCGCGCGCAGCACCCGTGCCAGCACCGTGCCGTCGCCGACGCCGGCGTCGAACATGCGCAGCGCCGGCGGGCGCGGATGGATGGAGGCGAGTTCCAGCGCAACCCTGTCCGCAATCACCCGCTTCTCGCTGCAGGTGTGGACGAACAGCAGATACTTCTGGCGATTCTCGAAGAAGCGGAAATTGCCGCGCGGGTCGCGCTTTTCAGGAGGCACCTGAAGCCCCCGCGGCGGCGGCAGGCCGCCGGCCATCGAGGCCGCCATGTAGGCCTGGATACGCTCCAGCGTGTCGATGGTGATGCGCTTGCCCTCGCGCAGGCGATGCACGAGCTTCCCATCGTTCACCGCGCGGCGGCCGAAAGTCGACTCCGCCATGTCCGCCTTGCGGCAGAACTCGGTGATCTGGCTCAGGATTTCGTCGTTCTTCATAAGTGGGAAGCCAGTGGGCAGGCCGATTGGGACCAGGGTCGTATCAAATTCTGCCCACTTAGGGAATAGCGGATGCAGGACCTGGGTGCTCGCATGAGCGTGAACCCCTGCAGCTGGCCGGGCAACAAACAAGCGCCCCCTCCTCTCCCGTGAGAGACACCCGCATGCGCCGCCTCCGCGTCACGCTTTGCCTGCTCATTCTCGCGCACTGGTCGGCGCCGGCGGTGGCGCAGCCGCGCAACCAGCTCGGCCCGCTCTGCACGACCGACACGACGCCGGCCGACCAGATGATCAATGCCTGCAACAAGATCATCGCGTTGAAGGTGTTTGGGGGCCAACAGCTTGCGACGATCCATTTCTGGCGCGCTGTCGGCTGGAACAAGAAGGGCGACTATTCCAAGGTCATCGCTGATGCGACGGAAGCGATCCGGCTGCAGCCCAGCCAGGCGGCCTATAACCTCAGGGGCTCGGCCTATTACGACAAGGGCGACTACGACATCGCGATCGCCGATTTCGACGACGCCTTGAAGCTCGGCCCGCCGAGCGGCACCATCTTCCACAACCGGGGCAATGCCTGGCGCGGCAAGCACGATTACCCCAAGGCCATCGCCGACTACGACATGGCGATCAAGTCCGATCCGAAATCGGTGTTCTCGTTCCAGAATCGCGGCATCTCGAAGGAGGCGCTCGGCGATCTCGACGGCGCGCTGGCCGACATCAATCAGGCGATCCGGCTGGATTCGGCGCTGCCGCAGCCCCTGATCAACCGCACCGCGATCTGGCGCGCCAGGGGCGATCTCGAGCGTGCCATCACCGACGGCAGCGAGGCGATCCGACTCGCCAAGGACAAGCCGCCGGTCAACATCATGACGCCGCCGAACAGCGTGCTGATCTCCGGCTATACCCATCGCGCGCTGGCCTATGAGGCCAAGGGCGACTACGTCCGTGCCCGCGAGGACTACAAGGCGACGCTGGCGATCGCCGCATCGGACGCCGGCAGCAAGGCCAACCAGGCTACCGCAAAGGTGCGCCTGTCGCTGCTGACGGACACGACCACACCGACCCCGAGAGACGCGCCCTCACCTGCGACACAGCCGGCGCCATCCCCTGCGCCGCAGCAGACCGGCGCGGCACCCGCACCCTCGCCTGCTCCGGCCATCCGGGGCACGCGCATGGCGCTGGTGATCGGGAACGGCGCCTATACCCATGTCAAAGCGCTGCCCAATCCACCCAATGATGCACGCGCGGTCGCGAAGAGCCTGCGCGACATCGGCTTCAGCGTATCGGAGGGCGTCGATCTCGATCGCGCGGCAATGCAGAAGATGACGCGAGATTTTCTTCGCGAGGCTGCGCGGGCGCAGGTGGCGGTGGTCTATTATGCCGGCCATGGCGTGCAGGTCGACGGCCGCAACTATCTCATTCCGGTCGACGTCGCGCTCAAGCCGGGCGCGGGCATGACTGAAGCGATGATCGACATGGATACGATCATGGCCGGCCTGGACGACCAGGTCCGCACCAACATCCTGATCTTCGACGCCTGCCGCAACAATCCAATGTCGCAGCAGGTGGCGAGTGCCGGTACCAGTCGGGGTCTCGAAGGGGCCTCGGGCCTTGCCGCGCCGACGAGCCTGGGCGTCGGCGCGACGCTGGGCGCCGGGACGCTGATCGCATTCGCGACCGCGCCGGGCCAGGTAGCGCTCGACGGCGCAGGCGCCAACTCGCCGTTCTCCGCCGCCCTCTCGCGCCATATCGGCACGCCGGGAATAGAAGTGCAGCAGATGCTGACGCGGGTGCGGGCGGAAGTGGTGTCGAGCACCAAGAACAAGCAGGTGCCGTGGTCGAACTCCTCGCTGCTGGGCGAGGTGTATCTGGCCGAGAAGTGACGACGCGCCTTCGCGTTGTCATCCCGGGATGGTGCGCCAGCACCAGACCTCAGGTGCGCAATTGCGCACCGGGGGATCTCGAGATTCCGGGTTCGCGCTAAGCGCGCCCCGGAATGACACTACCCGTCAATTGCCCCACACTTCCTTCGAGATCTCGACGGCCAAGCTAAGCTTGGCCCACTGCTCCTCCTCGGAGAGGATATTGCCCTCTTCCGTCGAAGCGAAGCCGCATTGCGGCGAGAGAGCGAGCTGCTCCAGCGGGACAAACTTCGCGGCTTCCTCCAGGCGACGCTTGATATCGTCCTTCTTCTCGAGCTCGCCGAACTTGGAGGTGATGACGCCGACCACGACGATCTTGTTGCCCTTGGGCAGGAAGCGCAGCGGCTCGAAGCCGCCGGCGCGGTCGCTGTCGTACTCCAGGAAGTAGCCGTCGTAATTGGTGCCGGCGAGCATGGTCTCGGCGACCGGCTCGTAACCACCCGAGGAAATCCAGGTCGAACGGAAATTGCCGCGGCAGACGTGAGTCGTCACCACCATGTCGGCGGGCTTCTCGGCCAGCGCGTAGTTGATGATGCGCGCATAGATCTGCTGCAGGCCATCAGGGTTGTCGCCGCGCTCGCGTGCCTTCTGCAATTCGTCCTGCGAGCAGAGATAGGCCCACACGGTGTCGTCGAACTGGAGATAGCGGCAGCCGGCGTCATAGAACGCCTTCACGGCCTTGCGATAGGTCTTGCCAAGGTCTTGATAGAAGGCCTCGAGATCGGGATAGACGTCCTTGGAGATCGACTTGCGGCCGCCGCGGAAATGCAGCACCGCCGGCGACGGGATCGTCATCTTGGCGGTGACGTGGGCCTGGTCGGCGACCTTCTTCAGGAATCGGAAGTGGTCGAGCATCGGGTGATCGTCGGGAAAGTCGAGCTTGCCGATCACGCGCACCGCGTCGTGGCGGGTCTGCACCCCCGCGAACTGAATGCCGGCGTCGGGGTGGAACAGCTCGCAGCCGGTGAGCTTGGCCAGGAAATCGAAATGCCACCAGGAGCGTCGGAATTCGCCGTCGGTCGCAAGCTTGAGCCCGATCGAGGCCTGCTTGTGCACGACCTTCTCGATCTCCATGTCCTCGATCTTGCGCAGATCGTCGGCCGAGATCTCGCCGTTCTCGAGACGGACGCGGGCTTCCTTGATCTTGGCCGGACGCAGGAGGCTGCCGACCTCGTCGGCGCGGAAGGGGGCTTTGGTTCGCTGCATGTGTTACTCCCTGGACATCTTAGTGGGCCGCCGCCCCGGCGACGCCGAGATGGCGCTCCAGGACGGAGGGGTCGGTCTTCAGCGCGGCGCTCGGCGCATCGTGGACGATCGTTCCGCGCTCCAATATCACAACGCGGTCGGCCAGCCCCAGAATCTTTTGGGCATTCTGCTCGACGATGATCGAGCAGATGCCGCCGGATCGGGTGATGGTCCCGATCGCCTTCAGCAATTCCTCGACGATGATCGGCGCAAGACCCTCGGTCGGCTCGTCCAGCAGCAGGACTTTCGGATTGAGGGTCAGCGCGCGGCCGATCGCCAGCATCTGCTGCTCGCCGCCGGAGAGCTGGTTGCCAAAGTTGCTCCGCCGCTCCTTCAGGCGCGGGAACATCTCGTAGACCTTCTCGACAGTCCACGGACCAGGCTGCGCCACCGCCGTCATGTTCTCTTCCACCGTGAGCGAGCGGAAGATGTTGCGCTCCTGGGGCACCCAGCCGATGCCGGCGCGCGCCCGCTGGTCGGGTCGCAGGGCAGTGACGTCGGCGCCGGCAAGCGCGATGGAGCCGGAGAAGCGGCGGGTGACGCCGACGATGGAATTGATCAACGTGGTCTTGCCGGTGCCGTTGCGGCCGAGCAGCGCCAGCACCTGCCCCTCGCCGAGGCGCAAGGACATGTTGGGCAGCACCACCGCCTCGCCATAGCCGGCGCGTAGCGAATCGATCGCGAGCAGGTCAGACATGGACCGCCTCCTCGCCGAGATACACAGCCTTCACCTGCGGATCGCGTGCGACCTGCTCGGGCGGCCCCTCGGTGAGCAGCGCGCCGGAGACCAGCACGGAGATGCGGTCGGCGAAGGAGAACACGAGATCCATGTCGTGCTCGATCAGGAGCACGGTGACGTCGCGCGGCAGCGCGGCCACGAC
>NZ_JAEMSD010000242.1:0-2651 GCF_016462955.1 Bradyrhizobium sp. | reverse complement strand
TCGTCGAGCAGCAGCACGCGCGGCTTGGCCGCGATCGCGACCGCGATCTCGAGCAGGCGCTGCTTGCCGTAAGGCAGCGTCACCGTCTGCTCGTTCATGACGTCGAGCAGGTGGAAGCGCGCGAGCAGTTCGGCGATCTCGCCGTTGACGTCGCTGCGCGTGCCCATGCGCCGCCACCAATCGCCGCCATGGCCGAGGCGTTCGGAGACGACAAGCCCGATGGTCTCGAGCGGGGTCAGGTCGGGATAGAGCTGGTTGATTTGGAAGGTGCGTGACAGGCCGCGCAGCACGCGCTTGTGCACGGGCAGATCGGTGATGTCCTGGCCTTCGAGCAGGATACGGCCGGAGTTCGGCTTGAGCACCCCGGTGAGCTGGTTGATGACGGTGGTCTTGCCGGCGCCGTTCGGGCCGATCAGCGCGTGGCGGGCGCCCTGCTCGACCTTGAGCGAGAGATCACGGGTGACGCGCAGCCCGCCGAACTGCTTTTCGAGGTTCTTCGTTTCGAGCGCGATGGTCATGAATCGCTCTCCGGCACGGCGACTACGGCCTTGCGCCCGGCCAGCTGCCTGATGACCAGGTTCGGCACATACAGCACCCAGCGGTGCAGGCGTTGCCGGCCGACCAGCACGATCACGACCAGCACGAGACCGATCCAGAACTGCCAGTATTGCGGCGTGATGGTGGAGAACAACTCCTGGAGCAGGCGGAAGATCACCGCACCGATCAGGCCGCCATAGAGATAGCCGGTGCCGCCGATGACGAGCACCAGCATCAAATCGGCGGAACGCTCGAAGGCGAACACGTCCAGCGAGGCGATAGCGGTGGTCTGGGTGAACAGCGCGCCGGCGATGCCGGCATAGAACGCCGCCAGCGTGTAGATCGCGATCAGGCGGCGGTTGACCGGGATGCCGATCGCGGCGGCGCGCAGCGGATTGTTCTTGATCGCGCGCAGCGACAGGCCGAACGGCGAGTGCACGACGCGGCGGGCGAACAGGAACAGCAGGAACAGAACGGCCAGCGAATAGAAGAACCCGGCCTTGCCGAACATGTCGAAGGGGATCTGGCCGAGGATCGGCTGCATCTCGATGCCCTGCAAGCCGTCGGTACCGCCGGTGATGTTGGAGAAGCGTTCAGCGAGCGCCTCCAGCAGCAGGGCAATGCCGAGCGTCACCATCAAGCGGGTCAGGTCGACGCCGCGGATGACCAGGAAGCTCGTGGCAAAGCCGAGCACCATCGCCACGAGACCTGCGACGACCAGCGCCAGCACGGGCTCGTTGACGATACCATGCAGCGCAAGAAGCCCCGCGGCATACGCACCCACGCCGAAGAAGGCGGCATGGCCGAGCGAGACGATGCCAGCATAGCCGAGGATGAGGTCGAGCGACATCGCGAACAGCGCCAGCCGCAGGATGTCGGTCATGATCAGATAGCGCGACGGGAACAGGAACCCGCAGGCCAGCACGATGAGCCAGAACGCGATCTCGCCCCAATGCCAGCGCGCCTGGCGCTGAGCGTGATAGCCGACGTCGGAGGAAGCGGTCATCGGCGAACTCAACGCGCAGCGGTGCGGCCGAACAGGCCGTTCGGGCGCCAGATCAGGATCACGATCATGATCGTGTAGATCACGAAGGGGCCCATCTTCGGCACGTAATATTTGCCGGCGACATCGCCGATGCCGAGCAGCAGGGAGGCGAGGAACGGGCCTGTTATCGACGACGAGCCGCCGACGGTGACCACGATCAGGAAGTAGATCATGAACTTCAGCGGAAAATACGGATCGAGCCCGAGGATCTCGGCGCTGAGCGCGCCGCCGAGGCCGGCAAGCCCGCAGCCGAAGGCAAAAGTAAAGGCGAACACCTGCGGAACGTTGATGCCGAGGCCGCTGGCAGCGCGGGGGTCGTCGACAGCGGCGCGCAGACGGCTACCGAAGCGCGTCTTGGCCAGCACCAGCTGAAGCGCGACGGTGAGCAGGCCGCAGATCACGATGATCATCAGGCGGTAGCGGCCGATGCCGACGCCGAACAGGTCGAACTGGCCCTGGAGCGCGGCCGGCAGATTGATGAAGACGCGCGAGGAGCCCTGGATGTAGTCCACCGCGGCAACCGACATGAAGGTGAGGCCGATCGTGAACAGCACCTGGTCGAGATGGCTGCGCGCATAGAGGTGGCGGTACAGCGTACGCTCGAGCGCGATGCCGATCGCCGCCGAGGAGACGAATGCGAGCGGCAATGCCGCGAAGAACGGCCAGCCCATCCGGTTGACCAGCACCATGCAGACATAGCCGCCCGCCATCGCGAAAGCACCGTGGGCGAGATTGACGAAGTTCATCAATCCGAGCGTGACCGCGAGCCCGCAGGCGAGCACGAACAGCAGCATGCCGTAGGCGACGCCATCGAACAGGTTGGTGAGGATTGCGGTCATCGAAGGTCGAAGATCATTTCAGATGTGGCCGAGGGTCGCGCTGCGCTCCCTCTCCCGCTTGCGGGAGAGGGGTGGGGAGAGGGTGTCTCCGCAAAGGGACAACCCCCTGGTGGAAAGAGCCCTCACCCGACGCTTCGCGTCGACCTCCCCCGCAAGCGGGAGAGGTAAAACTAGCACGTCACTTCTTGGTCTTGCCGAGATCCTTGACGGCTTCGAAAGTCGCGAACTCG
>NZ_JAEMSD010000710.1 GCF_016462955.1 Bradyrhizobium sp. | reverse complement strand
GCCAGATATAGTCCGAGCCGATAAAGAAGAAGGTCTTGGCGTCCTTCTCCTTCGCCACCCAGTCGAGGCTGGCGAGGATCTGCTGCGTCGCCTCCTGGCCGGTATAGATGACGTTCTTGGACTGCTCGAGGCCCTCGTAGAAGGTCGGGTAGTAGAGCAGCCCATTATACTGCTCGAACACCGGCAGCGCGGCCTTGCGCGAGGCGGAGGTCCAGCAGCCCATCACGGCGGCGCAATGGTCGTTGACGAGGAGCTTCTTGGCCTTCTCGGCGAAGGTCGGCCAGTCGGATGCGCCGTCCTCCTGGATGAACTTGATCTTGCGGCCGAGCACGCCGCCCGCCGCGTTGATCTGCTCGATCGCTAGCTTTTCGGCCTGGATCGAGCCGGTCTCGGAGATGGCCATGGTGCCGGTCGCCGAATGCAGGATGCCGACCGTCACTTCGGTGTCGGTGACGGCGAGACCCGTGGTGTTGACCGCCGAGGTCGCCGGGGCCTGCGCAAATGATCCCCGCGGCAGCATCGTCATGGCCGGCACGGCGGCCATCCCCAGCAATAATTTGCGCCGAAGCGGCGACAATACGCCCTTGTTTGCTTCGTCCGACATGAGCACCCCCACTTTTTGTTCGAGAACACGCGATTGGTGTCGTGAGGATGGCTCGGATTTGGGCGGCCGAAGCATACGCAAGATCGCGTATACTGCACCGCAAAATGCCGACGTAGGCTTTTGGTACGGAAATTGCGAGGGCTCCGGGCCGGTATCGGAAGTGGGGTAAAGCGTGGCAGGGCGGCAGCGAATAGACCGCGTCAGGCGCCAGTACAACCAATGGGTCGCCAACCAGACGCTGGAAGACTATGCGCTGCGCTTCACCGCGAAGAGCGCGCGGCGCTGGTCGGCCGCCCGGGTCGCCAACACCGCGCTGGGCGCGATCTCGTTCCTGGCAATGGAGGCGATCGGCGGCACCATTACGCTGAACTATGGGGTCACCAACGCGACTGCCGCGATCCTCGTGGTCTCCCTCATCATCTTCTGCTGTGGGGTGCCGATCGCCTATTATGCCGCTAAATGTGGCATCGACATCGACCTGCTCACGCGGGGCGCCGGCTTCGGCTACATCGGCTCGACGGTGACCTCGCTGATCTACGCCTCCTTCACCTTCATCTTCTTCGCGATCGAAGCCGTGATCATGGCGTCCGCGCTCGAGATGTGCTTCGGGATCCCGCGTCCGATCGGCTATCTCATCAGCGCCGTCGTCATCATCCCGCTGGTGGCCTACGGCATCACGCTGATCAGCCGGTTCCAGTTGTGGACGCAGCCCCTGTGGGTGATCCTTCACATCATTCCGTTTGCCGCGATCGCCTGGCACAACCCGAACTCATTCACGGAATGGCGCAAGTTTTCGGGCGAGCACGGCGATCTCACCGGGCATTTCGACCTGTTGCTGTTCGGCGTCGCAGCCTCGGTGGTGTTCTCGCTGGTCGCGCAGATCGGCGAACAGGTCGACTTCCTGCGATTCCTGCCGCGCGACCGTCGCGCCTCCAGGATCTCCTGGTGGGTGGCGATGATGAGCGCAGGACCGGGCTGGATCGTGCTCGGCGCGCTGAAGCTCCTGGCAGGCTCGTTTCTCGCCTTCTTCGCGCTCAGCCACGGCGTGCCGCCCGAGGAGGCAGCCGAGCCGGCGCATATGTATCTCGAAGCGTTCCGATACGTGCTGTCGCAGCCCGAGCTCGCGCTGGCGTTGACCGGCACCTTCGTCATCCTGTCGCAGGTGAAGATCAACGTCACCAACGCCTATGCCGGCTCGATCGCCTGGTCGAACTTCTTCTCGCGCCTGACCCACAGCCATCCAGGGCGCGTGGTGTGGCTGGTCTTCAACGTCATCGTGGCGCTGCTGCTGATGGAGATCGGCGTCTACAAGGCGCTGGAGCAGACGCTCGCGCTTTATTCCAACGTCGCGATCGCGTGGGTCGGCGCGCTGGTGGCCGATCTCGTCGTCAACAAGCCGCTTGGATTGCGGCCGCAGCAGATCGAGTTCAAGCGCGCACATCTCTACGACGTCAATCCGGTCGGCGTCGGCGCCATGACGATCGCAACCATCGTCTCCATCAGCGCCTTCTACGGCCTGTTCGGACCTACCGCGAAGGCGCTATCGGCCTTCATCGCGCTCGCAGTAGCCTTCCTCACCGCGCCGTTGATTGCCTGGGCCACGGACGGCAAGTACTACATCGCGCGCAAGCCGAAGCGGAGCTGGCAGAACCTCGAAGCGATCCAGTGCTGCATCTGCGAGCATTCGTTCGAGCCTGAGGACATGGCCTCCTGCCCCGCTTACGCCGGTCCAATCTGCTCCTTGTGCTGTTCGCTGGATGCGCGCTGTCACGATCTCTGCAAGCCGCATGCACGAATCCAGGCGCAGGTGTCGGAGACGCTGGGCAGACTGATGCCACAGCCGATCTACGCCCGCATCAACTCGCAGCTCGGCCACTATATCGGCGTGTTCGTGGTCTCCGCCGGCCTCGTCGCGCTGGTGCTGGGCCTGATCTATCTGCAGACGTCGGCGAGCGTGCATGGCGACAACGCGATCGTTTCCGACGTGCTCTGGAAGGTGTTCTTCTCGCTCAGCATCATCATCGGCGTGGTCGCGTGGCTGTTCGTGCTGGCGCAGCAGAGCCGTCGCGCCGCCGAGGCCGAGACGCGGCGGCAAACCACGCTGCTGATCCAGGAGATCGACGCCCACAAGCGCACCGATGCCGAG
>NZ_JAEMSD010000241.1 GCF_016462955.1 Bradyrhizobium sp. | reverse complement strand
GCGCGGCACTGGGCCATGCGTGACGGCCGCCCGCGCTTGCAGGCGACGATCGAGGCCGTGGCCGAGGTCGGCAACCCCACCATCGTCGCGACGTTGACCGTGGTCGCCGCACTGTTGCCGATGCTGTTCGTGTCGGGCCTGATGGGGCCCTATATGGCGCCGATCCCGGCCAATGCGTCGGCTGCCATGCTGTTCTCGTTCTTCATCGCCATGGTGGTGGCGCCGTGGCTGATGCTCAAGCTCGCGCCGAAGGGCGACATCGCTTCGGCGCATGCGGGCCACGATGAAGGTCGGCTCGGCCGGCTGTACCGGCGCTTCGCCGCGCCGATCGTGCGGAGCAAGCGCTCGGCCTGGCTGTTCCTGCTCGGCGTCGGCATCGCGACGTTGCTCTCGATGACGCTGTTCGCGACCAAGTCGGTGACGGTCAAGCTGCTGCCGTTCGACAACAAGTCCGAGATCGCCGTGGTCGTCGACCTGCCGGAAGGGGCGAGCCTGGAGGCGACCGAGCGCACCCTGTTCGGCGCGGCCGAGATTGCGCGGCAATTGCCGGAGGTCACCTCGCTGCAATCCTATGCCGGCACCCCCGCTCCCTTCAATTTCAACGGCCTGGTGCGGCACTACTACTTGCGGGAAAGGCCAGAGCTCGGCGAGGTGCAGGTCAACCTGGCTGCGCGCGGCCAGCGCAAGCGCGCGAGCCATGAGATCGCGCTCGAGCTACGCGAGAAGCTGAAGGCGCTTGGCCCGCCCCCGGGGACCAGCATCAAGGTGGTCGAAGTGCCGCCCGGCCCGCCGGTGCTATCGACGCTACTCGCCGAGGTCTATGGTCCGGATGCGACCACGCGCCGGGCGGTCACTGCAGAGCTCAAGAAAATCTTCGCGGAGGTGCCGTTCATCGTCGACATCGATGATTCGATCGGCGAGAAGCGGCCGCGGTTGCGGCTCTCGATCGACCAGGACCGGCTCGAATTCTTCGGCGTCGAGCAGCGCGACGTCTACGACACGATCCAGACGCTGTTCGGCGGCACTTCGGTCGGCTATTCGCATCGGGGCGAGGACCGCAACCCGATCGAGATCGCGGTGCGCCTCGGAAAGCGTGCTCTGGTCTGGGACGAGGCTCTGGCCTCCACGCCGGTGCCGGCCAATACGCTGCCCGGCAGCAAGACCGTGGTGGAACTCGGCCAGGTCGTGAAGGCGACCATGGAGGAGGGCTCGCCGACGATCTTCCGCCGCGACGGCCGCTTCGCCGACATGGTGATGGCCGAGCTCGCAGGGCGCTTCGAGGCACCGCTCTACGGCATGCTCGCGGTCGCCGATCGCGTCGAGGCCCACGATTGGGGCAAGCTGCCGAAGCCCGCGATCAGTCTGCACGGCCAGCCGTCGGACGAGTCGCGCCCGACGCTGTTGTGGGACGGCGAATGGGAAATCACCTGGGTGACCTTCCGCGACATGGGCGCGGCTTTCGGTGCGGCGATCCTCGGCATTTACGTGCTGGTCGTGGCCCAGTTCAGGAGCTTCCGTCTGCCGCTCGTGATCCTGACGCCGATTCCGCTGACGCTGATCGGCATCCTGATCGGGCACTGGCTCCTTGGTGCGCCGTTCACCGCGACCTCGATGATCGGCTTCATCGCGCTGGCCGGCATCATCGTGCGGAACTCGATCCTGCTGGTCGATTTCATCCGGCACAGCGGCGGCGAGGGCAGATCGCTCCGCGAGGTGGTGCTGGAGGCCGGAGCCGTCCGCTTCAAGCCGATCCTGCTCACCGCGCTTGCGGCCATGATTGGTGCCGCAACCATCCTGCTCGATCCGATTTTCCAGGGATTGGCGATCTCGCTCCTGTTCGGGCTCGCGTCCTCGACGCTGCTCACCGTGTTGGTGATACCCGCGATCTACATCGCCTTGCGCGCGCCGCGCGAGGTCTCAACCACAACCAAATCCAGCTAGCGAGGAATCGATGGACAAGAACTACGTCGACATCACTAGGAACATCTCTGACAACCTGAAGAAGCTGAGGAGCGACATTCCCGACACAATGAAGGGATTTGCCATGCTCGCGCAGGCCGCCACCCGCGATGGCGCGCTCGACAAGAAGACCAAGGAGTTGATCGCGCTGGCGCTCGGCGTTGCCGCGCATTGCGACGGCTGCATCGGCTTTCACACCGAAGCGCTCGTCAAGCTTGGTGCGACGCGGCAGGAGGTCGAGGAGACGCTCGGCATGGCCGTCTACATGGGCGGCGGACCGTCCTTGATGTACGCCGCCGATGCGATCGCCGCCTACGAACAGTTCCAGCAGAAATCGAGCGCGGTATAGCGGCGGTTGCTGAATACGATGTTGCAAACGGGACCGGACGATTTGCTCGTCCGGACCCGTTTACTCTTCCGTCAATGACTACCAGCGGTCACCGACGCCCACGCCGACGCTGACGCCAGGGGCGCGAATGCCGACGCCGGTGCGCGGGCCGTCATCGTAGTGGCGATGATAGGTCCGGCGCTCATAGTAGCGGTCGCGCGGCATGGAGTTATAGGAATCGCGCACGACCACGCGCGAACCGCTGCGCGTGCGATAGCAACGGCCGGAATCGTCGCAGACGAGCCGGACCTGCTGCACGAGATCCGGATTGGCGTATTCGCTGCTCGTATAGATATCGGAAGCCTTCGCCCCCGAGGCGGCTGCCAAGGCACCCACGCCCGCCAGCAGCGCAATTGTCAACGTCCTCATCATGTCCTCCTCGAAGCTGCCCTCGGCGGTAACAAGAAAGGGAGGCCGTGATCGTTCCCGGTGCAGTGCTTGTTTTTCCCGGAACGTGTTGGAGAATGGGTTCCTAAATCCGCTCGTATGTCTCCGTGCCGCAGATGTCGTCGGCCTCCGCCCGCCTTCGGTCCACGACTTTCCCGCCGTTGATGGTCACGATGTAGGTCTGGGCGCCGAGCGGCGTGCCTGTCGCGGAGGTGAGCTGCGCACGGACGCACGCCGTCCAGCCCGGTCCTCGCAACTCGCGGTGGGGCGGGGCGACCTGCACCTCGCGCGGATAGGACGTTGCGAGAAAGACGGCGTCGATCTGCTCGCGCACCAAGCGCTTGACGTCCGGAGCGGCTTCGGGCGGGGGTTGCTCGGCCTCCTTCATCCGCATGAACTCAGGCACCGGCGCGCGGCTGTCGGCAAAGCCGCAGCCGGCGAGTACGAGCACGCCGGCGGACAGCGCCGCGTGAGTAATAATCCGCAACATCCGTGAAGATCCCCTGCGGGCCAACAGATAGGCACGAATGCGATTCGACGAAGTCACGGCCGATCAAGATTTGCTGAAGCACCGCCCCGTCCTGAACCCGCGCCATTTTGCTATTTCGCGATAGCGGGCTAGTTTGTACCCCACACGAAGGGGATTGCATCGATGAGGATTTTGGTCATGGCGGCCGCGGTGCTGGCGCTGACGGCTGGGTCGGCGGAGGCGCAGGGGCGGCGCCAGCCCAATGACGGGGCCAAGCCTGCGGACAATGTGCCCAAGGTCGACGAAAAGGCCTACAAGGCGGCGCTCGAGCGCATTCCCGAGCCCAAGGACAAGTACGACCCGTGGGGCGGCGCCCGCACGAGCGAACCTGCCAAGAAGCCGAAATGAAGCTGCAAGCAGTTCCTCGACAGCGGCGAAGACGACATCGCGGTCGTGCTGACCTAAATGGACGACGGGACGAGCCGCGTTGGCGTTGTCCTGTCCTTCATGATCGCGTCGAGCTTTCGCTCCACGTGGCTCTCTTTCTTCAAAGGCCGCCTTCACCCCGGCAGCATTGCGAAGGCGCTCGACACCATCGCGACCGGCTTGCTGTCGGCGGCCGAGAGCAGCGTGACGCGGCCGAAGCTCATCGTGCGCCCGAGCCGCACCACGCGCGCGTCCGCCAGCACGTCCGATGAGGACACCGCGCGCATGAAATGCGTGGTCTGGTCGACCGTCGTCATGGGACGGTAGCCGCGATTGGCGGCGAGGATCGCGATCACCATGGCGGTGTCGGCGAGCGCCATCAGGGCCTGGCCGCAGACTACGCCGCCGTTCCGGCACAGCCGTTCCGAAAACGGCATGCGCAGGATCGCGCCCGGCTGCCAGTCCGCGACCTCCGCCGGCTGGGCATGCTCGATGCGCTCGACCGCGAGATCGAGATCCTGAACCCAGGGCGCAAAGACCTCGCCGAGGATGCGCCGGGCGTCGGCGAGGCCGAACTCGGCTTCTGGCTGCGTCTGCATTGCTGTCGCGCTCTCCTCTATTGCCGGATGTTTCCACCCTCATTGTGCACGCATCGGCGCGGCAAAGTCACCCGGTCTCGCGACGGCCGGCTCGGCTTGAAAATGCCTGACTTGGCCCGGTATGATGCCCCGCTCGGGTGCGGGTGGATGATGTTGCGTCGGTGTGTCCTCGTCTTTGCATGGTCGTGCTCGGTCTCGCGCTGAGCGGGTGCACCAGATGCGGCCCGATCTGGGACGACTGGCTGCATGCGCCCAAATCATGCCGATCGGATCGGCTTTAGTGGCACGCGCGGCCTTGAGCGGTCCGGCTCGTGGCGGGACGAGACGGCGCGGGCGATCCGCGCCTGATGGATAATCTAAGGAGTGGATGATGAAGCTTTTCCGTTTGGCCGCGGTGTTGGCCGTGCTGGCGGGACCTGCCTACGCGCAAATGCCCAATCTGAACTTGCTGCAGGACGCGCCGAGCAAGACCCCGGAGGAGAAGGCCGCCGAAGCCGAGCGGGACAGGGCCTACAAGGAAACGCTGAAGAAGATTCCGGATTCCAAGGGGTCCAACGACCCCTGGGGCGGCATGCGCGCCGATCCGCCGAAGCAGCCAGCGGCGCCGAAGGCCTCGGCCGCGACCAGCGCGCCGAAGAAGACCAAGAGCGGGACGGCCGCCAACTGAGCGCAAGCTCCGTCCCGGGGGCGCCCAACGCCCTTCGGCCGGGACTCCTCTTGATCCCGCCCATGCCCTACATTCTGCCAAGAGTAGCGCGTCAAGGAGTAGTGGCAGGACATGGCCGATCGTCCGCGGGATCTCGCCGAGCGGATGGCGCGCCGGCGCAAGGCCGGCAAGCCGGGCCGTACCGCCGGCGACGGCTATCTGCGCGAGACCTTCACGCTGCCGCGTGCGGCGGCGCGGGAGAGGGCGCAGGCCTTCTTCGCCCGCTACCCCAAGGCAGGCTATATGAGTGCGGTCGAGACCTGGCGCGAGCTGCCCGGCGGCGACATCGAGTTCACCATGCGGCGGCTGCCCAGCGCCGACTGACGCGGCCGCGGATCGCCCGGCAGGACTGAGCTCCGTGGTTCTCCCACCATGAACAAAGTTCCTGGATTCATCGCGTAGGCCACCGCAGCCTGGTTCCGTTGCGGGGCGGCATATGCCTTGCTTGCCTGATCGCGGGCAAGCAACCGTGGGACCCATATGCTCGGCATTCCCCGCCGCTACTCTCATTTCGTATTCGGCATCATCCAGTCCGGACTCACCTCGCTGGTCGCGTCGGGAATTGCCAGCCTGCCCGCCGACAGCCCGATGCTCTTCATCCGGCACTGGATGGTGTCGTGGCTGATCGCATGGGCTGCGATGCTGCCGGTGGTGCTGCTGGCGGCGCCCGCGATCCGCGCCTTCTCGCTGCGCCTGACGCAGGAGGAGCGGGACCCGCGTGCCGGGCGGCAGGCATGAGGAATCGCTATCGGAGACCGAGACGGCCTGACCGCTGGCGGCATCAGCCGCCCGCGGGTGCGACGATCGAAGGCCTCAGACTGGCCCCGCGGCCGTCCAAATTTGGACATCCGCTCGCACCACTGCCGACATACCCGTCGGCAAGATTTCATCCGTTCGGCGCAGCCATGGGGGAAACGTGGCCCGCCGATAATGGGGTGGCATCATGGACAACGTAGAGCGGTCATTCGCCGCCGCGACGGCGGCTGGCTTCCTTCTGCTGGTGATAGGCCTGGTGCTGTTGGCGGTGCTGTAGGCGACGGCCCTGGCGGCAATGCAACCGTGCCGGACGAGCGGCGCACGCCCGCCTTTTCGAAAAGGTGGAAAACAACCCCATGCACAGTAGGCCGCCGGGAAAATCCCCTGCATAGCCAATAGCTTAATATTGGTATTTAGATACCTATTCGCGGATTTGTCTCGCAGTCTGCGGTCGAAGCCAGGCGCCCATCCCGGGGGTTGCGCGCCTGGGTTCCTCCTGACGGGCTCAGTTGATCCTGATCTCGTCCAAGGGGAGATGGAGCTGGGCGGCGCGCTCTTCGCGGTCCTTCCTGCGGAACTCGTTCTCCTTGCGCTCGAACTTCACCATCTCCTCGCGCGCTGCGTCGAGCAGGGGCTTGCGCCCGATCGTATCGTGATGCGTGTTGTTGTCCGTCATGACCTGAGCTTCCCAGAGTTGCGGTCCCACCCCACAGAAGGCCGAAGACCGCGAAAAGGTTCGGTGCCGCAGGATTACGGAAACATGACGGCGTGCCGGCCGCGCGTCGTTGAGGCAGGTCATGTTCGGCCGCCTGTGTTGCAGGCAAACCGCAGTCGGCCGCACGAATGGGAACCGCTGACATCCGGAGCCCAATTGGGTCAGCTATGCCGAGTTCTCACGCGAAACGCCGGGTGTCAGAAGCTCGAGGAGCCTCTGGGTGCGACTGTTGCTGACACGGGCGGAAACGGCCCTTGAAATGACGGGCCAGCCAGCTGAGTCGGCCTTACTCTCTCCAATACAGGCGCTTGCAGGTCGGGCAATCGTAGACGTTGACATGACCGTTCTTGCGAACGTCGAGAATACGGGCGCGGAATCTTGTCGGTGTTCGGCAATCGTCGCACCGAGGGGTGCGCTCGGTGCTGGTGTGTTCCGCCACTTCCATTGCCCCGGATCCTCGTTGACAGGCGGGAGCGCGCGACTCTCTCAGCCACCGACGCCCCGATCAATCGTTGCCGGTGATGAGAAGGACCGTGCCCGCAAATGACGCAGCCAACAATAACATGCGACAGGCTCGCACAGGTTGCGGTCTGAAGTTGAGAAAACGAACCAGGGCACGGGCCAGAAAGAGTTAGTCAGATAGGAGCAGGACCAAAAACCGCAAAAGAACATATTGCGAACTTAGAACAAATAGGGTACATTGCTTTTATCGCCGAGCTGCCTCGCAACCGTTTGTCCCTCACGCGAATCCTCGCCATAAGGAGCACGACCCAATGTCCGCAACTGCCCTGCGTATCGTCGAAGGATCCTCCATGGACAAGAGTAAAGCTCTGGCCGCCGCGCTCTCCCAGATCGAGCGCCAGTTCGGCAAGGGCTCGGTGATGAAGCTGGGCAAGAACGACCGGTCCATGGACATCGAGGCGGTGTCTTCCGGCTCGCTCGGACTCGATATCGCGCTCGGCATCGGCGGCCTGCCCAAGGGGCGCATCGTCGAGATCTACGGGCCGGAATCGTCGGGCAAGACCACGCTGGCGCTGCACACGGTGGCGGAAGCGCAGAAGAAGGGCGGCATCTGCGCCTTCATCGACGCCGAGCACGCGCTCGATCCGGTCTATGCCCGCAAGCTCGGCGTCAACATCGACGAGCTCCTGATCTCGCAGCCCGATACCGGCGAGCAGGCGCTGGAAATCTGCGACACGCTGGTGCGTTCGGGTGCGGTCGACGTGATGGTGATCGATTCGGTCGCGGCGCTGGTGCCGAAGGCCGAGCTCGAGGGCGAGATGGGCGATGCGCTGCCGGGCCTGCAGGCGCGGTTGATGAGCCAGGCGCTGCGCAAGCTGACGGCCTCGATCAACAAGTCCAACACCATGGTGATCTTCATCAACCAGATCCGCATGAAGATCGGCGTGATGTACGGCTCGCCGGAAACCACGACCGGCGGCAATGCGCTGAAATTCTATGCCTCCGTCCGCCTCGACATCCGCCGCATCGGCGCGATCAAGGAGCGCGACGAGGTGGTCGGCAACACAACGCGCGTCAAGGTGGTCAAGAACAAGCTGGCCCCGCCCTTCAAGCAGGTCGAGTTCGACATCATGTACGGCGAGGGCGTCTCCAAGATGGGCGAGATCCTCGATCTCGGCGTCAAGGCCGGCATCGTCGAGAAGTCCGGCGCCTGGTTCTCCTATGACAGCCAGCGCCTCGGCCAGGGCCGCGAGAACTCGAAGGCATTCCTGAAGGCCAACCCCGACATGACCGCCAAAATCGAGACCGCGATTCGCCAGAACTCCGGCCTGATCGCCGAACAGATCCTGGCCGGCACCCCCGAGCGCGACGCCGACGGCGAGGAGCCGGCGGACGAGTAAGACCTAGCGCGAAAGGTTTTCGCGAGGAGCGGGCACTGAGGACGTTGAGTTGCCGACGTCTTCGGTGCCCGTTTGGTTTTTGCGTTGCGTTGATCAGGTGGGGCGATGAGGCGGCTGATCTTGACCGGCTGGGGCGGGGGGAGTGATCTCGCTCGATCGGGTTTGCCGGAGATCGTCATCCCGTTCCATTTTGAGTTTGAATGGGGACCGCTCCCGTACGCGGAAAAGCTCTCGGCTTATTTGGCTGCCTACACCCCAGAGCTTGGCCATGCCGAACATTGGTCGGATTGGGTCAGCTGGCCCCGGGGCGCCCAGGGTCGCAGATTGTCGCTGGCTGAGTTTTGCGAGCCGTATGATAAGATCGAACTCTGGTTCGGAGCGGCTCCCCGCGACCAGCTGCAACTGGCCTGGTTGCTCGATCACCTCGGCAGTTATCCCGCACTGACACGGAAGCTCGGGCTGCGATTGCTGGGCTCCGACCTGTTTTTCAGCCCCGATTATGATTTCGCCAAGAGCGCGCCTCATATTCCTGTCGTAGGCGTCGCTGCGGAGGAGTTCGAGACTGCCACGTCGGCGTGGTCGGCCTATCGCGCGCCGACGCCCGAGGCTTGCATGGATTTGCTTCACCGCGATCTGAGTGCTCTGCTGATGCTGCGGCCGGCTCTGCTCGATCTGCTCGCGGAACTGCCGTCACCCCGGACCGGGCTTGGTGCGACAGAGATGCGATTTCTGGAGATGCTTGCCAGAGGGTTTGCCAACACGAATGGATTGTTTCACCTGCGCTCGCAACGGCGCACCTATGTGTTCGGAGAGTTCGAGCTGGGCTCGTTGCTGGAGGGGCTCGCGCTTGGCCCGAGAGCGGCAGTGGCCGGATTGGGTGATGAGCTGCGCACGATCGATCCTGGAAGGGTCTGGCACGAAGGGGCGCGGACTGATCGATCTGTTGTCCGAATGCGACTCGGCCGAACTATGGATGGGGCCGGAGCCGAACGCACAATTACTTCTGCTCTGGCTGCTCGACCATTGCGGCGTCGAGAAAGCGGTATTTTCCAAGCTCGCGATACGTCGCCTGGACCTTGCCGTGGGCGATGTCGCGCCAGAGCAATTGGCCAGGATGAACCCGCCGATGGTCAGGCTCACGCAAGACCATCTTGAACTCGCCGCTCGTGCGTGGCGCGCTTATCGTGCGCCGACGCCGCTGGCCTGGAACGACCTTCTCGCTACGGATTTGCGCTTGCTTCCGCAGCTCGAGCCTTGCGTCGTCGCGCTGCTCGAAGAGCTTCCGAACGTGAGCAGCGGCCTTGGGGCCACGGAAACACGGATATTGCAACTGATCGCACCGGGCGAGGTGCAGCCCTTTGACGTCTTCCCCGGACATCAAAAGCCCAACGAGCGGCGCGTCTTCGATTACTGGGAGGTGGGCGCGTTGCTTGATGAACTTGCGCGCGGCCCGGTGCCGGCCGTATCCGGCTTGGAGGACGGACCGTTCACGCTGACCATGCATGATGATGCCCTCCGTCATACGCGTTACAAGCAATCCCGGCTGTCGCTCACGGATTTCGGGAAGGCCGTGCTCGCAGGAGACCAGGACTTCCGCAGCCATAATCCGCTTCGGCGCTGGTGGGGCGGCACCCTTCTCACCCATGAACGGCTGTGGCGGTGGGACGGCGAAAGCCGGCTGTTGATCGCTCCCGACTGACGCGTGTTCACCCGTATTGCTCATCAATTTGAGAGGCGATCATGTCACGTCCGATCCTGACCACCAACGATCGTGCGGAAGACGTGCTACGCCGGTCGGGCCTGGCGAACGT
>NZ_JAEMSD010000240.1 GCF_016462955.1 Bradyrhizobium sp. | reverse complement strand
GCTTTGCAGGACGGTGGTTTCGGACTGGGTTGGGCCGACGCTGTCGTTCATGATGGCGGACTCTATCACAGTTTGCGCTGGAGCTTTGGGCGCCCGGAACGCGAAAGGGCGGCCCCCCGGCCGCCCTTTTCTGATCGGTTCGGTACGGCTCAGTGCCCGGCGGCCATGGACGCGGCGCCCCGCCCCCAGACATAGATGCAGAGGAACAGAAACAGCCAGACCACGTCGACGAAATGCCAGTACCAGGCGGCAAACTCGAAGCCGAGATGCTGTTTCGGTGTGAAGTGGCCGGCATAGGCGCGGAACAGGCAGACCAGCAGGAAGATGGTGCCCACCAGCACGTGAAAGCCGTGGAAGCCCGTCGCCATGAAGAAGGTCGCACCGTAGACGTTGCCGGCGAAGGAGAACGCCGCATGGCCGTACTCATAGGCCTGCACGCAGGTGAAGAGCGCTCCGAGCACGACGGTGAGGATCAGGCCGTATTTCAGGCCCTGGCGGTCGTTCTCGAGCAGCGCATGATGCGCCCAGGTCACGGTGGTGCCCGAGGTGAGCAGGATCAGCGTGTTCAGCAGCGGCAGATGCCAGGGATCGAAGGTCTCGATGCCCTTCGGCGGCCAGGTGCCTGGGACAGCGCAGGCCCCGGCCTGGGTGCCGAGACCGCAGCCGAACACCGCATCGCGGGTCGCCTGGACCGCGTCGGCCGGAAACAGCGCCGCGTTGAAATAGGCCCAGAACCAGGCGACGAAGAACATCACCTCGGAGGCGATGAACAGGATCATGCCGTAGCGGTGATGCAGCTGCACGACGCGGGTGTGGTCGCCCTTGTACTGGGCTTCCTTCAGCACGTCGCCCCACCAGCTCGCCATGGTGTAGAGCACGCCCACGGTGCCGACGCCGAACACGATCGGTGCCGCAGAGAACATGTGGTGCATCCAGGCGACCGCGCCGACCGCCATGATGAAGGCCGAGAGCGAGCCGACGGCCGGCCAGGGAGAGGGATCGACCAGGTGATAGTCGTGATGCTTGGTGTGCGCCGTGGCCATTTCCGTCTCTCTCCTCAATCCGGTGCCCGTCAGGCACTTATCCCCTTGTTTCTAACCGCCTGAGCGCAGGCGCGGCGGTCAGAGATTTCCCTTGCGCTTGTCGTCCCCACTGGCGGCGAGCGGCTTCACCACCGGATCCTTCATGGGATAGAACGTGTAGGACAACGTGATGGTGTTCAGCCCGTCATTCTCGTGATCATCAGCGAGCGACGGATCGACGTAGAACACGACCGGCATCTCGCGCTTCTCGCCGGGCCCCATGGTCTGCTCCGTGAAGCAGAAGCAGTTGATCTTCTGGAAATAGGCGCCGACCGTCAGCGGGGCGACATTGTAGGCGGCCTGGGCCGAAGTGCTTCGCGCGGCCTGATTGGTCACGGTGTAGAAGACCGTGACGACCTTGCCGATATTGACCTCGATCTCGCTCTGTTCGGGCTCGAACTTCCAAGGCAGGCCGGGCGCCACGTTGGAATCGAAGCGCACCGAGATCTTCCGCGCGATCGGGCCGGTGGCCGGCGCAGAGGTCGCAACCTGCGTCGTGCCGTTGAAGCCGGTGACGCGGCAGAACCAGTTGTAGAACGGCACCGCCGCGTAGGAGGCACCGACCATAAGTGCGACGACGACGCCGCAGATCGAGGCGACCAGCGCGTCGCGGCCAAGGCCACGACCGTTCCTTGCCGCCCGGCTCTGATCCCGCGATATGGTCGGCTCGTGATCCATGTTTCCTACATCGGCCGGACTAGCACTGCCGGTCCCTTGACCATGGTGACGGCGAAGAACAGCACCACGAGCACACCAAGTGCGAGTGCGATTGCGATCGAACGCTGACGACGGCTCTTCCGCTGCGCCTCGGTGAGGACGATTCCATCTCGCTCGGGTTTATCGGCCATTCCTGCCTCATGCGCCCCCAACCATCGGAGCCAGCGCCCGGTACACGACCTCGGCCAGCAGGGTCGCGAACAGCGCGAACAGGTACAGGATCGAGAAGGCAAACAGCTTGCGGGTCGCACGCAGCGACTGGCTGCGTTCGCGGCGCAGATAGACGTTGATGGCGAGCACCAGCATGCCGGCGCCGAGGATCAGCGAGACGATGCCGTAGATCGCGTCGAAATAGCCGAGCGCCCACGGCGCGGCGGCGACCGCGATCAACACGATTGTGTAGAGCAGGATCTGCAGGCGCGTGGCATCGGGACCGGCGACATTGGGCAGCATCGGAATGCCGGCGCGCGCGTAGTCGTCGGATCGGAACAGTGCCAGCGCCCAGAAATGCGGCGGGGTCCAGAAGAAGATGATGGCGAACAGCAGCAGCGGCTCGACATCGACGGTGCCCGTCACCGAGGCCCAGGCCACCACCGGTGGCAGCGCGCCGGCCGCGCCGCCGATCACGATGTTTTGCGCGGTCCAGCGCTTCAGGCCCATCGTGTAGATCACGACGTAGAAGAAGATGGTGAAGGCGAGCAGCGCGCCCGCGACCCAGTTGACGAGGATGCCGAGCGTCATCACCGAGAAGAAGGCGAGCGTCATGCCGAACGCCATGGCCTCGGGACGGGTGATGCGGCCGCGCGGGATCGGCCGGTTCGCCGTGCGCGACATCTTGGCGTCGATGTCGCCCTCGAGCGCCATGTTGAGCGCCCCGGAGGCGCCGGCACCGACCGCGATGCAGAGCAACGAGGTGATCGCCAGCACGGGATGAAAATGCCCCGGCGCCATCGCCATCCCGACCAGCGCGGTGAAGATCACCAGCGACATCACCCGCGGCTTGAGCAGTGCGAGATAGTCGGCGACCTCCGCCTCGGAGATGCGGGGATCGATGTCGACGGCGTTGTGGTCGAGGACGGACACTTAGATTGACTCGCTTCGTTGTAGCGTCGCGGCGCCCGTCACGGGCGCCGCGGAAGATTGCCTACTGCACGCGGGGCAGCACTTCGAACTGGTGGAAGGGCGGCGGAGAGGACAGCGTCCATTCCAGCGTGGTCGCGCCGGCACCCCAGGGATTGTCGCCCGCCGGCACCTTCTTCATGAAGGCGTCGAGCACGACGTAAAGGAAGATCAGCACGCCGAAGCCGGAGATGTAGGAGCCGAGCGAGGAGATCAGGTTCCAGCCCGCGAACGCATCGGGATAGTCGATATAGCGGCGCGGCATGCCCGACAGGCCGAGAAAGTGCTGCGGGAAGAATACCAGGTTGACGCCGACGAAGGTCACCCAGAAATGCAGCTTGGCGAGCCCTTCATTGTACATGTAGCCCGACATCTTCGGGAACCAGTAGTACCAGCCGGCGAAGATCGCGAACACCGCACCGAGCGACAGCACGTAGTGGAAGTGCGCGACGACGTAGTAGGTTTCCTGGAGCACGCGATCGACGCCGGCGTTCGCCAGCACGACACCGGTGACGCCGCCGATCGTGAACAGGAAGATGAAGCCGACCGCCCAGATCATCGGCGCCCGGAATTCGATCGAGCCGCCCCACATCGTGGCGATCCAGGAGAAGATCTTCACGCCGGTCGGAACCGCGATGACCATCGTCGCCGCGACGAAATAGGCCTGCGTCGCCGAGGACATGCCGACCGTGTACATGTGGTGGGCCCACACCACGAAGCCGATGCCGCCGATCGCGACCATGGCGTAGGCCATGCCCAGATAGCCGAACACGGGCTTGCGCGAGAAGGTGGAGACGATCTGGCTGATCATGCCGAAGCCGGGCAGGATCAGGATGTACACCTCGGGGTGACCGAAGAACCAGAACAGATGCTGGAACAGCACGGGGTCGCCGCCGCCGTCGGGCGCGAAGAACGTCGTGCCGAAATTGCGGTCGGTGAGCAGCATGGTGATCGCACCGGCAAGCACCGGCAAGGACAGCAGCAGCAGGAACACCGTCACCAGGATCGACCAAACGAACAGCGGCATCTTGTGCAGGGTCATGCCCGGTGCGCGCATGTTGAAGATGGTGGTGATGAAGTTGATGGCGCCGAGGATGGACGATGCGCCCGCCAGATGCAGTGACAGGATCGCGAAGTCGACCGCTGGTCCCGGATGGCCGGAGCTCGACAGCGGCACGTACATGGTCCAGCCGGCGCCGACGCCGTTGGAGCCCGGCTCGCCCTCGACGAAGGTCGACATCAAGAGCAGCGCGAAGGACGCCGGCAGCAGCCAGAACGAGATGTTGTTCATGCGCGGGAACGCCATGTCGGGCGCTCCGATCATCAGCGGCACGAACCAGTTGCCGAAGCCGCCGATCATCGCCGGCATGACCATGAAGAAGATCATGATCAGGCCGTGAGAGGTCACGAACACGTTGTAGGTGTGGGCCTCGTGGAAGATCTGCACGCCCGGATACATCAGCTCGGCCCGGATCGCGATCGACATCGCGGCACCGATGATGCCGGCGATGACCGCGAAGATCAGGTACATCGTGCCGATGTCCTTGTGGTTGGTCGAATAGACGTAGCGCCGCCATCCGGTGGGATGGGCGTGCTCGTCATGCCCGTGGGCTTGCGCGTGATCGCCGTGTGCCGCTGCGCTCGTTGCCATCTTCAAATCCTGCCTTGCGTCCCGTTCGGACCTTGTGGAGGTCCCGCCCTTTGTCGCTTTCAGTCCTCGAGCCTCACCCGGCGCTTACTGCGTCGGGCCGGCCGCGGAGGCGTAGGTGCTGGTGCCGCCGCTCGCAAACTTCTTCTTCGCCGCCTCGACCCAGGAGGCGAACTCCTGGTCGCTCACCACGCGGATCGCGATCGGCATGAAGGCGTGATCCTTGCCGCAAAGTTCCGAGCACTGGCCGTAATACATCCCGGTCTTGGTGGCCTTGAACCAGGTCTCGTTCAGGCGACCGGGAATGGCGTCGATCTTGACGCCGAAAGCCGGCAACGCAAAGGCGTGGATGACGTCCGCGCCGGTAGTCTGGACCCGAATCACCTTGTTGACCGGCACCACCATCTCGTTGTCGACGCCGAGCAGGCGGGGCTGCTTGTCCTGCGCCATCAGCGAATCGAACTCGAACTTGCCGTTATCCGGATAGGCATAGGACCAGTACCACTGCTTGCCGGTCGCCTTGACGGTCAGGTCCGCCTTGGGAATGTCGAGCTCCAGGAACAGCAGCCGGAACGAGGGCACCGAGATGCCGACCAGAATCAGCACAGGGACGAGCGTCCAGGCCACCTCGATGAGCGTGTTGTGAGTGGTCCGCGACGGCACCGGGTTGGCCTTCGCGTTGAACTTGACGACCACGATCACGAGCAGCGCCAGCACGAACAGCGTGATCAGCGTGATCAGCACGAACAGGAAATTGTGGAACCAGACGATGTTGTCCATCACCGGGGAACCGGACTGCTGAAGCGTCCATTCCCACGGCGCCGGCTGGCCGAGCTCGGCGTATGCCGCACCCCCCGTCGCCAGCGTGACGCCAGCCGCCACCAAGGCGATGGTGGCTAATCCCAGCATCTGCCGGCCCACCCGACCCATCGACATCCTCATGCCGTTCGCGCTCCCCTTACGAAATCACCCCAGGTGCGCTCCCCCTGTTGCGGGAAACGCTTATTCGACCCGCCAGTCCGACAAACCGCCACGCAAGAATACCTCTAAGAGGAATTGGGGCCAGATCGCTAGAACGCGAAATCAAGCCTCTCAAACCATAATTCTTGATCTATCGCAATGCAGTCTTGAGCCCGGTCAGCCAGCCATCACCGGCAGGATATTTCCCAACAAGATCAGACAAAAATACCGTTGCCCGGGATGCTCCGGCTTGACAGCGGAATTGCCCGCGGTAGGCACTGGCTGACAGCCGCGCCGGAGCCTGATTCGTGCGAGCACTGGCGGTGTGGGCGGCGCGGAATTTGCTTGTGAATCGCCTTCACAACGCCGTCATTCCCGTATCAGTCCGCCAGGTGCGCGCAAGGAAGGCGAGCAGAGGGACAGACCCCATGGGGCTTTCGACATCGATGGCAAGGCGGGAGAATGGCCTCGCGGCGGTGGCCGTCCTCTTGGCTACAATCGTCATCCTGGCGTTTCCAGGCCGTGCCCATGCGCAGGGCGCGGTGCGCTCCGTCCATGGCGACTGGCAGATCCGCTGCGACACCCCGCCTGGCGCCCAGACCGAGCAATGCGCGCTGATCCAGAGCGTGGTCGCAGAAGACCGCTCCAATGCCGGCCTGACCGTGATCGTGCTCAAGACCGCCGACCAGAAGAGCCGCTTGATGCGGGTGGTCGCCCCGCTCGGGGTCCTCCTGCCCTCAGGCCTCGGGCTCAAGCTCGACAACCAGGACGTCGGCCGTGCCGGCTTCGTCCGCTGCCTGCCCAACGGCTGCGTCGCGGAGGTCGTCCTGGAGGACAAGCTGCTCGGCCAGCTCCGCAGCGCCAAGACCGCGACCTTCATCATCTTCGAGACGCCGGAAGAAGGCATCGGCTTCCCGCTCAGCCTGAACGGGCTGGGTGAGGGGTATGACAAGCTGCCGTAAGGGGAAGCGCGTCACGCCGGCAGCCGGTCGCCGCTATCAGTCGGCGTAGCGGGCGGCGATATTCCGGAACTGCTCGCTGATCTCGGCGAAAGCGTCCACGACATCCGGATCGAAGTGACGGCCGCGGCCGTCGAGGATGATTTTCACCGCCTCGTCATGGGACATCGCGTCCTTGTAGACCCGATGCGTCGTCAGGGCGTCGTAGACGTCGGCCACCGCCATCAGACGGGCCGAGATCGGAATGGCGGCGCCCGCAAGCCCGTTTGGATAACCGCTGCCGTCCCACTGCTCATGATGGTTCAAGGCGATCTCCTTGGCGCAGGCGAGGAAATCGACGGTCATGCCGAGCTGCGTCTCGGCCTTCTCAATCGCCTGGTGGCCGAGCCTCGCGTGGGTCTTCATGACCTCGAATTCTTCAGGGTCGAGCCTGCCGGGCTTCAACAGGATGCTGTCGGGAATGCCGACCTTGCCGATGTCGTGCAGCGGGGCGGACTTGAACAGGATGTCGAGGCGAGCCCCGGCCAGATTGGCGGCGAAGGCCGGATGGGATTGCAGGTGCCGCGCCAGTGCCCGCACGTAATGCTGGGTGCGCCGGATGTGATTGCCGGTCTCGTTGTCGCGCGTCTCCACCAGCGATGCCAGGATGACGATAGTGGCATCCTGCATCGCCAGAAGTTTGCGGGTCCGCTTTTCGACCTCGATCTCGAGCAGGTCGTTCTGGTTCTTCAGAACGTCCCGCGCGGCCTTCAAGGTGGTCTGCGTCGAGTATTCCTTGCGGACGAGGAATTCGCGCCACCATCCGATTCCCGCCGCCAGGATGAACAGCGTCACAACGTGATAGGACCAGTAGAAGAATGCCCCGACATCAGCTCCGAGCTCGGCCTGCATCGCAGCTTCGAACGTCAGCAGGATCGCGAGCCCCGCCGGCAGCGCGAAGCGGAATTGGACGCCCAGGATGACGAAGCAATAGAACTCGAGAAAGGTGAAGTTGAGGATTCCGACCCACGACTTCAGCCCCATGCCGCCCTGCTCGTCGATGAGGGACAGAACCCAGAAAAGGCTGCAGGCCACCGCCACGATGAAGGTGGACATCACCGATTGCCAGTGCCGCCGCGCCGTCTCGGTGAAGGAATAAGCGAGCCCGATGCCGAGTAGGGGCAGGCAGAGCTGGATACGGTAGAAATTCGCCGATGCGTTGAAGGCCATCCGGTCGACGAGGTAGTCGCCGAGTATCAGCGCCATCCCCACCACGAGGCTTGCCTGGGCGTAACGATAATAGAAACCGTGATAATAGCGGCAAAACTTGTCTTCATAGGCCGCGTTGGCAAACGACAATTTTGGCCGCAGCGGCAGTGTGTCGGCTTGATCGAGACTGGTCACAACCGGGCTTCCCAGCGCGGCAAGGGATCGCACGCGCGAGCGGCTAAGGTTCCATCGACGCCCTAAGTGCCGGTGAAGACTTCGGCCCGTAAAACTACGGCGCCACCATGCGAATCCCGCTGGGCCGCGAATACGGCCCCCCGAGCCCGAGGCCTAACTGGCATCACCGTCCGTGGACGCTTTCGCCTGGCTTGGGAAAAGGCAATGATTCCAATCATGTCGTTTCGGTAATGTGACGGCGCGCCCTCTCGCCGAACGGCCGGGAAGCCATTATCTTGCCGGACATCTCTCCGAGAATGGATGACCGATGACCAATCCTGCCACGACCTCCCTGCTCGACCGCGCCAATCTCGACCGCGACCAGGTTCGCCACGAGGTCGCGCGCGGGCTTTCCGGTGCCGACGATGGTGAGCTTTTCCTGGAATACAGCCAGACCGAAGCGCTGATGTTCGATAATGGGCGGCTGAAGCAGGCGACCTATGACACCTCGCAAGGCTTTGGCCTGCGCGCTGTCAAGGACGACGCGGTTGGCTACGCGCATTCCTCCGACGTTTCGCTGCCGGCGCTGATTCGCGCGGCCGACGCGGTCGCTGCCGTGCGCGGCGGCTATTCCGGCAGCTTTGCCGCGCCGCCGCCGCACACCAATGTCCGCCTCTATGGCGACGACAACCCGCTGGACGCGCCGGGCTTCGAGACGAAAGTAAAACTGCTCGCCGAGATCGACGCATATCTGCGCGACAAGGATCCGCGGGTGCGGCAGGTCAGCGTCAGCCTGGGCGCGACCTGGCAGGTCGTCGAGATCGTGCGGCCCGACGGCGAGAGCTATCGCGACATCCGCCCGCTCGTGCGCGTCAATGTTTCCGTCGTCGCCGGCCAGGGCGACCGCCAGGAGAGCGGCAGCAAGGGCTATGGCGGCCGCGCCGGCTATGCCGAATTCATCGAGAGCAAGAACTGGCGCGAGGCCGCCGACGGTGCGCTGCGCGAGGCGCTGGTCAATCTCGAATCGATTCCGGCCCCCGCCGGCGAGATGGACGTCGTGCTCGGCGCCGGCTGGCCCGGCGTGATGCTGCATGAAGCGGTCGGCCATGGCCTCGAGGGCGACTTCAACCGCAAGAAGACCTCGGCGTTTGCGGGACTGATGGGCCAGCAGGTCGCGGCCAAGGGCGTCACCGTCGTCGACGACGGTACGATTGCTTCGCGGCGCGGCTCGCTCTCGATCGACGACGAGGGCACGCCGACCAACCGCACCGTGCTGATCGAGGACGGCATCCTGGTCGGCTACATGCAGGACCGCCAGAACGCGCGGCTGATGAACATGAAGCCGACCGGCAACGGCCGCCGCCAGGGCTATGCCCATGTGCCGATGCCGCGCATGACGAACACCTACATGCTCGCGGGCGACCGCGATCCCGCCGAGATCCTCGCTTCGGTGAAGAACGGCGTGTTCGCCGCCAATTTCGGCGGCGGCCAGGTCGACATCACCTCGGGCAAGTACGTATTCCAGTGCACCGAGGCCTACAAGATCGAGAACGGCAAGATCGGGGCGCCGCTGAAGGGCGCCATGCTGATCGGCAACGGACCGACCGACCTGCATCGCATCCGCATGATCGGCAACGATCTCGCGCTCGACACCGGCATCGGCACCTGCGGAAAGAACGGACAGGGCGTGCCTGTCGGCGTCGGCCAGCCGTCGCTGCTGATGGAACGCATCACCGTGGGTGGAACGGGCGCATGACCATGGAAGACAAAGTGACTGTCAGCCCCAAGCGGAAAAGCAGCGGCTGGGGTGGACAACTCGTGCAGCTCGCCGGCATCGTCGCCGCGGTCTTCATCGCCAAGGGCGCACTCGCCGAGCCGTTCTACGTTCCGTCGGGCTCGATGGAGCCGACGCTTCTGATCGGCGATGCGCTGCTCGCCTCCAAATTCCCCTATGGCTACGGCACCTCGTCGCTGCCGATCCAGATCAACCTGCCAGAAAGCGGCCGCGTCTTCGCGGAGACGCCGAAGCTCGGCGACGTCGTCGTCTTCCGCTGGCCCGGCGATCGCTCGCAGGCCTGGGTCAAGCGCGTCGTCGGCCTGCCCGGCGACCGCATCCAGATGCGACAGGGCCAGCTCTTCATCAACGACCGGCCCGCCGAACTGAAGCCGGACGGCGTCGGATCGGCCGAGAACGACAACGGCGGCAGCGAGCCCGCCTACCGCTATGTCGAGACGCTGCCGAACGGCGTCTCGCATCTGATCTTCAAGATGCGCGACAACGGTCCACTCG
>NZ_JAEMSD010000239.1 GCF_016462955.1 Bradyrhizobium sp. | reverse complement strand
CCACCGGCCAGATGCGAGATGCCCAAATTCCGGATCGTCGTGGATGTCGGGCACACGCCGGATTCCTACGGCGCGCTCAGCGCGCGCAATGATCCGGAGTTCGGCTTCAACTTCCGCCTCGCTAGGTTGATCACAACGAAGCTCAGGTCTGAAGGCTTTGCCGCAGCCCGCCTGCTGGTCACGGACGGCAAGGCGAAGGCTAGCCTGTTCAAGCGCGTCAGTGCCGCGAATGACGCCCGAGCCGATCTGTTCCTGTCGGTTCATCACGATTCGGTGCCGGACAAGCTGCTCGAGACCTGGGAATTCGACGGCGCAAAGAGCTATTTCAGCGACCGCTTTTCGGGTCACTCGCTATTCGTGTCGCGGCAGAACCCGCACTTCGGGACCAGCCTGAGGCTGGCCCGGATCATCGGCAGACAGTTGAAGGAGCAGGGCCTGCATTATGCCAGCCAGTACACCCTGCCGGTGATGGGCCGCCACCGGCGCCAGCTGCTCGACAAGGATGTCGGCGTCTACCGCTATGACGGGCTCGTCGTGCTGTCGCGGACGCGGAGCGCCGCCGTACTGCTCGAGGCCGGCTCGATCATCAATCGCGACGAGGAAATGGAGCTGAACGCGCCGGAGCGGCACGAAGCGGTCGCGGGCGCCGTCGTGGCCGCGATGAGGGAGTTTTGCGAGAGGCGGTAGTCTCCTTCGCTGCCGACGAGACCTACAGCGGCGCCTCTCGATACTCCCGGTTCGCCAGACTGGCCTCTTCCAGATCCAGATCGCGTTCGATGCGACGGCGTGTTTCGTCGGTGATCTGGCCGTCGCGCAGGAGATCATGGATGAATTTGCGTTCGGCGGTGATCAACTCGCGGGTCAGCGCGGTGCCGTCAGATGAGACGTCGTGATGATTGGGGTCGAGCGCACCGGGCAACTGGCTGACGCGGATATCGTGGCGGGCACGGAGCAGCTGCATCACCTCGTCCGACACTTCCTTCTCGATGGTCAGTGCATCCAGCGATCTGAGCGCGGCATCGAGCGCACGGCGACGGGCGGCGATCTCGGCCTGGTGCTGGGCCGCATGCTCGCTGCGGCCGGCTTCGGCGACGCCGAGCCAGCGCACCACCGGCGGCAACGTCAGGCCGACGCCGATCAGCGTGACGAAGATGACGCCGAAGGCGACGAACAGGATCAGATCGCGATACGGAAACGCCTCGCCATTCGGCAGCGTGAACGGCAGCGCCAGCGCGGCGGCCAGCGACACCGCGCCGCGCACGCCGGTGAAGGCGAGCACGAACGGCCATTGCCATGGCGGCGACGGGTCGCGCTCGCGGAGGGACTTCGAGAGCATTCGCGGCAGATAGGTCGCAGGATAGAGCCAGGCGAAGCGCGCGACGACGACGATCACCAGCACCACCGCGGTTGCGATGAGAATGTCGTCGAGCGGGAAGGTTTTCGATTTCTCGTAGAGCGCGCGCAACTGGAAGCCGGTGAGCAGGAACAGCATGCCCTCGATCAGGTAGATCACGAGGTCCCAGAAAAAGATGCCTTGCAGGCGCGTCGCCGAGGAGATCAGCAACGGGCCATTCCAGCTGACATAGAGTCCGCAGGCCACCGTTGCGATCACGCCGGAGCCGCCGACATGCTCGGGCAGCCAGTACGAGACATAGGGCGTGATCAGCGACAGCGTCAGCTCGACCTGCGGATCCCCCGACCATTTGCGAAAACGCAAGGAGAGCCAGCCGATGCCGATGCCGAAAGCGATCTCGCCGGCGACGATGAGGAGGAATTCGCCCGCCGCCAGCGGCAATGAGAAGTGCCCGACCATGATCGCGGCGAGCGCGAAGCGGTAAAGGATCAGCGCCGTGGCATCGTTGGCGAGTCCTTCGCCCTCGAGTATGACCAGGATGCGGCGGGGCAAATTGAGCCGTCGCGCGATCGCGAGCGGCGCCACCACGTCGGGCGGCGCGACGATGGCGCCCAACAGGAAGCCGATGGTCCAGGGCAGGCCGATCAAATAGTGCGTGGCCGCCGCCACCATCGCTGCGGTGAAGATCACCGCGCCGACCGCGAGCAGCACGATGGGGCGCAGATTGTTCCTGAACTCGCGCCAGCTCATGGCGACGCTGGCCGAGTAGATCAGCGGCGGCAGCACCATCAGGAGCACCAGTTCCGGCGGCAGCTCGACCGCCGGCATGCCCGGCACGAAAGCGAGGCCGACGCCGGAGAGCATCAGGAGAATGGCGGGCGCAATGTTGAACCGGCGCGCCGCCAGTGCGGTGACCGCGAGCACGGCAAGCAGGATGAGAAAAGTCTGAAATTTGGCTTCCATGATGGTCTGTCTTGACCCGGAAGCGCGCGCAAGGTCAATGCGGCTCTGCTCACGTCAGCTGGCCGGCGATCGTGCGTCCAATCTGCGCAAGCAAAGTCGCCTCGCTCGCAATGACGAATGGAGAACGAGTGCGCCAGATTCGGGCAGCGGAAGAGCGGAAAGGACTCATTCCCGCAGGTCGTACCGGTACGATTTCGACACGATCTGCCAGCCATCGGCGAGCTTCATCGCGACCAGATAGTCGGTGAAATAGCGCGGCGGCAGCTGGCAGCGCACCTTGATGAAGGCGGTCTTGTCGTCGGAACGGTCGATGGTGACGATGAAGTCCTCGCGCGGCTTGCCTTCTGCCTTGGCGGAGGCGCGCTTGCGCACGCGGTCGAGCCAGTCGGGCACCGTTAGGACCTGCAGCTCGCCCTTTTCGACCCAGCGCAGATCGGCGGAGGGATGGAAGATGGCACCGAGCTTTTCGGCGTCGCCCTCGTACAGTCCGTCGAAATAGGATTGCACGACGGCTTCGACGCTCGACCGGTTCTGGCTCATGGGTCATTCCTTTGCATGATGGCTTCGGCGAACTTAGTCGGAGAGATCGAAATGCGCTATGGATGTCTCGGGTCAATTGCGCAAGGTCTTTGGAATGATTGGTTCAAAGAATTCGAACGCTCGCATCCTGATCGGTGAATGCTATTGCCGCGCCGTCCGCTTCGAGGTGGCCGACGAGTTCTCCTATGCGATGAATTGTCATTGCTCGAACTGCCGTCGCACCACCGGCGCCGCCTTCAAGCCGTTCGCCGGCATCCCGCACGACAAGCTCCGCATTGTCAGAGGTGGCGACCTCCGGATGATCTTTGGAGACGAGACCACCCACAACGCGCATTGTGCCCACTGCGGCTCGCTACTCTATTCCCGGGTCCGAGAAGGAGAATGGGTCCACGTCGCCATGGGAACCCTGGTCGATGCCCCCTCGATCCGGCCGAGTGCCCATATTTTCGTGGGTTCGAAAGCGCCTTGGTACGACATTACGGACAATCTGCCGCAATATCGGGAGCACATCGGGGTTGTCTGACGGAACCAGGCTCGCGCGCCATTGACTGGCGAACCACGACAGGGCTGGCGCGACAAACCAAGAGGGGGCCTTTGGCCTGTCGTCGGCGTCCCCTTCGTGACCTCCATCACAAGCGCCGGCGGTGAATGCTGCTAAAGCGGTCCCCAAAGGGCCGAACGGCCCGGAACTATCGGAAGTGGTGTCATGCGCAGTTTGCTCAGACTTTGTCCGCTCTTCATTGCTCTCGGCCTGCTGTTGGGCGCCGCGCCCGCTGTTGCCGGCAAGCGCGTTGCGCTGGTGGTGGCCAACTCGGCCTATCAGCATGCGCCGTCGCTGACCAACCCCGTCAATGACGGGTCTGTGATGGCGAAGATGTTGAAGGAGGCCGGCTTCGACATCGTCGAGTCCCGGCACGATTTGTCGGCGCTGGACACACGGCGCGTCCTGCGCGACTTCGCGGATGCAACCCGCGATGCCGATATCGCCGTGGTCTACTATGCCGGTCACGGCATCGAGGTCGAAGGCTCGAACTATCTGATCCCCGTCGACGCCAAGCTCGAGCGCGACACCGACGTGTATGACGAGGCGCTTTCGCTCGATCGCATCCTGGTCGCGGTCGAGCCCGCAAAGCAGCTTCGTCTGGTGATCCTGGACGCCTGCCGCGACAATCCGTTCGGCAAAAAGATGAAGCGCACGGTTGCCACGCGCAGCTTCGGCCGGGGCCTTGCCCAGGTCGAGCCGAACAGCCCCAACACGCTGATTGCCTATTCGGCCAAGGCCGGCTTCACGGCGCAGGACGGCGACGGCGTCAACAGCCCGTTTACGGTTGCGCTGTCGAAGCATCTGACGACGCCGGGCCTCGACGTCCGCCGCGCCTTCGGCTTCGTGCGCGATGAGGTGCTCAAATCGACCGGCAACAAGCAGGAGCCGTTCGTCTACGGTTCGCTCGGCGGCGAGGACGTGCCGCTGGTGCCGGTCAAGGTGGCGGCGACCACGCCGGTGGCGCCCGCGGCGAATCGCCAGGCGGATATCCGCCGCGACTACGAGCTCGCGCTCCAGGTCGGCAACAGGGCGGCGTGGGAAGCCTTCCTCGCCCAGCATTCCGACGGCTTCTATGCGAGCCTTGCCAAGCTCCAGCTCGAGAGGATCGGCGCCGAGCAGGCACATGCGGCGGCGATCGCGAAGGCCAAGCAGGCCGAGGCGGAGCGCGATCGTCTTGCTGCGCTCGGCGCGCAGAAGGATGCGCAGGCCAGAGCCGCGGCCGATGCGAAGGCTGCCGAGCAGGCGCAGCTTGCCGCGCAGAAGGCCAAGGAGCAGGCGCAGCAGCAGGCGGCCGCCGCCGAGCAGCAGCGCGTCAACCTTGCCGCTTCGGCACCGAGTGCTACGCCCAGCACCGCGAACGCTGCCGGCACCAACGTCGCCTCGCTGACGCCTGCGGCGACGCCGGCCGATCTCAACCGCTCGGTGCAGGCCGAGCTCGGCCGCGTCGGGTGCTTCTCCGGGCAGGCCGACGGCAATTGGAATACGTCCGCGCAACGATCGCTGTCGCAGTTCAATCGTTATGCCGGCACCAAGCTCGACGTGAAGGTCGCGAGCCCCGATGCGCTCGATGCCGTCAAGTCGAAGCCGGCGCGCGTCTGCCCGCTGGTCTGCGAGCACGGCTTCAAGGCTGACGGCGACAAATGCACCAAGATCGTCTGCCGCGAGGGCTATGCGGTCAACGACGACAATGAATGCGAAAAGCAGCGTGCAGCCAAGCCGGCCAAGCCCAAGCCCGCGACGGCCAAGCGTGACGATGGCGATGAGCGTCCCGGCCCGCAGCGTCGTCAGTCCGGCGGTGCGGCAGGTGTCGCCGCGGGCGGCTACGGTGCTGCTGCCGGCATCGCTGCTGCCGCTGGCGGCAGCCGTGCCTCGGGTGGCGGGCAGATCATCTGCAACAGCACCGGTTGTCGTCCGGTCCATCGCGGTTGCCGTCTCGAATATCGCGGTGGCGGCGGCCCCGGCAACGACGCCCATGCCGAGGTCTGCTACTGAGCACCTTCAAACGTCGTCCCGGCGCCTGCCGGGACGACCCGATCAGTTCGAGATCGCGCTCGCCGCGATGTTCACCGTCAGCGCCAGCAACGCCGTGTTGTAGATGAACGAGGCGATCCCATGCGCCGTCGCCGTGCGGCGGATGGTCTTGTCGGTGATGCCGACGTCGGAGACCTGCGCGGTCATTCCGATCACGAACGAGAAATAGACGAAGTCCCAATAATCGGCATGGTCTTCCTGGTCGCCGCCGCTCGGGAATTGCAGGCCGCCCGGCTTTGTGTTGCGGTAGTAATCATGCGCGTAATGCAGCGCGAAGATCGTGTGCACGGCGGCCCATGACAGCACGATGGTGACGATTGCGATCGTCAGCTCGAGGACGCCGCGATGCGGCGTGCCGAGCTCGGAGACGATCGCTGCGATGCTGGCAAAGGCCCCGATCGCGGTCACGAGCAGGATCACGAAGCGGCCGTCATCCTGCATCGCTGCGGCACGGCGGATATGCTGATGGTCGTTGCACAGCATCATCGCGTAGACCAGCACGAGATAGACAGCGATCAGCGCGTCCCAGCCGAGCAGGAGCCGTGTCACCACCCGGAAGGTCCCCGGCAACAGCAGGCAGACTAGGACGCCGACGGTGAGTGCGATGAAGGTCCGCGGCCTCGCATAGATCAGCCGCATCGGCCGCGACATCCGGCGGAAGCGAACGAGGACGGGATCCTCTTTGCCGCCGGCCATTGTCTTGCGTCAGTTCTTCCGTTCGGCGACGAAGCGCGCCGCTGCTTGCAGCACGGCGGCGCGGTCGCCGAAAATCGACACGGCGCTGTCGGCGCGCGCGAGCAGGTCGCGTACGCGCTGCTTGGCGCCTTCGATGCCGAGCTGGGTGACGAAGGTGGTCTTGCCGAGGGCGGCATCGGCGCCGGCCGGCTTGCCGAGCGCGGCCGCGTCGCCTTCGACGTCGAGCAGGTCGTCGGCGATCTGGAAGGCCTCGCCGAGTGCGCGGCCGTAATCGTCGAGCGCCTGATATTCCGCCTTCGAGGCCTGGCCTAGGATCGCGCCGGCGATGCAGCCGTAGCGCAACAGCGCGCCGGTCTTCATCTGCTGGATACGGGCGACGTCGATCGGCTCGTTGCCGCCGAAACGGCCTTCGCCGGCGAGGTCGAGGATCTGGCCGCCGACCATGCCGCCGATGCCGGCGCAGCGCGCCAGCGCGCGCGTCAAGAGCAGCCGGACATTGGCGTCGCGGTGGACCTCGTCGCGCGTGATGATGTCGAAGGCGAGCGTCAGGAGCCCGTCGCCGGCGAGGATCGCCGTGGCGTCATCGGTCTTCTTGTGCAGGGTGGGGCGGCCGCGCCGCAGGTCCGAATTGTCCATGGCCGGCAGGTCGTCATGGATCAAAGAATAGCAGTGGATGCATTCGAGTGCGGCGCCGACGAGCAGGGCCGCCTCGCGCGGCACGCTGAACACGGCGGCGCTTTCGACCACCAGGAAGGGGCGCAGGCGCTTGCCGCCGTTCAGGCTCGAATAGCGCATTGCGTCCATCAGTCGCTTGGGCCGGGCGATTTCGTCATGCAGGATGTCATCGGACAGCAGGCGCCCGAGCAGGGCCTCGGTGTCATCAGCGGTCATGTCCAGACGTTTGGCGAAATCGGACGGGGACGTGCCGGTCATCAAGAGGGGCTCCAGAACTAAAATTCGGCGGGACAATCCTTTATGCGCCCGCCCCAGTCAATCGTTTGGAAGGCCTAAAAAGTGCTGGAAAAGGCCCGAATAATCACAGACTTAATGCTCCAGCCCGTAGCCGTGGTTCAGTTTACGCCGGAAAGGTCGATTTGCGCTTCGTCAAAATCCTGCTGGTCGTGCTCGCGGTCGTGGTCCTTGCGCCCTATGTGATCGCGCCGTTCTACCGCACCGGCCACCCTGTTTCGACGCTGATGGCCTGGCGCAGCTTGCAGGGCGCGCCGATGCAGCGGCAGTGGATCGATCTGGCTGATATGTCGCCTTCTCTGCCGCGCGCGGTGGTGGCGGCCGAGGATGCCCATTTCTGCAAGCATCACGGCATCGATTGGGGCGCATTACGCGAGGCGATCGACGACGCCAGGGAGGACGGCGGCGCCTTCCGCGGCGCGTCCACAATCACCCAGCAGGTCGCCAAGAACCTGTTCCTGTGGCAGGGCCGCGATTACGTCCGCAAGGCGCTCGAATTCCCGCTGGCACTTTGGATCGACCTCGTCCTGCCCAAGCAGCGGATTCTCGAAATCTACCTCAACATCGCCGAGCTGGGCCCGCAGGGGCAATTCGGCGTCGAGGCGGCCAGCACCTACGCCTTCGGCAAATCGGCTGAAAACCTATCGCCCCGGGAGGCGGCACTTCTGGCCTCGATCCTGCCGAACCCGGTGAAGCGCAGTGCCCGGACGCCGGGACCGGGTGTCCGGCGGCTGGCGGCTACCTATATGGCAAGAGGGCAGGCGAGCTCGCTTGCGACCTGCTGGCGGGAAAATCGCTGATTTTGGGCCCATTCCGGGCTCATTTTCCGGTCCAAGAGCCTAGCTTTACGGACGGCCTTCCTCTATAAGCGCGGCCTTGATCGGCATTCAGCTCGCCCCGTTATTTGCGGGTGCTGAGCCGTCCCTTCGCGGACGATGCCCTGATGACACCAATCCCTAGAGGATGTTGAAATGGCCGTTCCGAGAAGAAAAACCTCGCCGTCGCGCCGTGGCATGCGCCGCTCGGCTGACGCCATCAAGAAGCCGACCTATGTGGAAGACAAGGACTCCGGCGAGCTCCGTCGTCCGCACCATCTCGACCTCAAGACCGGCATGTACAAGGGCCGCCAGGTCCTGAAGAAGAAAGAGTCCTGAACCCAGGACCCTTCTCCAGGCGGGATGATCGTGCCTGCCTGATTTCGGCCAACCCATGAGATAGACGGTGACGGCGGCGGAGCGAATGCTTCGCCGCTGCATTGTTCTGTCCGGATATCTTGATCGAGAAGGCATCTCGTCGATGGTCGGTTTCCCGCTGCTTCTGATTCCGCTCGCGGTCTACAACATCATCGCCTTCCTGATGCCGACCGTGTCCTTCACGGACGTGCTGTTCAAGGTCCCGATGATGTCCGGCGAGGTCTGGCCGGTCACGCTCGCCGATCTCCTGCTGGCGCTCGGCGTGGTGCTGCTGCTGCTCGAAGTGGTCAAGGGCGCGCGGCCCGGCTCGAAATTCCTGATGGATCATCTGCTCTCGCTGATCGTCTTCGGCGCCGCCGCCGCCGAATTCGTGATGTGGCCCAAATTCGGCAACTCCACCTTTTTCCTGCTGGTGCTGCTGGCGATGGCGGACTTCTTCGCCGGCATTGCCCAGCGTACGCGCCGCCGCGTCACTTATGTCGCCGAGACCACGGTGCCGGCGCCGCGCAGGGCCAAGCGCAAGGCCGAAGCGCCGGCGGAGGATGTGGAGTCCGAGCGCAAGTTCGAGCCGGTGGTTGCGCCGCAGCCAGCACCGGCGGCACCCGCCTCCTCGGCGCAGTCCGTCGCCGAATCCGTGCTGATGGACCATCCGGCGCCGAAGACGGCGCAGGCTACCGCGCCGTCGCCGGAAGTACCCTCACCCCATCTTCAGCCGGGCAACGGGACGCCACCCCCGACTGATGCGCCGCCGCGCTGATCGGCCTCAAGCCACCAGCCGCGTTCGCAATGCGACGCTTCCCAGCGGCCGCTTGTCGCCATAGGCCGTCCGCGCATCTTCGGAAGAGGCGCGGCGGAGCCGGCTGGCCTGGGACGGATATTCGGCATTGGCGATGAGCTGGGTGACGAAGCTCGGATCGGGGCGCGGCAGCGGCGCCTTGTGAACCCAGCGCAACGTGGGCAGCAGCGGCACAAGGGCCGTGCCCGTGCCGTTGTCCGCCCCATCCGCTCGATCGGTACCCAACATCGCATTCACCGTTGATCCGGCGAGATTGTCGCGTTTCGGGACGCGGGAGCCGGTGCGAGTCCTGTACTCGCAAGGCCTATGCCGGCCGGACCGGTTTGGTTCCCCGCGCCGGCAAACGTGGTTTCCAAATTGTTTATCAACTTTGCCTAGGGTCGGGGGCGAATCTGGCTCTATCCTGTGCCGGCTCAGGACTTCTCCACTGTCCCGAAACGAGGCGATTTTGACCCCTGCATTGCCGCAAGCCTCCGACATCCTGGCCGCGCTCGGCCAGGCCGTGTTCGCCTGGGACATCGCCAGCGACGTCATGGTCTGGGGGGAGCAGGCCGCCAGCATCTTTCCCGGGATTCCCGCCGAGCGGCTCGCGACCGGCGCCGAATTCGCCAAGCTGATCGAGCCCGCGCAGTCGCTGCGGACCGCGGCGCTGGCGCAGACTTCCCCCGTGCACGGCGCCGACGGCACGCCATACCGGGTCGAGTACGGCGTCCGCATGAGTGCCTCCGATCCCGTGGTCTGGATCGAGGAGACCGGCCGCTGGTTCGCTGGTCCCGACGGCCGCCCCGTGCGCGCGATCGGCTCCGTGCGCATCAACAATGAACGCCACGCCCGCGACGAAGAGCTGGCGAAGCTGGCCCGGCTCGACCCGCTGACGGGTGAGCTGAACCGCTCGCATCTGATCGCAGCGCTCGCCGAGGCGATCGAGGAGACGGCCCGTTTCCGCTCGACCGCGGCGTTCATGCTGGTCGGCATCGATCATCTCGCCCGCGTCAACGACGCCTTCGGCTTCGACGTTGCCGATGCCGTGATCCTCGACGTCGCCAAGCGGATC
>NZ_JAEMSD010000238.1 GCF_016462955.1 Bradyrhizobium sp. | reverse complement strand
CGCCCTCCGAGACGATCAGCAGCGTCTCCGAGCGGGCATCGGCCTGCGCGGACGAAATGACGGACGGCATCGCCGGGAGCGCCGCGCCAGCGGCCAGTCCGGAAACGGATTTGAGGAAATCGCGGCGCTTCATGAAATCGCTCCAACGCAATGGTTTTCGTTGGAACCGGATTCGCAAGGTTCGTGCCAAGGCTTAACGGAGCGTTACGGCGGCCTTAAGCTATTGGTGTAGCAGGAAATTCTTGCCTTGACAGGATCTGCCGGGGAAGTGGCGCGGCTCGCAATTGCATACAAAGACAGACAAATGACTAAAATTTAGGCCAAAGAAAGGATCAGCTCATTCGAGAGGCGACGGCAGGAATCATCTTGCCGAGCTGTCATTCCGGGGCGATGCACAGCATCGAGCCCGGAATCCATCGGGCGACAGAACGCGCGGCACAATGGATTCTCAGGTGCGCAATTGCGCACCACAGTTCGCCGCTCCGCGGCACCCCGGAATGACGGGAGGTGCGGCGCCCTCAGCCGGGCCAGATCAGCTCCTGCAGCTCGACCAGATCATCCACCCTCTCCTGCCAGCCGTCGATGCAGATATGCGCGTTGAGGTCGCTGGCGCGGTGCAGCAGCATCAAGGCCATCAGCCGGCGCTTGAGCGCGAAGTCCGGCTTCGCATAGCCAAAGCCTTCGAGCAGGCTCTTCACCCGGCCCGGCCGTCCCGCCGCCATGAAGGCGCTGGGGCCAAGCAGGTCGTAGTCGCGCCATCCGGTGAGGACGTCGCCGAAATCGAACAGGCCTTTGAGCGACCATTGGCCGTCATCGCAGGCGAGCAGAAAATTCTCAGGGATGTATTCGCCGACCAGGATCACCGGCGGCGCGTCCATCGGGATCAGCGCTGCCGCATCGCGCAAGAGATCGTCGAGACCGGCGAGGAATTTTGGTGCAAGGCCGAGACGGGTGTGCCGCGCACGGCAAGCCTGCATCCGGGCGTGGATGAATGCGTCCCAGCGCGGCTCGATGGCCGCGAGCTCTCCGAGCGGGGCGCGCTGCACGCTCGCGATGGTCTCGCCGATCTGGCGCAGCAAGCGCTCCTTCTGGTCTTCCGGCAGCGAGGGCCAGACCTCCGAGCCGAGCGTGCCGGAAAGGCGCGTCATGACCAGATAGGGCCAGCCGTCGCGCGTTCCTTCTGCGACGATCTCGGGGATCGGCAGCGAGAGGCGGCCGGCGAGCTGCATCAACGAAGCGCGCTCGGAGACGAATTGCGCGCGCAAGAGCGGCGGGAAGATTTTCAGGATCAGCTTGTCGCCGAGGCCGACGACGAGGTTGGTGCCGGTCGCAAACACAGCCGGGGCGCCGACATCGAGGCCGTGACTGCGCGCGATGTCGAGCGCGATCGGAAGCCATTGCGGGGACGCGGAGCGGAACGCACGGAAGCTTGCGGCGTCGGCGAGGTCTGGGAGTTTCACGGACATCGCGCGCTGTTGTTTGAGTTCGTCATGCCCGGGCTTGTCCCGGGCATCCACGTTCTTCGCGCCGCGCGGCAAGGCGTGGATGGCCGGGACAAGCCCGGCCATGACGCCGTGGAGAGATCTTGCGCAACACCCTACCTATCCGGGCTCGCCCGCTCGAATTGACGCAGCAGCTTGTTGCCGCGCTCGACGGCGGAATCCAGTGCTGCCTGCGCGCTCTTGTGGCCGGCGAAGGCCTGCTCCAGCTCGTCCTCGATCGCGCCGCGGATCAGGACGAAAGAGCCGAGCCGGATGCCCTTGGAATTCTCCGTCGGCGGATTGAGCGTGACCTGCTCGAACGAGATCGCCGAACCCGGATTGCGTTCGTAGAAGCCTTGCGACTTCGTCAGCTCGAAGGCGGCGCGGGTGATCGGCAGGTACCCGGTGTTCTGGTGCCAGGCAGCCTGTACGCCGGGCTGGGACAGATAGGCGAAGAAGCGCGCCACGCCCTTGTATTCCTCGCGCGGGCGGTCGCGCAGCACCCACAGCGTGGCGCCGCCAATGATCGAATTCTGCGGCGCGCCCTTCACGTCCGGCCAGTACGGCATCATGCCGGTGCCGATCTCGAATTTCGAGTTCGCCCTGATGTCGGCGCGCGTCGCCGAGGAGCCGATGAAGATGCCGCATTCGCCCTTCTGGAAGCGCGGCTCGGCCGACTGGCCGCGGCCGCTATAGTCGAACAGTTTCGTCTTTTGCCATTCGGCGAGCTGGGTGACGTGTCTGACGAGAGGCGGATTGTTGATGGTCAGCTCCGCATCGAGGCCCGCAAAACCGTTCGTGCGCGTGGCCAGCGGCAGATTATGAAACGCCGAAAAATTCTCGACATGGATCCAGGACGGCCAGGAGGTGGTGAAGCCGCAAGCAGCGCCACGGTCGCGCAGGCGCTTTGCGGCGGCAGCCAGTTCAGGCCAGGTCTTCGGTGGCGTCTCCGGATCGAGGCCGGCATCACGGAACAGGGTCTTGTTGTAGTACAGGATCGGGGTCGAGGAATTGAACGGGAAGGACAACAGATTGCCGGCCGCGTCGGTGTAATAGCCGGAGACTGCGGGCAGGTAGTCGCCAAGCGAAAACGGCTCGCCCTGGTCCCGCATCAGGCTGAACACCGGATAGATCGCGCCCTTGGCCGCGGTCATGGTGGCGGTGGCGACCTCGTTGACCTGGACGATCGCGGGCTGACTGCGCGAGCGGAAGGCGAAGATCGCGGCCGTCACCGTCTCCGTGTAGTTGCCCTTGTAGACAGGCACGATGCGGTAATCGGACTGCGAGGCGTTGAAGTCCGAGGCGAGTTTCTCCAATTGCCGGCCGAGCTCGCCGGACATGGCGTGCCACCACGCGATCTCCGTGGCTGCCTGCGCCTTCGATATGAAGGTGAGAGCCGCGAGGGCGGCAACGACCGGCAACAGGCGCAATGCTGAAATCACGACGGCTCTCTCATCTGGCGCGGCATACGGCAACCGTCCCTGCTTAAGGCGCGGCATATCCGCTTTCAATCGGAATGAGCAACGGCCGCGCCGCACAATCCTGACCTTGCCACGGCACAGGATGGCCTCCCCCGACCATCTGGTGGAGCCGCGTCCCGATGGGCCGTAGAGCTCCAGCTTGTCAGTTTGACGGGTTTTCTTTACGCGAACCGCTATCCACTTCGCTTTGAAATCGCTTTAGATTGCATTGAACCTTTTGCTCCCGCCATAGACTTCACCACTGAGGGGTTAGTGTGCCAGTGCTGAGCCGTGCCGAACTCTCGCGGACCGGGGTGATCTACGTCGCGCTTGTGCTCGCCGTCTGGACGACGGGCGCCGGCGCGCGCGAATTTCGCGCCGCCGACACCCAGGCCGAGGATTACCCGACCGTCCAGGCGCTGCGCTACATGGGCGCCCTGATCGCCGAGCGCAGCGGCGGCCGCCACGAGGTCAAGGTGTTTCACTCCCGTCAGCTCGGCGAGGAAAAGGAGACCATCGAACAGACCCGGGCCGGCGCGATCGACCTCAACCGGACCAACGTGGCCCTGATCGGCAATTTCGTCCCGGCCATGAACGTGCTCGCCATGCCGTTCCTGTTCCGGTCCATCGAGCACATGCAGAAGGTGCTGGACGGGCCGATCGGCAGCGAGATCCTGAACAGCTTCGAGCCCTACGGCTTCGTCGGGCTCGCCTTCTACGATTCCGGGGCACGGTCGATCTACAACGGCGTCCGCCCGGTGAGGAACATCGCAGACCTCAAGGGATTGCGGATCCGGGTGCAGCAATCGGAGTTGATGAGCCAGATGATCCGCGCGCTCGGTGCCGAGCCGGTCGAGCTGGCTTACGGGCAGGTGCTGACCGGGCTCGCCAATCACCTGATCGACGGCGCCGAGAACAACTGGCCATCCTTCGTGACGACGGACCATTTCAAGCATGCCGGCCACTACACCCTCACCGAGCACACGATGAGCCCCGAGGTCCTGGTGATCTCGCTGAAGGCCTGGCGGAGCCTCTCGCAGGACGAGCAGAAGATGTTCCGGGAGGCCGCGCAGCGCTCCAGCCTCTTCATGCGCGAGAAATGGCGCGACCTCGAGGAGCAGTCGCAGCGCAAGGCGCAGGACGCCGGCGTCACCATCGTCAAGGAGATCGACCGCAAGCCGTTCTGGGACGCGATGGCCCCGATCTACGCCAAGGCCGCGCGCGATCCCGCCGCGGCCGCGCTGATCGAACGCATTCGCAAGGTGGAGTGAGCCGCGTTGGCTGCACTTGGACATCACGAGCACGCGGAGCGGCCGCCGGGCCCGGCCGGGCAGCTGCGCGCGCGTCTCGTCGGCGTGCTGCGCGCGGTGCCGATCCGCTGGCGCATCCTGTCGATCGCGGCGCTGAATTCCGCCGTCGTGGTGGTGCTGGTGGCGATGATCTGGAACGGCGCGCAGGTGCTGGGCTCGGCCTGGGACGACGTGCGCCAGGTGCGCGAATCCGACCGCATCCTGGCGCTGCTCGAAAGCGAGACGGGCCGCCTGCACAATCTGATCCACCGCTACATCAACCAGCCGAGCCCGGACCTGTTCGCCGAGATCCTCCTGCTGCGGGAGGCGGTGCTGGGCACGCTGTCCAACCGCGCCGCCAAGGACCCGATGCTATCGGGCTCGGTCGAGGAGCTGGAGCGCACCACCGACCGCTTCCTCAACGGTTTCGGCGAGCTGCGCGGCGTGCAGGCCACCATCGCGAAGACCTATGAGGAGCAGGTGCAGGGCCCGGCCCGCGACATGGCCGGCCTCTATTCCATCATCGAAGGCGCCACCGGCCATCGCGACGCGCTGATCTGGCCCTCGCTCGGCAAGTCGCGCGAGGCCTTCACCGCGATGCTGGTGGCGGCCAATTCCTACTATCTGTCGCAGTCGGCAGGCGCGGCCGACGACGCCCGCCGTCACACCGAGACGATCGAGAAGACCATCCCGGTCATGATCGATCTCGCCGACAACGACCTCCAGAAGATGGCCTTGCGGCGGCTCGCCTCCCGCACCGCAGCGCTGCGCGAAGGCTTCGCCAAACTGTCCGAACAGCTCGCGAGCCGCACCGAGCTGCTGCGCAACACCATCGACGCCAGCCAGGCCGAAGCGATCGGCGCCATCGACGACCTTTCGACCAAGATGCGTCAGCGCGAGCAGAAGGCGCAGGAGACGTTCGACCGCACGCTGGCCGACATTTCCCGCCGGGTGCTGACGATCGCGATCATCTTCCTCGGCATCATCCTCACCGCGGGCGTCCTGATCGCACTGTCGATCCGCCTGCCGCTACAGCAGCTCATGACCGCGATGCGCGCGATCACGCTCGGCGACCTCCACCGCGAGGTGCAGGGCACCAAGGCGAGAGACGAGGTCGGCGCCATGGCGCGTGCGGTCGAAGTGTTCCGCGAGAACGCGATCGCCAAGCGCGAGACCGAGGACGAGCTGCGCGCGTCCAAGGAGAAGGCCGAGAGCGCGCTGCTCGAGCTCAATACCGCGCAGCAGAATTTGATCGATGCCGAGCGGCTGGCCGCGCTCGGCGGCCTCGTTGCGGGCGTCGCCCACGAGGTCAACAACCCGATCGGCATCAGCCTGACGGTGGCCTCGAGCTTCGCCCGGCGCACCGAGATCTTCGAGGCCCAGCTCAGGGGCGAGGGCGGCCTGCGCCGCTCGCAGCTGGAGGAGTTTGTGCAGTCCTCGCGCGACGCCTCGCAGCAACTCGTGGCCAACCTCCAGCGCGCCGGCGAGCTGATCCAGTCGTTCAAGCAGGTTGCGGTCGACCGCTCCCATGCCGAGCGGCGGCAGTTCTCGTTGAGCGAAGCCACCGACCAGATCATCGCCAGCCTCAAGCCGGTGCTGAAGCGCTCGCCGATCACGCTGCAGGTCGACGTCCCCGAGGGGCTGCTGCTCGACGGCTATCCCGGCTCCTACGGCCAGATCCTGACCAATCTGTTCCTCAACGCCGCCAACCACGCCTTCGCCGACGGCCGCGCCGGCACCATCGCGATCTCGGCCCGGCCGCGGGGGACCGACGACATCGAGGTCATCTTCAGCGACGACGGGGCCGGCATGACCCCGGACGTGCAGCGCCAGGCCTTTGACCCTTTCTTTACCACCCGGCGCAATGAAGGCGGCACGGGACTCGGCCTGCATATCGTCTATAACCTCGTCACCCAGCAGCTCGGCGGTCGCATGATGCTGGAATCCAAGCTGGGACAAGGCACTACTTTTCGCATTATCATGCCCCGCGTCGCCAAAGGCGGCGCGCAGAGCACAGAAAGTGACGGGACTTCTCAATGGCCGAACAGGACGATGTCCTCCACCTGATCGACGATACCGGTACCGCGTCGGAGGATGCCAATGCCCGGAAATGGAAGATCGCCGTCATCGACGACGATCCGGCCGTGCATGACGGCACCCGTTTCGCTCTCTCGGATTACAGCCTGAACGGCCAGGGCCTGGAGATCCTGTCGGCTTATTCCGCGGCGGAAGGCCGCAAGCTGATGGCCGCGCACAACGACATCGCCGCCGTGCTGCTCGACGTCATCATGGAGACCGACGTCGCCGGCCTCGAGCTGGTCGAGTTCATCCGCAACGAGATCCGGAACGAGACCGTCCGCATCATCCTGCGCACCGGCCAGCCCGGCCAGGCGCCGGAGCGGCGCGTCATCGTGCAGTACGACATCAACGACTACAAGGCCAAGACCGAGCTTACCGCCGACAAGCTCTTCACCTCGCTGACCGCGGCGCTGCGCTCCTACCAGCAGCTCGAGCGCATGGTGCAGACCCGGCGCGGGCTGGAGATCATCATCGACGCGGCCTCGACGCTGTACGATTTCAAGTCGATGCAGCGGCTCGCCGAGGGCGTGCTGACCCAGCTCGCTTCGCTGCTCAACGTCGATTGCGCCGGCATCCTCGTGCTGCGCGACAATGGCGGCATCGATCCCGAGCTCTCCGTGCTCGCCGGCAGCGGCTGCTACAGCCGATTCATCGGCACCACCACGTCGAAGGCGCTCGATCCCGACCTGCGGGCGATGGTGGAGGCCGCGTTCCAGCGCCGCAAGAACGAATTCGCCGACCACCGCAGCGTGATCTATTTGCGCACCGGATCGGGCCGCGAGGTGGTGGTGCTGCTGCAGGCCGAGCGCGAGCTGTCCGAGACCGACCGCTCGCTGGTCGAGATCTTCTCCAGCAGGCTCTCGATCGCCTTCGACAACGTCATTCTCTATCAGCAGCTCCAGGACGCCAACACCCAGCTCGAGGACCGCGTCGCCCAGCGCACCCGCGCGCTGATGCAGGCCAATCGCCGGCTCTCGGCGCAATGGCTGCGGCTGCAGCGCGCCAACGGCTTCAAGAACGAGATTTTGGGCACCGTCGCGCATGACCTGAAGAATCCGCTCGGTGTCATCCTCGGCCGCACCGAGATGCTGAAGGAGCTGATCTCGACCGGCGCCTCGGAAGGCGGCGTGGTGGCCCAGGTCGACCACATCCGCGACGCCACCAAACGGCTGACCACGATGGTCGACCATCTGATCTCGGACGCGATGGCCGATGCCTTCGACATCACCATCCGCCGCGAGCCGGTCGACGTCGCCGCGCTGGTCAAGGAGGTCGCCGACGCCAACCAGCCGCTCGCCGTCAACAAGCAGCAGGCGATCAGCGTCACCGCGCCGGCCAACATCGTCACCATGTGCGACATCGACCGCATCCGCGAGGCGATCGACAACCTGATCAGCAACGCCATCAAGTACTCGCCGATCGGCGGCAAGATCGGCGTCGAGGTCGTCCACGAGGGCAGCGACACCATCGTGCGCGTCAGCGACGAGGGCGCCGGCCTGTCGCCGGAGGATCTCGGCCGCCTGTTCGGCCGGTTCCAGCGGCTGTCGGCCAAGCCGACCGCCGGCGAGAGCTCGACGGGGCTCGGGCTCTCCATCGTCAAGCGGATCGTCGACATGCATGGTGGCGAGGTCACCGCCGACAGCGAGGGCCCCGGCAAGGGCTCGACCTTCACCATCACCCTCCCCGCGACCGAAATGCCGTGATGCAGAGACCATGACCCAAAGCCAGCACATCATGATCGTCGACGACGAGGCGCCGGCCCGGGAGATGGTCGGCGATTACCTCAAGATGCACGGCTTCACCGTGACGCTGTGCGACGGCGGCAAGTCCTTGCGCGCCGCGATCCAGGGCAGCATGCCCGACCTCGTCGTGCTCGATCTCAACATGCCCGAGGAAGACGGGCTCTCGATCGTCCGCGACCTCAAGAGCCGGATCAACGTGCCAGTCATCATGCTGACGGCGACGGCGAGCCCGATCGACCGCGTCGTCGGGCTCGAGCTCGGTGCCGACGACTACGTCGCAAAACCCTGCGAGCTGCGCGAGCTGATGGCGCGCATCCGCTCGGTGCTGCGGCGGAGCGTGCCGGCCAAGGCGGCCGCGCCGGATTCTGCGGCGGCCAAATCGGACAAGGAGCAGCTGGTGCGGTTCGGCACCAAATGGCTCGACCTGGAAGCCCAGGCCTTGCGCGACGACGAGGGCAACGAGCATCCGCTCACCGCGTCCGAGTTCGGGCTGTTGAAGGTGTTCGCGGCCAATCCGAAACGCGTGCTGTCGCGCGAGCGCCTGCTCGAGCTTGCCAACGCGCGCGACGCCGAAGCCTTCGACCGCGCCGTCGACCTGCGCATCATGCGGATCCGCCGCAAGATCGAGCCCGACCCGGCCAAGCCGGCCGTGATCCGCACCATCCGCGGCGGCGGCTATCTGTTCTCGCCGCAAGGCGAGAAGGCGTAAGTCGCGCCCGACGTCATTCCGGGGCGCCCGAAGGGCGAACCCGGAATCTCGAGATTCCGGGTTCGATGCTGCGCATCGCCCCGGAATGACGGGGCAAGTGGCGCAAGCGAACGCAATCCCTCAAAATACGTTCCCGCTGCTCCCGTCCGCCTCGAAATCCCCATCCCCGTATTTCCCGTACATTGAAATTCCAAGGTTTTTTGCCCTGAATGTTTCGTCGCATCCCGTCCGACGAAACAATTTGGCGGCGCACGAAACCATTTTCCCCTTTTCGTGCAGACGTCCCGAAACGTTGGCTCATTAACACTTCGGCTCAAGGAAACGCCGCTCGGTTGCGGCGCTACGGGGAGCCAAGTCATGCCGAACGTCATTGCCATCAACGCCCAAGCCAGCCAGAGCATCATTGCCGCTCAGGCGACCTCGGACGATATGCTTCTGGAGAGCATTGCCGACGGCAACCGGACGGCCATGCACATCCTTTATTGCCGTCACAATGTGCGGGTGTACCGCTTCATCCTGCGCATCGTGCGCGACGCCACCACGGCGGAAGACCTGGTCAGCCAGGTGTTCCTGGACGTGTGGCGCACCGCCGGCCAGTTCCAGGGCCGCTCGCAGGTCTCGACCTGGCTGCTCTCGATCGCCCGCTTCAAGGCGCTGACCGCGATGCGCCAGCGCCGCTTCGAAGACATCGACCAGGAGGATGTGCGCCAGATCCCCGACGGTCACGACACGCCGGAGACCTCGCTCGACCGCAGCGACACCAGCGCCATCCTGCGCGCCTGCGTGCAGAAGCTGTCGCCGGCGCATCGCGAGATCATCACCCTCGTCTACTACCACGAGAAGTCGGTGGAGGAGGTCGGCCAGATCATCGGCATTCCTCAGAGCACGGTGAAGACCCGGATGTTCTATGCCCGCAAGCAATTGGCCGATTTGCTTAAGGGCGCCGGCGTCGATCGCTTCGCCGCGTAAATCGAACGATTTCAAAGAGATAGGACAGAGCTCCAGCCCTGTCCCGGACACGAAAGCGTTACCGCCGACGAAACAATTGAAACAAGCGACAACATCAGGCGGAAAAACTTCCCCCCTATAAAGCTCACATACGGTTTCGTTAAACCTCCCAAGACCTCCAGCGACCCGGACGATGCCCCCGTCCGGGTCGTTTTGTATTTGAGGGTGACGCGGCCCTCCCCAACGACCGCGCCGTCACGACCGCGTGACGTCGCGTAACGTGCGACGCGCCAGACGCGAACTGCCCTCGTGACCCCATCCACGAGGGCCAATGCTCGATCTCCACTTCGCTCTTCTCGCCGGCATTCTTACCATCGCCGCGCCCTGCACGCTGCCGATGCTGCCGATCCTGCGCGGCGCCTCGATCGGGCGCGTCGGGCATCTG
>NZ_JAEMSD010000237.1:4418-10153 GCF_016462955.1 Bradyrhizobium sp. | reverse complement strand
ACAATCCGCTGGTGCTGGTCGAGACCGGCGAGATCGTCTCCGGCGGCAATTTCCACGCCGAGCCGGTGGCCTTCGCTGCCGACGCCATCGCGCTGGCGCTGTCGGAGATCGGCGCAATCAGCGAGCGGCGCATCGCGACGCTGGTCGATCCCGCGCTCAACTTCGGGCTTCCGCCGTTTCTCACCCCCGATCCCGGCATCAATTCCGGCTTCATGATCGCCGAGGTGACGGCGGCCGCGCTTTATGCCGAGAACAAGCAGCGCGCAGCCGCCTGCTCAATCGACTCGACACCAACCAGCGCCAACCAGGAAGACCATGTGTCGATGGCCGCGCATGCCGCGCGGCGCCTGTCCGATATGGCCGACAACCTCGCCGCCATCCTCGGCATCGAGCTCCTGGTCGCCGCCCAGGGCATCACGCTGCGTGCGCCGCATGCAACGAGCGCGCCGCTGGCTGCGGTCATCGGCGCCTTGCGCGAGCAGGTTCCAGCGCTGGGTGCGGATCGCTACATGGCCGGCGATCTCGCCAAGGCCGCGGCGCTGGTCGAAGCCGACGCGCTGCCGGCCGCTGCGCGCGCGCAGCTTCCCACCGATCCGTTTCCGAGACTCGTCTGAAGAGGTCCGCATGAACCATCGACTGGACAATGACCGCACCATCCGAGCCCCCCGCGGCAGCGAGATCAGCGCCAAGAGTTGGCTGACGGAAGCGCCCTTGCGCATGCTGATGAACAATCTCGACCCTGATGTCGCGGAGCGTCCGAGCGAACTCGTCGTCTATGGCGGCATCGGTCGCGCTGCACGCGACTGGGAGAGCTATGACCGGATCGTCGCGGCCTTGCGCGAGCTCGACGCCGACCAGACGCTGCTGGTCCAGTCGGGCAAGCCTGTCGGCGTGTTCCGCACCCATGCCGATGCCCCGCGCGTGCTGATCGCCAATTCCAACATCGTGCCGCATTGGGCGACGCTTGATCATTTCAACGAGCTCGATCGCCAGGGCCTGATGATGTACGGCCAGATGACGGCCGGATCCTGGATCTATATCGGAAGCCAGGGCATCGTTCAGGGCACTTACGAGACCTTCGTCGAGGTCGGCCGACGCCATTATGGCGGCAGCCTCGCCGGCAAATGGATCCTCACGGCGGGCTTGGGCGGCATGGGCGGTGCGCAGCCGCTGGCCGCGACCATGGCCGGTGCTTCGATGCTCGCGGTCGAATGCCAGCCGAGCCGCATCGAGATGCGGCTTCGCACCGGCTATCTCGATCGCCAGGCCGCGACGCTCGACGAGGCGCTGGCGATCATGGCGGATGCCGCGAAGACGAGAAGGGCGGTCTCGGTCGGCCTGCTCGGCAATGCCGCCGAGATCTTCCCGGAACTGGTTCGCCGTGGTGTCAGGCCCGACATCGTCACCGACCAGACCAGCGCTCATGATCCGATCAACGGATACTTGCCGAAGGGCTGGACGCTGGCGGAATGGGAGACAAAACGTGCTTCCGATCCAAAGGTAGTCGAGCGCGCGTCCAAAACGTCGATGGTCGAGCACGTCCAGGCGATGCTGGACTTCCACGCGCAAGGCATTCCGACACTCGACTACGGCAACAACATCCGCCAGATGGCGCAGGACATGGGCCTGACAAACGCCTTCGATTTCCCCGGCTTCGTTCCCGCCTATATCCGTCCCTTGTTCTGCCGCGGCGTCGGGCCGTTCCGCTGGGCGGCGCTGTCGGGCGATCCCGAGGACATCTTCAGAACCGACGCGAAGGTCAAGGAGCTGATGCCTGACGACAAGCATCTGCACAATTGGCTCGACATGGCCAAGGAGCGCATCAAGTTCCAGGGCCTGCCGGCACGGATCTGCTGGGTCGGTCTCGGCGACCGCCATCGCCTCGGCCTCGCCTTCAACGAGATGGTTGCGCGCGGTGAATTGAAGGCGCCCATTGTGATCGGCCGCGATCATCTCGACAGCGGTTCGGTGGCGAGCCCGAACCGCGAGACCGAGGCGATGAAGGACGGCTCGGACGCCGTGTCCGACTGGCCTCTGCTCAACGCACTGCTCAATTGCGCCAGCGGCGCGACCTGGGTGTCGTTGCACCATGGCGGCGGCGTCGGCATCGGCTATTCCCAGCACGCCGGCATGGTGATTGTCGCCGACGGCACCCCGGAAGCGGCCAAGCGGATCGAGCGCGTGCTGTGGAATGATCCCGCCAGCGGTGTCATGCGCCACGCCGATGCGGGCTACGACATCGCCATCGACTGTGCGCGCGACAAGGGCCTCGATCTGCCGAGCCTTGCCAAATAGGCGGATCTCAGGCCACGACCTTGGCCCCGGCGCCGTCGAGACGGGCGCTTTCCTTCGCCAGATAGTCGCCGATCGCATCGCCCGGCATGGGCTTGGCGAAGTAATAGCCCTGGATGTAGTCGCAACCCAGCCGGCGCAGGGTGTCGAGCTGAGCGCGAGTCTCGACGCCCTCGACGACGCAGGCGATCTCCATGTCGTCGCACAGGCCCGTGAGCGACTTGATGATCTTGTAGCTCACGGGATTGTCGTTAATGTCGGAGACGAAGCTGCGGTCGATCTTGATCTTGTCGAGCGGGAGCCGGTGCACATGGCTCAGCGAGGAGTAGCCGGTGCCGAAATCGTCCAGCGACACGCCGCAGCCCATGGCCTTCAGCGTCGCGATCGACTGCTGTGCGCGCACGAAGTCGAAGGTGACGGCGGTCTCTGTGATCTCGAAATCGATGCGGCGCGGCGGCATTCCGCTCTTCTCGATGATGGAGATCAGCGGCAGGATGCCTTCGGCCGCGCAGACGTCATGGGCCGAGAGGTTGAACGAGAGGCGAATGTGGTCGGGCCACGTCCTGGCGGTGGCGAGCGCGCGCACCAGCAGCGCTTGCGTCAGCGGCCGGATCAGGCCGATGCGTTCGGCGGCCGGGATGAAATCGGCGGGGGAAACCAGGCCAAGGCGGGCGCTGCGCCAACGGGCGAGGACCTCGAAGCCCGCGGTGTGCTCGCTCATGGCATCGACGATGGGCTGGAACACCAGATCGATCTCGGTGCTGAAATCGGCGATGCGCAGCAGGTTCTCGATGACACCGCGGCTCCGGATCTCCGCCTCGAGCTCGCTCGAGAAGATCATTGTGCGGCCGCGCAGATGGCGCTTCGCATGATAGAGTGAGTAGTCGGCGCACTCATAGAGCGCTTCCGATGACGTCGCGGAGTCCGGGAACGAGGCAAAGCCGATCGAGCACGACAGTCCGGTATGGGCGGTGTCGAGCTGATAGGGCAGCTTGACCTGGGCGCCGATGCGTTCGCCGAGGCGAAGCAGGTCCGTATCCTCGTGGTCGCCGCACACGACGAGGCCGAACTCGTCGCCGCCCAGACGCGCAAACTCCACCCGCTGCGGGCCAAAGCCCTCGCAGACCTCGCGGATGCGCCGACCCGCTTCGATCAGCACGCGGTCGCCGACCGAGTGGCCGTAATTGTCGTTGATCGGCTTGAAGCCGTCGAGATCGATGATGCCGACCGCGACGCGGACGTGCCTGCGCTCGGCATCGGTGAAGGCGCTCGACAGCTCGGCGAAGAAGCGGCGGCGGTTCGGCAGCTCGGTGAGGGAATCGAGATTGGCGAGGCGGAAGTTCTCGTCCGAGAGCGCCTGAGTCGCGGCCTGTTGCGCGAGCAGCGACTTGCGGCTGGCGACGAGATCGGCGAAGTCGCGGTAGTAGATGAACAGCACCGTCACCATCGCGCCGGAAACCAGGAGATTGTTGACCGCGATCGCCTTCAGCGTCGGCTCGCCCGTGGACAAGAAGAACAGCACATAGGGCACGTTGACGATCAACGTGACGATCAGCGCTGCGGAACGCAGATGCATCAACGTGAAGATGCAGGCGATCACGGTGACCGCCATGTAGAATGCGACCTGGCTCTTGGCGAAGGCATCGCCGTAAGGGTAGAGAGCGAAGGACCAGGCGGTGAAGCCGGCGCCGATCGGCAGCGTCAGCCAGTTGGTGGCGCGCAGATTGCTCAGGATGTCGGCATCGCTGCGCACACGGCGGCGCTGGCGCAGCCACCAGACGGTCCGCAACCCCGCGAGCGCGGCCAGCGCGCCAGGCACGATCATCGACAGCCAGTCCGGCGCGACGTTCACATACGTATAGGCCACCGCGATCGTGCTGCTGATGAGGATGAAGTAGAGCAGCGGGATTTGCTTGGAGAACGCGTCGAACTGCGCGCGCGTCAGGTCCGGATTGTCGGCAGGAACGCGAAACAATTGCGCCGCGGCAGCAAGGTGAGACTTCAAATCGGCAATCGGCATCGAAATACGGGCCCCCGCATCCCCTGAAAACGCCGGCGATCTTGCACGGCACGGGTAAAGGGCGCGTTAGGTGGCCTCGTGCGGGAGGCCAGCACAGGTTGCCGCAGCGTGCATCGGGTGAGGACGCGTTAAGGATATCCGCCGCCGGAACGGCAAGCTTCTCGTGCACAATTTGCCGGCAATCGCTGCAGCTACGATCTGCTAACCATGGTGCCCGGCCGTTGCGAGCATATGCGATCTCCCGGGGGCCACCGCGGCCGCAGAAGAAGGGATCAGGCGAGAACGGCTTGGCGCTGGCGCGTGGGCTCGCGGACCCGTTCGATCGGCCTTGGCTCGACGAGCCGTGTGAAACTGCGATGGCTGGCCTGTATGGGAGCCTCGACGATGACGCCCTCGCAGACGATCTGTCCGCCGAGCATCCTGAATTCGAGTTTGTCGTAGCGCGGCATCGTCTCGCCGGGCGCCGGCGGCAGCAGCCCGACACTTCCCTGGATGTTCAGCGCGGCCTCGCCTGTTCCGTAAAGCCGTGGATTCCACATCCTGCTCCCCGTCTCGGCCCAACGCTGCCGGATCAGCGCGGCGCGATCGGCGGGCTCCGCGGCTTTGGCGCAAGCTTTCGGTGCGCTGCGGATCTCTGGCGAAGGAGACGCGAGAGTCGGACCGGGCTCGATATCGGGGACGCCGCTGGATGAGTCGTTGGCCGCCGTCGCAATGGCCGTGGCGAGCGGAACATCGTTTGCCGGGGCCGGCGCGATCTCGACCAGCGCTGGTTCGCTATCGGCACGGGATTCAGAGACAGCAGCCGCGACGCTATTGGCATCGCCGAGCAGGACCGGGATTGCTTCGACGGCGACCGTTTCGACATCGGCGGAAGCGTCGGGCGAGGGGGCAGCCTCGATGACGGCATCAGCGACGTCAGTCGAAGCGGTCGCGACGTCTGATGATGAAGCCCCAACCTTCACTGCGACGTCGGAATGGATCTCGGCGGGCGATGCATCGCCAATGATGGCGAGGTCCGCCTCTCCAACTGGCTCGTGCTCCGCGTCGGCCAATGAAACCAGCGTCTCCTCGGCGACCGCCGACGTCGCGTGCGCCTCGATTTCCGTCGTTCTCTCCGGAGATGAGTCGTCGCTGATACAGATATCGTCGGACGGATTCTCCACGACGAGAGACGCAGCCGCACCGTTCTCCGAGACTGGAGCTGTGGCGGCAAGATCAGTCTCGCTGCTCTCGGCGATGGGAGCTTGTGCTGTGGCCGCGACATCATCGGCTATTGCGGGCGAAGCGTCCGCGGCGGTCGGCACGACCTTGATGCTGCCGTTGTCCGGCAAGGGCCGAAGCCGGGTCAACGCCCAGTTCACCGCAGGGATGCGGCGCAGCAACGATATCAGTCTCGAAAGCACTGGGAGTTGTCCAAGAGGTA
>NZ_JAEMSD010000237.1:0-4408 GCF_016462955.1 Bradyrhizobium sp. | reverse complement strand
GTCCAAGAGATACTCGGCGTGAGGCAATCGCTGATTCGCCAGCAACGAGAAAACCTGCCCCGGCCGTCACACTCGTGTCAATGTAGGGAGGACCAATTGCAGAACATCGCCCATTTACTGCGTGGGGCACTTTGCGGGCGTGCGATCCGCCTTTGCCGATGCAGGTGCTGCTTGGAGTGAGAGGGGACGCCTGTCCCCTCTCGGGATCGATCGTCAGGTCATTTACCGGAGCCTGCGCTGCCGGAGCCCGCGCTTCCGCCGGCCTGGCTACCCATGTTGTTCGTGTTGCCGCCGGTCGACGGCTGCTGCCCTTTGCCGTCGCTGACTTCGTTCTGCATGTTCGACGCCCGTCCCGTCGTCATGCCCTTGGTTGCGGGGCCTCGCGATGAGGGGCCCACGTCGCTTTGACCGGACGCGCCCGGTACAGGTTGTGTCTGGGCTGAGGCGCTACCCGTTGCCAGCGCCATGATACATGCGGATGCCAGGATGATCTTTTTCATGGGACTTTCCTTGACGTTTACGTCCTGAGACAATCCACCTGTGCTGAAATCGTTCGTTCGACCTGACGCTGTTGCTCTGGCGCGATGCCGCGGCCCCGCGTCCGCGTTCCTGCGTCCTCTGGCAAGGGAGAAAATCCGTCAAATCGGGCAGGGAGCAGCCCAAATCCTGCCGCGGCGCGGCTGGGCCGGCTGTATTCCGTCCATGGATGCATTATGGGAACAGGATCGGGTCGCGCTGGCCCATTGGCAGTGCTAGACCCCGGTGCAGGAACAATGGGCCGGGCCGCCAAAGGCACGCGCCGCAAGGATGAAAGGATGTGACGCAATGATCCAGACCGTTGGCATCATCGGGGCAGGGACCATGGGGAATGGCATCGCGCAGGTTTGCGCCGCGGCCGGGCTCTCGGTCGTGATGGTCGATATTTCCGATGCGGCGGTGAATCGCGGGCTTGCGACCGTGGGCGGCAGCCTCGAGCGGTTGGTCAAGAAAGAGAAGATGTCGGCGGCCGACCGCGAGGCGGCGCTCAAGCGCATCACCGGCACCACCGACCGGGCGAAGCTGGCGGATTGCGACCTGGTCATCGAGGCTGCGACCGAGAACGAGGAGCTCAAGGTCAAGATCCTGAAGGATCTCTGCGCCACCCTCTCGCCGCGCACGCTTCTCGCAACCAACACGTCGTCGATCTCGATCACCAAGCTTGCAGCCGCTACCGATCGTCCGGACCGCTTCATCGGCATGCACTTCTTCAACCCGGTGCCGGTGATGGCGCTGCTCGAGCTCATTCGCGGCCTGCAGACCTCCGATGACACCCATGCCAAGGCGCTGGATTTCGCCAAGCGCGTCGGCAAGGTGGCGATCACGGCCAAGAACAGCCCGGGCTTCGCCGTCAACCGCATCCTGTGCCCGATGATCAACGAGGCGATCTTCGCGCTCCAGGAGGGAATCGCGACGGCGGAAGAGATCGACGCCGGCATGAAGCTCGGCTGCAACCACCCGATCGGGCCGCTGGCGCTCGCCGATCTCGTCGGGCTCGACACCATGCTTTCGGTGATGGAGGTCTTTTACAAGGGCTTCAACGACCCCAAATATCGTCCAGCACCGCTGCTGAAAGAGATGGTCGATGCCGGTCATCTCGGCCGCAAGACCGGGCAGGGGTTTTATACGTATAGCGCCTGACCAAGGCAGTGGCGGCGGGCCCGAGCGCCCGCCGCCAGAGCCCCGGCAATTTGCGCTGGGACAAAGACGCCCTGCGCGACGTGCCCGACAATGCCGATGGGGCGCCTGCGGGAACAACGGAACGATTGCAAGGACATGTCGGATCGACTGAAGGCCGAACGGGAAGCTGCGGCCGCGCGACGGAACCTGTTGACCCAGGATGCGATCGAGCGCACCGGGATCACCGAGGAAATGATCGGAGAACTCGTGACCCGTTTCTACGGGCGTGTGTGCGAGGACGCGCTGCTGGGGCCGGTCTTCGCGGTCGTGCGGGACTGGGACGAGCATCTCTCCAAGCTCCGGGATTTCTGGTCGTCGGTCGTGCTGACGAGCGGCCGTTATCATGGTTCGCCGATGCGGGCGCACCTGCCGCTGAATTTGGCCGGCGGCCATTTCGACCGCTGGCTCGACCTGTTCGAACAGACCGCGCGCGAAGTCTGCCCGCCCAACGCGGCCGCGCTTTTCATCGATAAGGCGCGTCGCATCGCCGATAGCTTTGAGATGGCATCGGCGACGGTCGCAGGCCGCATCGCTTCGCCGCGCCACGTGCTCAGGCCGTGAAAGCGAGAAAGCCCGCTGAAGCGAGCCAGTGCGCCTCGTAACGCGTTGCACCAATTCCAGCAGCATCGGTCTGATCTGCAAAATCATCATGCCGCTCGCGCAATGCGACGTAGATTGTCGAAAACACGTTTGCTTGCGTTCATGCTCGTTCAATCAAAGCGAGTAAGGCCATATTGATGCACTGCGGCGCCAATTCTTCGCCTTGTTTTCGGCTGAGTCCCAGCGCCTGCTAGCGGGATGGCTCGCACATCGTTCGATATCCATTCTTCATCCTCCGAGAGTGTTATGGGACCCGAAGTCGACGCGGGTTCTGAGCAGACGCGCCGAACGATGCTGCTGGGTGCGCTTGCCACCACGGCCTGTCTCGGCTGTTCCACTGGAGCTCGCGCAGGTGAGGATCCGCCCGGCTCTGACGAGCGGCCGCAGAAGGGCGACCTGCTCGTCTTCTCCGACGGTGACCGGGAAGGCAAGCTCGTCACCGCGGCCGATCTCAAGGTCGGCGCACCACCGGTCCATGCCTGGCCGAAGGATCCCAACACATCGGTGGTGCGCAGCGGTTCACGGCTCAACGAGATCCTGATCATCAAGCTCGATCCCGCCGAACTCGACGAAAAAACCCGCGTGCGCGCCGTCGAAGGCATCATCGCCTATTCGGCGATCTGTTCGCATGCGGGCTGTCCCGTTACCGCCTGGGTGAAAAGCGATGTCGGCGACAAGGTGGTGTTCAAGTGCATGTGCCACAACTCCGAATTCGATCCGCGTGCCGGCGCGCAGGTCGTGTTCGGGCCGGCGCCGCGGCGGCTCGCGGCGTTGCCCCTGGCGCTGGCTGACGGATCGCTCAGCATCGCCGGCAACTTCATCGGAAAGGTAGGTGGCGCGCAGCCAGGATGATGGACGTTGCGGGCTCTGCCCGCGTCACGAGAAGCGGCCGCCTCCGCCCACGGGCGGACGAGGGGACGACGACAAGAATCCACAACAAGAATTCAAAACAAGAATTCACACGGATGAAAAAGGGGAACGTCCATGAGAACTTCCATCACCGGGAAGCAATGGTTACTATCCGGCTTCGTCGCATTCACCTGTCTCGCCTCGAGCGCCGCCGTGTCAGGCCCGATCGAGAACTATGCTCCGGTCACCGCGCAACGCTTGGAGAATCCCGAGCCGAGCAACTGGATGCTCTACCGTCGCACTTATGATGGGCACGGCTACAGCCCGCTCGAACAGATCAACACCTCCAACGTCAAGAACCTCACGCCGGTCTGGACCTTTTCCACGGGCGTGGTCGAGGGGCACCAGGCCCCGCCGATCGTCAACAACGGCGCGATGTTCGTGACGACTCCGATGGGGCAGGTGATCGCGCTGAACGCGAAGACCGGCGACGAATATTGGCGCTACAAGCGGCAGCTTCCCGACGATCTCTTCCAACTGCATCCGACCAACCGCGGCGTCGGCCTGTGGGAGGACAAGCTCTACCTCGCGACCACCGACGACCATGTCGTCGCGCTCGATGCCAAGACCGGCAAGGTGGTGTGGGATACCAAGGTGCAGGATTACAGGAAGGGCCAGTACCTGACGCTGATGCCGTTGATCGTCGAGGGCAAGGTCATCGTCGGCGGCTCCGGCGGCGAGTTCGGCGTGCGCGGCTATGTCGTCGCTTATGATGCCAAGGACGGCAAGGAGCTGTGGCGGACCTACACCATCCCCGGCGAAGGTGAACCCGGTCACGACACCTGGCAGGGCGACGACTGGAAGAATGGCGGCGGTTCGGCCTGGATGACCGGCAATTACGACAAGGAGACCAAGACGATCTATTGGGGCGTCGGCAACGCCGCACCATGGCCCGGCGACTCGCATCCCGGCGACAATCTCTACACATCCTCGGTGCTCGCGCTGGATCCCGACACCGGCAAGATCGAGGCCTATCACCAGTATCATCAGAACGATTCCTGGGACTGGGACGAGGTCGAAGCGCCGATGCTGATCGACCTGCAACGCGATGGCCGCACCATCAAGAGCCTGGTGCATCCGGGACGCGACGCGATCTTCTGGGTGCTCGAGCGGACGCCGACCAAGATCAACTACGTCGCCGGCTGGCCCTTCGTCTTCACCGACGTCTGGAAGGGTATCGACG
>NZ_JAEMSD010000709.1 GCF_016462955.1 Bradyrhizobium sp. | reverse complement strand
CCGCAGACCTGACATCCGCCGATTTCGAGATCGGGCCGGTGCCGGAAGGCGCCATGAACGTGCTGCCGGTGCTCGCCGAGATCCGCGAGCGCGCGCTGGCCTGGCGGCCCGGCATGCGCTCGCAGATCATCAACTTCACGCTGCTGCCGATGAGCCCCGTCGACATGAGCTTCCTGCAGGACACGATCCGCAACGGACCGATCCAGCTGGTGTCGCGCGGCTATGGCACTTGCCGGGTGCTCTCGACCGGCATCCGCAATGTCTGGTCGGTGCAGTTCTTCAACGCCATGGACACCATCATCCTGGATACGCTCGAGGTCGGCGGCGTGCCGACCGTCGCGCTTGCCGCCGACGAGGATTTCGAGGATTCGGCCGAGCGGCTGCAGGAAATCATCGAGGCCTATTTCAAATGAGCGCCTTCGAGAATTTTGGCGTGCGCCAGGACGTCGGCGACGTCACGCGGCTGGAATGCGGCATCTGCTGGGCCGTCTACGATCCCGCCGACGGCGACGACGTCGCGCAGATCGCGCCCGGCACGCCGTTCGCGGCGCTGCCGGAGGACTGGCATTGCCCGAACTGCGATGCGCCGAAGTCCAAATTCATGGTGATCGAAGCATGACGGGGAGTGCGCCAAATTCTGTCGGCGAGGCCGACGCTGCAGCGTGGGGCGAGCTTCTGGCCGAAAGCTATCGCGAGATCGGCGAGCGCGCGATGCGCGATCTACCGATCTACAACGAGGCGCTCGGCGTCGAGGCGATCGGCTTCCGCCGGTTCAACGGCACGATCGTCGGCATCATGGTCACGCCCTGGTTCATGAACGTGGTGATGCCGGCGAGCGACGCGCGGCAGAGTTCGGGTGCCACGATGCGAGTCCGCTTTCCCGCGGGCGACATCGAGTTCATCCTCGGCGAGGTCGGACAGATGGGCCGCATCGCGAGCTGCTCGCTGTTCTCGCCGATGGCCGAGTTCGCCGACATGGCTTCGGCCCGGGCAACCGCCGAGGCCGCGCTGGCCGAGCTGATGCTGCCGGCAGACAGCGAAGAGGCGACGCGCCGCCGCGAACCCGCGACAACCCCGATCGACCGGCGTAATTTCCTTCGCGGCACTTTGGCGGAGCGGCGGGGATGAGCCTTGCCTTCCGCAACGAGATCGACATCACGGTGTGGCTCGCGGGTGCCACGATCGCTGACGTCGCGATCCAGCCGCGCAGCCGGCCGCCGCTGACGCGGCTGTTTGCGGGAAAGCCGGCGCAAGCCTTGCTTCCGGTGCTGCCGCGGCTGTTCTCGCTCTGCTCGGTCGCGCACCAGGTGGCATTCCTGTCGGCGATCGAGGCGGCGAAGGGGCTGGAGGCGACAGCGGAAACGGCGCATCGTCGCCTCACGGCGGTCGTTGCCGAGCGGCTGACCGAATTGCTGCGCAGCCTGTTCCTCGGACGAATCGCGCTCGACGCCGCGAGCGCTGCGGCCGTGCGCACGATGATGCAGGCAACCACCGTTCTCGGCGGCACCAGCGAAGGCGGGTCGGAGGCCTCGGCGCGCGAGGCCCTGGCACGGATCAAGGCCGCGCTCGGAGCGCTCGGGATCGCCAGTGAAGGCGAGGTGCTCGTGCCCGGCAGCGCGCTCGCTGTCCTTGTCGAACGCAGCAAGGGGGAGGCGTTGTCACCGCCGCCGGCCGAACCGTCGTTCCTGACCGCCGCTGACGATCTCGATGTCATCGAGCGCCTGCTGGCGGAGGGGGCAGCTTATTCCGACGCGCCGGAACTCTGCGGCAGAGTACCGGAAACAGGTGTCTGGGCCCGGTGGGCGCGGCGCGAACCGGTATCGTCTGCGGCGACGCCTGCTGCGCGGCTGGAAGCGCGCATCGTCGAGGTCGCGCGGCTCTGTGCCTTTCTCGATCGCGGCGAGGAGGATCTCGACGATGGCGTCGCGGGCTATCGGCTCGGTGCGGGCAGGGGGGCGGCTGCGGTCGAATGTGCACGTGGCCGGCTTTACCATGCCGTCGTGCTCGACGAGGACGATCGCATCGTCAATTTCGAATTTCTCGCGCCGACCGAGTGGAATTTTCACGCCCGCGGACCGCTGGTCCGGAGCCTGAAGGGAGCCAAGCTGCCGGCTGGCCGGCGCGGCCGGGATGCGGTTCGCACATTGGTCGGCGTGTTCGACCCTTGTGTCGGTTTCAAGCTCGACTTCCGCGAGGTGGGCCATGCATGAGATGGCGCTCTGCGAAGGTATCATCGGCATCGTCGAGGAGGAGGCGCGGAAGCGCTCCTTCGCCAAGGTGAACGTGGTCTGCCTCGAGATCGGCGCGCTCAGCCATGTCGCGCCGGAGGCGATGAAATTCTGCTTCGAGACCGTCGCGGCACGGACCATCGCGCGCGGCGCAAGGCTCGAGATCATCGAGACGCCGGGAACGGCCTGGTGCATGGCCTGTTCCAGCAGCGTCGAGATCAAGCAGCGTTACGAGCCGTGCCCCTCCTGCGGTGGCTATCAATTGCAGGTGACGGGCGGAGAGGAAATGCGCGTAAGGGAACTGGAGGTCGACTGATGTGTACGGTCTGCGGCTGCAGCGACGGCAAGGCGTCCATCGAGCACGCGCATGATCATCATCATGCTCATGATCATGACCACGGTCACGGCGGACACCATCATCACGGTCATGGGCACAGCCACGGCCATGCTCATCATCATCACCACCACGACCACGTCAATGATGAGGCGGGCCTGCTCGATTGCGGCGCCAATCCGGCCGGCCAGGAGATCGCCGGCATGAGCAGCGA
>NZ_JAEMSD010000236.1 GCF_016462955.1 Bradyrhizobium sp. | reverse complement strand
GGCCAGACCCTCACGCTGCGCGGCTATCTCGGCATCGCGCTGCTCGGCAAGGACGAGACCTGGACGCGTCTGCCGGACGCCAACATCGCCCAGGTGGATCCTGCGATCGTCGCAAAGTACCTGCCGGCGCAGGCTGCGGCCGCGAAGCAGCCGGCACCCGCACCGAAGAAGGGCGGCGCCATGATGGCGCCGGCCCCCAAGCAGTAAGGGCGCCGGCCGCGCCGCGCGGCCTCAATAGCTCTTGCTTTGGCACGCGGTTTTCCCTCGTCACCGGGCCGCTGGTCCGTGCCGCCACGTCGCTCCTCGTAGTTCCCCGGAATGCGCGCTGGCGCTGGATTTGCATAGCTGTCCGCAAAGCTGCCGGGGGAACGAGTCGCCGCCTCCGCGCCTGCCGCGCACCGTGCGGACGGCGGACGGCAGCGTTTGCCCCGCGGCGATCACTTCGACCGCGGAGATTACATGAGACCTGCAAGACAGTGTGCCGCCGTGCTGCTGGGGCTGACGGTCGTGGTGCATTCGGCGTCGGCGCGTGACGACGGCCGGTTCGCCAACTCGCCCCTGAAACCCTGGTTCGAGAGTCTGCACAGCGAATTCGGGCAATGCTGCTCGGATGCCGACGGCTACGTCATTGCCGACGTTGATTGGGAGACCGATCGTGGTCGCTACCGCGTGCGCATCGACGACGAGTGGGTCGTGGTGCCCGACGGCGCCGTGATCACCGTTCCGAACAAGTTCGGCCGCACCATGGTGTGGAAGCACTACGTCGACGGCCATCCGCGCGTGCGCTGTTTCATGCCGGGCAGCATGACGTAGACGCGCGTCAGTCCGCGTGAGGTGGAAGAGGCCGTCATGCCCGGGCTTGTCCCGGGCATCCACGTTCTTGGTGCCGCTGAGTGAGACGTGGATGGCCGGGACAAGCCCGGCCATGACGTGGTGGAGAATTCAGCGCGCAAGAAGTGATCGTTGGCGCGAGCTCAGCGCGCCTGGTTATTCGAACCCGCGCTCGCGAACCGCTTCGTCCGCGGCGACAGCACGGAGGCCTGCACGGGCGACGCCGGCATGCCGGCGACGATCATCGCAGGGCTTGCCGACTGTTCCTCGACGCCGGCGCCCCCGAGTATCTGGACCTGCGTCGCCGTGATCGGAAACGACGTCACTTCGTAGGAGGGAAGCTCGCTTGCCAACGCCGCGGTCGAGCCCGCGATCATGGCACCGGCAACGGCAATCATCGAGAGAACACGCATTGGAAATCTCCGTGGAAGATGTCAATCGGAGGTTTGGTCGCCGCGATGGCGGAACAGGTTCGCCGGTATGCGAACATTCCCGTTACCCATGGCGCAGATATTGATTGCGTGATGCGAAGGGACGAAACGCGGAAGAAATTTTCCGCGCCGATGTTTCCGGACGGTTTCGCGGGAAGCGCCGATGCCCGCTCAGCCCTCTTGCAGATCAAGCTGCGGAGCTTTGACGGCGTCGGCGGTCACGGGGAAGCGCAGGCTCATCGCGGTGCCGCGGCCCGGCGCGGACGAGATGATCAGCTCGCCGCCGTGCGCGGCCATGATCTCGCGGACGATCGATAGGCCGAGCCCGGCGCCGTCGCCGGCGGTGTTGCCGGTCTGAAAGGGCTCGAGCAGCTTGTGTTCTGCGCCGCCGGGCAAGCCTGCGCCGTCGTCGTCGATCGAGACGCCGTCGCGGCTCAGTGAAGCGACGATGCGGCGCGCGCCGCGGGCATGGATCAGCGCGTTGCCGACGAGATTGGCAAGCGCGCTGCGGATCGCGGCATCGACGCCCTGCACCAGGACCGGACCTTTCTCGGCCCGGTCGAGCGCGAGCTCGATGCCGGCGTCCAGCGCCGAGGGACCGAAGTCGGCAAGCACCTCGATCGTGATCTGGGCGAGATCGATCGGCCGCTTCTCGACCGCGTGATTCTGCAGCCGCGCCAGGTCGAGCATGGCGGACACCAGCGACGTCAGCCGCCTGACGTCGCGCACCAACTCGGCCCTCAGGGCTGGCTCGGGCACGTCTTCGATCTTCGCACGCAACAGCGTGAGCGGCGTGCGCAGTTGATGGGCCGCGTTGCCGAGAAAGCGGCGTTGCATCCTGATATAGGCGTCGATCTCGCCGAAGGCGCGGTTCAGCGCCGCGACCAGCGGCTTCAGCTCCGAGGGAACCTCCGACAGGGATATCAAGCCTTGCGGCGCCGACGGATCGATCGCGAGAGCGCGACGCGCGACCCGCTCGATGCTGCGCGAGACGTAACGTGCAGCAAGCGCCGAGCCGATGGCAACGGTTGCGGCAAAGGCCAGCGCCACGAGGATGATCGAGAAGACCCTGCGGAGGAGAAACGTCCTTGCAATCCGGCCGAAGCGGACCCGAGGCTCGCCAACCATCATCCCGAGCCGCACCGAGCCCCGTTGTATGGCGGAGAGACAGAACGTGCTGTTCTGGTCGAGGGTGCTGAAGACGGACGTGCCGACGGGCCCGCGGTAGGGAAACACGAAGGGGAGGGCGGGCCGATGTTCGGTGCCGTACTCGCTGAGCAGCTCGCCCGCGGACACGACGTACCAGAGGTTCGGGCTGTCCGCCTTCAATTCCTCGAGGGCAGGAGTCGAATGTACCGTCAGTTTTTGTCCTTCGATGACCGTCGCGCGATCGAGAACGGCAGCCACGACCTGACAGGACCTGAACTCGCGTTCCTCGGTCGGATACCGCCAGATGAAGATGCCGAGCATGAGCAGGAAGATCGTCGTCGCCGCGATGCCGAGCGAGAGCGAAAAGGTCCGGGCGATCGACGTCATCGCGGCGTTGCCAGCCGCAGGATGTAACCGATGCCCCGCATGCTGCGGATCTCGACGTCGCCGCCGAGCTCGACCAGCTTTTTCCTCAGGCGCGAGACCTGCGCTTCGAGCGTGTTGGACTCGATCTCGTCGTCGAAACCATAGATTTCCTCGATCAGGGCGGCGCGGGTGATGACGCGGTCGCGCCGCATCAGCAGCGCCCCGAGGATCAGCGCCTCGCGCCGCCGCAGCAGGATCCTGGTGTCGGCAACGACGGCTTCGTTGCTGCCGAGATGCAGCTCGACATTGCCGAGCGACAGCACGACAGGCGCGAGCAACCGGGGCCGGCGTAGCACCGCGCGTACGCGCGCAATCAATTCCTGCGGCTCGAACGGCTTGCCGAGATAGTCGTCGGCGCCACCGTTGAGGCCCTCGATGACGTCCTCCTTGGCGTCCCTGGACGTCAGCATGATGATCGCGGGCCGTTCGGCTGACCGGTTCAGCGCCGTGACGACCTGGAGCGCATCTCCGTCGGGCAACATCCGGTCGACGATCGCAAGATCATATTTGAAATTGTGCAGCGCCTGGCGGGCATCGGCGATCGAGCCGACGAGATCGACGATCCCGTGCAATTGCCCGAGCAGCCGGCTGACATAAGCGCCGATCTGCGGTTCGTCTTCGATCACGAGGGAACGCACGCGGGTCGTCCTTGACTCTGCTGGGCAACGATATCGCGAGCGTCACGCTCCCTGGCCGAAGTCTGGCGCTTCGGCTCCTGCGCAGGGTTCCCATTAATTCAGCGAGCTTGGCGAATAAAAGGCAGACGCGGGCGGGCTCACCGGCACTGCGGACCAAAGTTTGGGGCGTGAGCGCGTCCCGGCAATGTTCGGGCAATGTTGGTCCGGCGAGCCTTCGCGCGGCGGATACTGCCAACGGGCGGGCCTGCGGCTCTTGCGTTGCAATCTTCGGGCAATTTTGCCGGACCACATGCTGGGCTCCAACCACAACAATCGACCAGGCCGGTAAGGCCGGTCCGGGGCCCCGTAATGACACGTCTTAGAGAAGCTGCTCCCCGCCTCACGGTGAATGCGCGGTTGACGACATCCTTGCTTGCCGCACTCGGCGCGATCGTGACCATCCCTCAATCCGCATCGGCGCAGACCGCGTTCACGCTGCCGGCGCCGCCATTCGAGCTGCCGATGCTGCCCTCGGCGTCCGGAAACTGGACCGTCATGGTGGGCATCGGCGGTGAATACAGGCCTGAGTTCGCCGGATCGAACAACGGGAAGTTTCTGCCGATTCCGATCTTCTCCATCCGCCGTTCCGGCTCGATCGAGCAGTTTCGCGGCCCGCGCGACAGCGCCAGCATCGCGCTGCTCGACGTCGGTAATTTTCGCGCCGGCCCCGCGTTCAAATACGTGGACTCCCGCAAGAGCGACAAATATTCCGAGCTGACCGGCCTTGGCAATGTCGACGCCGCATATGAACTCGGCGGCTTCGTCGAATATTATCTGGTCGACTGGCTGCGCCTACGCAGCGAGTTGCGCCAGGGCATGGGCGGCCATACCGGCACCGTCGCGGACGTTTCTGCCGACGTCATCGTGCCTCTGATCCAGAGGCTGACGATCTCGGCCGGCCCCCGTTTCACCTGGAAGAGCACCAATGCCGTTGCGCCGTATTTCGGCGTCGATGCCGTGCAGGCGCTGGCATCGGGGCTTCCGAGATATGACGCCAGAGGCGGTGCGCACTCGGTCGGCTTCGGCAGCCAGATCTCCTATCGCATCAATCCACAATGGGAGGTTCACGCCTATGTCGAGTACGAGAAGCTGCTGGGCGACACCGCAGACAGCCCGCTGGTGAAGCTGCGCGGATCGTCGAACCAGACCACCGTCGGTGTCGGTGCGTCCTATTCGTTCGATTTCAGGATTCGATGAGCCGCCATGCGCCGCATTGCATTTCTGTGGATCGGCCTCACGGCCTTCTGCATCGCCCTCGGCGCCGCGGCGGCGTTCGAGACGCGCGCGAGCCGGATCCAGGCGATCAAGACCGTCGGCATCGTCTCGGCGATCGGCGAGGAGATCAGCCTGACGCGAGCCGGCCTGACCGGACTCGGCGAGGCCGCGCAGAGCAGCTCGATCAGCGCGTGGGGACTGGACGAGCTGATCGTCCAGCAGGCGACGAGACTGCTCAGTGGACGCTTTCGCGTGCAGCCGGTGACCTACAGGCGTGCCGCCTTTGCTGCGATCCGGGATTCGGTGGTTGCGCCCGTCAATCTCTTGCGCAGCGATCCGTTCAAGGAACTGGTTCGTAGCGATGTCACACCGCAGGGACTGGATGCGTATATCGTCATCACCCGGGCAAGATCGAAGCTCGGAAACGGCCGCAACATCGAGGGCGTCGGGCTCGCCGAATACCGGACGCTGCTTGCTGACTACGGGCTGATCCATGCGCTGTACGAGGTTCGCGTCATCGACGGCAAGTCGTTCGACGTGATCGATAAGCGCGCGGCGGCGCCGCTCGACAACACCGGAACGGTGAGGGTCGGCGGGCCGAGCGGGCAGGTCGATGGGCCGTTCGAGAAGGCCGGATCGAGCGAAGGGCTGCGCGCGGCGATAGCGGACCTCATCGTCCGCAGCCTGCCGCTCACGCTCGGCGACATGCACCTGATCGACGATCCGTGACGGTTCTGTCTGACGCGTTCTTGGGCGAACCGGAATTTACTTGGCTCGAAAACGCCTCAGGTCACCGGCGCGGGATTGAACAGCGTGAGATCGTTGTGGATGCCCCAGCGGTCCGACCACGGCTTGGTGCGGCCGGAGGCGACGTCGAGGATCAGCCGGAAGAGGTCCCAGCCACATTCCTCGATGGTCTTCTCGCCGGTGGCGATGCTGCCGGCGTCGAAATCGATCAGGTCTTTCCAGCGGCGGGCGAGCTCGCTGCGGGTCGCGACCTTGATCACGGGCGCGGCGGCCAGGCCATAGGGCGTGCCGCGGCCGGTGGTGAACACCTGCAGGGTCATCCCGGAGGCGAGCTGGAGCGTGCCGCAGATGAAGTCCGAGGCCGGCGTTGCCGCGAACAGCATGCCCTTCTGTGTCGCCTTCTCGCCGGGCGAGAGCACGCCTTGAATCGCGCTCGAGCCGGACTTCACGATCGAGCCCAATGATTTCTCGACGATGTTGGCAAGGCCGCCCTTCTTGTTGCCAGGCGTGGTGTTGGCGCTGCGGTCGGCGCCGCCCCGGGCCAGATAGGAATCGTACCAGGCCATCTCGCGTACCAGCGCGCGGCCGACGTCCTCGTTGATGGCACGGCGGGTGAGCAGCTGGATGGCGTCGCGCACTTCCGTCACTTCCGAGAACATCACGGTGGCGCCTGCGCGCACCAGGAGGTCCGCGGCAAATCCGACGGCGGGATTCGCGGTGACGCCGGAGAAGGCGTCGCTGCCGCCGCATTGCAGGCCGATGACGAGATCGGAGGCCGGGCAGGTCTCGCGCTCGCGCGTATTGAGCACCTTCAGGCGGGCTTCGGCCTGGGTCATGATGGCATCCACGATCGCACCGAAGCCGTCGAAGGCCTCGTCCTGCATGCGAATGATGGCATCGCTGACGCCTTCCGGCACCAGCCGCTCCGGCGCGAGCTTCTCGCAACCGAGGCCGACGACCAGGATCTCGCCGCCGAAGTTCGGATTCAGCGCGAGGTTCTGCAACGTGCGGATCGGCACGACTGCATCAGGAGCGGTGATGGCGACGCCGCAGCCATAGGCGGGGGTCAGCGGCACGACGTCGTCGACGCCAGGATATTTCGGCAGCAGCTCGGCGCGGATCCGCTTGACCGCATACTCCATCGTGCCCTTGACGCATTGCACGGAGGAAGAAATTCCAAGGATGTTCTTGGTGCCGACCGAGCCGTCGGGATTGCGATAACCCTGGAAGGTGAAGCCTTCGAGCGGCGGCTGCGCGGCGGGAATGGCGGTTGCGATCTCGAGCTTGTCGAGGTCAGGGGCCTCCGGCATGCGAATGCGCGCTTCGTCCACCCATTCGCCGGCCAGGATTGGGGAAAGCGCGTAGCCGATCACCTCGCCATAGCGGATGATCGGTGCGCCTTCCGCGATGTCGACCAGCGCCGTCTTGTGTCCCTGTGGCACGAAGGAACGCAGCGTCAGGCCGCTGGCGAAGCGCGATCCGGCGGGCAGCCCGAAATCATTGACCACGATTGCGACATTGTCGCGCTCGTTGAGCTTGATGTAGCGGGGCTGCTCTTTCGCTGCGACGTCCTGGTCCATCGCGGACTCCGGGATTTGTAGGGTGGGTTAGCGCAGCGTAACCCACCAACGCCTTTGTCCTGGGAAGCAGAAGAGGTGGGTTACGCTGCGCTAACCCACCCTACGATCTCTACGGTCGACGGCGTCTCAGCCCGGGAACGTGTAGGCGGTCTTCACCGTGGTGTAGAACTCGCGCGCGTACGAGCCCTGCTCGCGGGCGCCGTAGCTCGAGCCCTTCCGGCCGCCGAACGGCACGTGATAGTCGACGCCGGCGGTCGGCAGGTTGACCATCACCATGCCGGACTCGCTGTTGCGCTTGTAGTGCGAGGCGTATTTCAGGCTGGTGGTGCAGATGCCGGAGGCGAGCCCGAACTCGGTGTCGTTGGAGATGGCAAGCGCCTCCTCGTAGTTCTTGGCGCGGATGACGGCGGCGACCGGGCCAAAGATTTCCTCACGCGCGATGCGCATGTTGTTGTTGGCTTCGGTGAACAGCGCCGGCTGGAGGTAGTGGCCGGGATTCTCGCGCTTGAGCAGCTCGCCGCCGAAGGCGAGCTTGGCGCCTTCCTCCTGGCCGATCTTGATGTAGCGCAGGTCCTGGTCGAGCTGGCTCTGGTCGACCACCGGGCCGATATGCACGCCGGCCTTGAGCGCATCGTCCACCGACAGGCTGTTCAGGCGCTCGGCCACCGCGGCGACGAAACGGTCGTGGATACCCTCGGTGACGATCAGGCGCGAGGAGGCGGTGCAGCGCTGGCCGGTCGAAAAATAGGCGCCGTTGACCGCGACTTCGACGGCGGTCTTGAGGTCGGCGTCGTCGAGCACGACCAGCGGATTCTTGCCGCCCATCTCGAGCTGGAATTTCTTCATGGGGTTCGAGAGCACGCAGGCCTGCGCGATCTTGCGACCCGTCTGCACCGAGCCGGTGAAGGAGATCGCGGCCACGTCCGGGTGCTCGAGCAGGGTCTGGCCGACCACCGACCCGGAGCCGACCACGAGGTTGAATACGCCGGCGGGAATGCCCGACCGGGTGATGATCTCGGCGAGCGCATGCCCAGAGCCAGGCACCAACTCGGCCGGCTTGAACACCACCGTGTTGCCGTAGCAGAGCGCCGGGGCGATCTTCCAGGCGGGAATCGCGATCGGGAAGTTCCAGGGCGTGATCATGCCGACGACGCCGACCGGCTCACGGGTCAGCTCGACGTCGATGCCCGGACGTACCGAAGCGCCCTTCTCGCCGATCAGGCGCAGCGCTTCGCCGGCGAAGAACGCAAAGATCTGGCCGGCACGGCCGACCTCGCCAATGCCTTCCGGCAGCGTCTTGCCTTCCTCGCGGGCGAGCAGGCGGCCGAGCTCTTCCTTGCGGGCGAGGATTTCCAGAGAAATCTTGTTCAGCGCATCAAAGCGCGTCTGCGGGGTCGATTGCGCCCAGGCAGGAAAGGCGGCCTTGGCGGCGGCGATGGCCTTCTCGGTTTGTGCCTTGTCGGCCTTGGCGTATTCGCCGACGAGATCATTGGTGTTGGAGGGGTTGATGTTCTTCGTGACGCCGGAGCCGTCGACCCATTCGCCGCCGATGAAGTTCTTCAGGATTGCCGTCATCTTCTTCCTCCCTGTTCAAGGGGCATGATTCCATCGGAAACTGCTTTCCGGGATCATGCCCGACGTGTTCTAACGCACGAGGCACGGACGTTCGTTCTCGAAGGTCCAGCCCTGGATCAGCTCCTGTATGGCCATAGCCTCAACCCGGGCGCCGAGTCCATGCTTCTTGTCGCGTTCATGTGCCGCGTGGATGGCCGGAGGTGCGTGCTTGCGAGTTTCAGGACGCTATTCTGCAGCCTGTTGTGACGATCGCATGGCGGGCAGCTTCTGCACCAGCACTGTCAGCTCCGCCATCTCCTCCTCGGTGAGGTCGGTACATCGTCCGATCTGGGTTGAGCATCAATCCTCCGGCGCCTCGGCGGAGGACAATTCGCCGGCGATCTTGACCAGCGGCGACAGCAGCGGGTTCTCGTCATCGCGGCGCCAGACCATGAACAGCTCGACGGGCACGCGGTTGCGGAGTTTCAGCGGCCGCAGCCGCACGTCGGAGATCTTCAGACTCGTCGCCGCGGCCGGCACGATGGCAAGGCCGAGCCCGGCACGCACCATGGCCAGGATCGAGTGGATCTGGCTGAGATGCTGAACGTAGCGCGGCAGCACGTCGGCGCGGGTGAACAGCGCCACCAGGAGGTCATGGAAGTAGCGGCTCTCATAGGGCGAGTACATCACGAAGGGCTGGTCGTCGAAATCCTTGATGGTGACGCTGTCGGCGTTCGCCAGCGGATGCTTCTTCGGGATGGCCGCGAGCAGCGGCTCGGCGACGACGCGGCGGCTGGCAAGCTCGGGCCGCGCGATCGGCGGCCGCAGCAGGCCGGCGTCGATCTGGCCGGAGGTGAGCGCCTCGAACTGGTCGCCCGACACCATCTCCTTCAGCGAGAAGTCCACCTCGGGCAGTCTGGCACGGCAGGCGGCGATGAGATCGGGCAGGTAACCGTAGGCCGCGGCCGCGGTGAAGCCGATCTTCAGCGAGCCGGTCTTGCCGAGCGCGATGCGGCGGGCGACCTGCGAGGCGCTCTCCGCGAGCTTGAGGATGCGCCGTGCTTCCGGCAGGAAGCTGCGCCCCGCGGGCGTCAGGCGGACAGAGCGGCTGGTACGCTCCAGAAGCGGCGCGTCGATGATGTGCTCGAGCACCTGGATCTGCCGGGACAGCGGCGGCTGGGTCATGTTGAGCCGCGCGGCGGCGCGGCCGAAATGCAGTTCTTCCGCCACCGCGACGAAACAGCGGAGCTGGTTGAGGTCGAACATCGATGCATGCCTTAGATGGATAAGGCGCTTCCCCGGAAGCTCTAGCATCGATCATCCCTGATACAAAGACGGCGGCCGTGAAGCCGCCGTTGAGTTGCCTGGTCGAACTCCCATGGGAGCCCTCAGGAGAAACGTTGGTGCGTCGTCGGCTCTCGCTCTCGCAGATGACCACCGTCAGGAGTGGTAGAGGCGCACGCCGCGGCGTGTCCAAGTTCAAGCGGGTATCGATCGATACCGTTTTTGGATTGATCGAACGGCAGGTGAGGGGAGCGATGCCGGCATCAAATAGAAT
>NZ_JAEMSD010000235.1 GCF_016462955.1 Bradyrhizobium sp. | reverse complement strand
ATTCCACCACCTCCAGAAGACGGCCGAGACGATGGTCTCGGCCAACCACGACATCGCCAACGCCTCGCAAGCGGTGCAGACGACCACGTCCGCCGCGGTCGGTGAGATCGCGCAGTCACGCAGCGCCGTCGATACCGCGGTCAGCCACATCTCCGAGCTCGTCGCCGCCGTGGAGCGGATCGAGGCGCGCTTGTCCGCCGTCGGCTCGGCGCTGGCACAGGTGGCGAAGGTCTCCGGCTCGATCGAAGCGATCGCCAAGCAGACCAATCTGCTCGCGCTGAACGCCACCATCGAAGCCGCGCGCGCCGGCAATGCCGGCCGCGGCTTCGCCGTGGTCGCGAGCGAAGTGAAGAACCTCGCCGAAGCCACCCGCCAGGCCACGCACGAGATCTCAGACACCGTGCGGGATCTCGACGGCCAGATCGAAGGCCTGATCGGCGAGAGCAGCGATGCCTCGCAGCGCGCCAAGACCGCCGGCGAAGGCGCGCAAGCGATCTCCGGCATCATCTCGCGCGTCCAGCGGGGCTTTGCCTCCGTCGAAGCGGAGATCGACGGCGTCGCCCGCGCGGCCACCTCCAATCTCGGCCACTGCGACACCGTGATCAGCGAGCTCAACGAACTCGCCAAGGGCGTCGACCTCTCCTCGCGCGATCTCCGAAGCGCCGACGAGCGGGTAGCGAAGCTGCTCGACGCTTCCGAAGGCCTGATCGCGCTGATCGCCGACAGCGGCGTGGAGACGTCGGACACCCCGCTGATACGGATCGTCGTCGACACCGCAAGGCGGATCTCGACGGAGTTCGAGGCTGCGATCGATCGCGGCGAGATCACGCTGAACCAGCTCATGGACGAGACCTACCGCGAGATTCCCGGCACCGATCCGAAACAGCACCTCACTGGCTACGTCGAGTTCACCGACCGCGTGCTGCCCCCGATCCAGGATCCGATCCAGACATCGGATCCGCGCATCGTCTACTGCGTCGCCTGGGCGAAGAGCGGCTATCTGCCGACACACAACCCGAACTACCGCCTGCCGCAGGGCAAGGACCCCGTCTGGAACAACGCCAATTGCCGCAACCGCCGCCTGTTCACCGACCGCACCGTGAAGAAGGTCGCCGGCAGCACCAGGCCGTTCCTGCTCCAGACCTACCGCCGCGACATGGGCGGCGGCCAGTTCGTGCTGATGAAGGACCTGTCCTCGCCGATCATGATCCGCGGCAGGCACTGGGGCGCCTTCCGGATGGGCTTTCGGCAGGGCTGACGGGGCGCGAGGGCGTCTCCAAAATAAAAAGGTCGAAAACAACCCCATGCACAGTAGCCGGGGTGCGCGGAATCAATGGCTTAGGCAGGAAGGCGCCGGTGTTTTGACTCGTCGGGCAAAACAGGGGTAGAATGCTATTATTCCGAAGTCTGGCGTGCGGGTCTCTCCGCCGCCTGCCGAGCCCCACAAGCCGCCCGCACTGGTGCAGCGGCCGACGTTGCCGTAGACATGCCGCCGCGCATTCGGGGCGCGAACCCGAACACAAAACTGGTTTTCGATGTCCTGTCCACCCGCCCAAATCGGCGCGCCGCTTTCCGAGATCGATACACCGGCGCTGATCATCGACCTCGACGCCTTCGAGCGCAATCTCGACACCATGGCGGCGGCGGTGAGCAAGCTCGGCGTTCGCTTGCGTCCGCATGCGAAGACCCACAAATCACCAATCATTGCGGCCAAGCAGATCGCGCGCGGCGCAATCGGCATGTGCTGCCAGAAGGTCGCCGAGGCCGAGATCCTGGTCGCGGGCGGGGTGAGCGACGTGCTCGTCAGCAATGAGGTGGTTGGCCAGCGGAAGCTGGAACGGCTCGCAGGACTTGCGCGCCACGCACGCATCAGCGTTTGCGTAGACGATGCGATCATGGTCGAGCAACTGTCGCACGCCGCGGAGCAGGCAGGATCGCAAATCGAAGTCCTGGTCGAGATCGACGTCGGCGCCGGTCGCTGCGGTGTCAGGCCTGGGCCGGCGGCGGCCACCCTGGCGCGGCAGGTGGCGGCGTCACGCTTCCTGTCGTTCGGCGGCCTGCAGGCCTATCACGGCTCCGCCCAGCATCTGCGCACGCCGGAGGAGCGGCGCGCTGCCATCGCCGGTGCCGCGAATGCGACCGCGGAGACACTGCGCGTCCTCGAGGACGCGGGCTTTCAGTGCCGGACGATTGGAGGTGCGGGAACCGGCACATTCGAGATCGAAGGCGCGAGCGGCATCTGGAACGAATTGCAGGCCGGCTCCTATATTTTCATGGACGCCGACTACGCCAAGAACCTCGCCGACGGGGCACGCAACGCCAGCCCGTTCGAGCATGCGCTGTTCGTGCTCGCGACCGTGATGAGCACCGCCTCCGGCGAACGCGCGGTCATCGATGCCGGCCACAAGGCCCTGTCGAACGACAGCGGCTTTCCAACCGTGCTGGGCCGCCCCGACCTGCGCTATCACAGGCCCTCGGATGAGCATGGCGTGCTCGACTTCGGCAGCGCTTCGTCGCGACTGGCGATCGGCGACAAGGTGACGCTGATCCCCGGCCATTGCGACCCGACCGTCAACCTCTACGACTGGTATGTCGGCGTGCGCGGCTTCAACACACCGGACGCCCGCGTGGAGGCACTCTGGCCAGTCGCGGCGCGGGGCGCGGTCACCTGAGATTGACACATGATTGCGCGCGACGAGCTCCGCCGCCGCCACGGACAAGCAAAGTGCAGATCCGAGACCCATACGCCACAGCATCGGTTGGCGAAAACGCGGAGTGACGAGCTTTGCGAAGCAACTACGCGCTTGGGATCATGGGTTCTGGCCCCTCGTTCGCAATTGCGGGCCAAGGCGCACACTCATAGTTGGAGACTGCCCGTTTTCAAGGGACGAGCAGACGTGGCCTGCCCGGCTGGGAACGTCTGCAAACGATCCTGCCCGGACATTATGCAGCGAGTGACATCTCGACTATCGAGGCCTGCATTGCTCGCGGAATTGCCCGGGCGTCAGGCCTGCAACCCTGCGGAATGCACGGGAAAAATGGGCGGGATCTCCGTAGCCCGAGGCAAACGCAATCTCGATGATCTTTGAATCCGTATCTCGCAAAAGCTTTCTTGCATTCTCAAATCTCACTGTATCCAGCAGCCCCGAATATGTCATGCCTGCGCGAGAAAGCTTGCGTTGAAGACTGCGTGCGCTGACCCCCGCCATCTCCGCGACTTCCGCCAGCGCCGGAGTCCGCTCGTCAATGTAGGATGGAAGCATCAGCTTAAGTGCGTGGATGAAGTCAAAGTTCGAACGTTCGACAAGATCGCTCTTTGGATGTGAAGGAGCTCGATCCGATCTGTTAGGAAGGCCCAGGAGTGAAGCAGGTATGTCGATCCACGAAGCATCTTGACCAGACAGGAATTGGGACGTCGGCCAGAAAGACCGACATGCCAGACCCGGCGTGTACCGCGCCTCAAAAGCGATAGTTGCCGGAGCCCAGTCCGGTCCGGCGAATTGCCGGACGATGTAAATCGGGAAAACGTTCTGAAGCCACTGAGAATGCTCGAGATGCTGAAGTCCGGCAGTGCCGGCCAGCTTGCTGCAGTAGCGAACATGGTCGCCGTGGCGCTCTACCCAGTTGCTCAAGTTCGAATCTTCGAGCGAAGCCAATCTACAAGCCTCGTGCAGCGCAACGAGCAAAGTCGGAGAATGACTGATTAGATACCGGGTCTTCTCGCTAAGGTGCCCGAAATGGAGCGACTTAGCAGCATGGAATCCGAAATCTTCAATACCTTGCGACCGGCTGGCAAACTCCGCAAATTCGATCGCAGGCAAAATCGGCACGTAATGATCGGCCTTTTCCTGCAGAGAAGCGGGCAACCGATATTTTTCCAGTAACGAACCGGTTGGCGCACCGAGATTATCCAAAATGTCAGTGAATGGACTGAGGTGCTGACAACGCGTCAAATGAATCTTTGGCATTGGTGCGTCTCGATCACTTAATTCAGCGCACGAGCGGCGTCGCAGGACGACAACTCCCTAAACAGGGAGCGCCGACGCCTGTCACACGCTTAGATTATCAGGACTGCATGGCTCTTTGCGTGCTTTTTGTCGCCTGGCTATGCCTCCAGAGCATCGCAGTCTCAGTTCATTCCATTCGACGAACATTTTGGCGCCCAATGGCCAGATGCGCCTCTCAGCTTCCCTAATCCTATGAATCGATTTTCCGCTGTAGGAGCATAGGCTTCAGGCCTGACGTCAAACGATGAGAGCCGTCCGCTTGCCTTCATCCACGGCGGTCCGCACCGCCATCGTTGCATCGCTGCGGCACGGTGACGCAACCCTCGATAGCACAGCGCATGCGCTCAGAATTAGCGGGCGCACATTGCAGCGTCATCTCGAACGAATGGGCACGAGCCACAGCAAGATGCTCGACGAAGTCCGACTTGAGATTGCCTGCCGTCTGCTGGCGGATACGAGTAAGCGCTTGTCGGATGTTGCAGAATCTCTTGGATACAAGAACGCGAGCAGCTTCAGCCGCGCTTTCGTGCGTTTGATGAAAATTCAACCGATCGTTTATCGGCGGCAGCAACGTGGCCGCAGGCATGATCGGTCGCTCGTCCGCCCGCGTTCTCGCCCCACCAACCCGCTGAATGATTCCTGACGATTGGCGCGAAATGGCAAGACGCGCCGCGTGATCTGGCGCGAAATGCAGAGATGCCGCCGGCACTAGCGACGCATTTATCGCTTCCCAAGCGTGCTGCTCGAGGAAAAACAGCCAGCCTGCAAAGGAGAGACCATCATGACAATCCGCCTTGCCTTGATCGCGGTCTACGCCGTTGGTTTAGTGGCAATTCCGCACAAGCTTCTTGCTCAATCTCCGGCCGAACCCAAGCCGCACATTCCGCTTGAGAAATCAATCGGCCAGGCCAAGCCGGAAGTGGTTCCATCCCTTTTCGTCCTCAACTCGCGCGGCGTGAGCCTGAAAGAGGGTAAGCTGGTGCTGAGTGCGATTTCTCCGAATGCGATCGTGTTTGCCGACCGGCCGGTTCGTGCCGCCGGGCATGATCTGACCTCCCGGATTGTCGAGGACTGGGGCAATGGCAGCGACAACTTCGCTAAGGACCCGCCCAACGCCACGGTGTCAGGATTCAAGAAAGACGGATCGTCGGTGTTGGATGCTGTCGTCGTGTTGAAATCCCCCAAGCTTGAAGGTGATAAGCTGACCTTCGACGTCGATATCCTCGAAGGTGATCTCGCCGGGGCGGACGGGCCGGCATCTGTCTTTATCGACATCATTGGCCGTCCGTTGACGCCGTTGTCGTTCGCCGGCGTCGCTCGCCGCACCGCCTGGCGCGGAGCGTTCTACCGCGGCGCTGCCGTTGCAGGCGCCGCTGCTGTGGCCGGGGCTGCGGCGTATCCCTATTACTCACCGCGCTGCGGCTACTACCCCTATCCGCCCTGCTATTGAGCCGTTCGCCCGAGTGGCTCCGTTACAAAGGCGTGAACTGCGAATCCACGTGACCGGTTTTCTATAGGAAGGAGATTAGCGATGAACATCACCCGTCGATCCCTTGCATTTGGCGGAATGGGGCTGCTCGCGGGAGCCGCCGCCACACGACCGGCTCTTGCCCAGGATTCATTTTTCGGAGTGGGACAAGGCCTGGAGGATTTCTGGCTGGCCAGCGACGCCTACATCTTTGGCTACCCGCTGGTGACGATGGAGATGACCCGGCGGATCATCACGAATGTCGCCGAGCCCGTCGGCACGCGCGGTCCGATGGGACACATCATCAAGCTGCGCCAGTATCCCGATGCCTCCTTCAGGGATGTGACGGCGCCGAATGCCGACACCTTGTACACGACATCCTTCTTCGACGTCGGAAAGGAGCCGTGGATACTCAGCATTCCGGACATGAAGGGCCGCTATTTCCTGATGCCGATGCTGGACGGCTGGACCACCGTGTTTCACGTGCCGGGCAAGCGCACCACCGGCACCGGGGCGCAGACCTACGCGATCACGGGGCCGGGTTGGAAGGGCACGCTGCCGGCGGGTGTCAAGGAGTACAAATCGGCCACCAATATCGTGTGGCTGCTCGGGCGCATCTATTGCACCGGCACGCCGGATGATTACGCCGCGGTGCACAAACTGCAAGACGAATGCAAGCTCGTTCCACTCAGCGCTTATGGCAAAGCCTACACGCCCACCCCAGGGAAGGTGGATCCAACGATCGATATGAAGACGGCGGTCCGCGAGCAGGTCAATCGCATGGACGCGGTGTCATATTTCAAGCTGCTTTGCGAGCTCATGAAGACTAATCCGCCCTACGCCGCGGACGCGCCTCAACTTGCGAAGTTTGCCCGCATCGGCATCGTCCCAGGGCAGGATTTTGATGAGAGTAAGCTGAAGGCAGACTTCCTGAGACGCCTGCCGGAGGTGTCGTTCGACCGGATCATGCTTCAGTTCAAAATCAACAAGGCCATCAAAGACGAGAATGGGTTCGCGTTCACGACCAAGACCGGCATCTACGGCACCGACTATTTGATGCGGGCTTTGGTAACCGCTATCGGACTTGGTGCCAACCGGCCGCAGGATGCTGTCTATCCGACCTCGCAAAAAGACGCCGACGGTCACAAGTACAGCGGCGCGAACAAGTACGTGATGCGATTTCCGAAAGGTCACTTGCCCCCAGCGGAGGGATTCTGGTCGCTTACGATGTACGACAGCAACTATTTCTTCGTGAAGAACCCGCTCAACAGGTACTCCGTCAGCGCTCGAGAAGACTTGAAGGAGAATCCGGACGGATCAACTGATCTGTACATCCAGAAGGACTCTCCCGGCAAAGAGAAGGAGTCGAACTGGCTACCAGCGCCTGAAGGAGATTTCATCCTCATGTTGCGTATGTACTGGCCCCAGGAGACGGACCCCTCGATCCTCAACGGCACATGGACGGTCCCGGCCGCCAGAAAAGTCGGAGCCTAGAGCAGGCAATCACGCCGGCGCGCAGGCGCCGGCATGATTGCTAGGTCGCTCGCAGATCCCCACAGCACGCTGTACTCGCTTTGGGGGTTCTGGGGCGAATGACACGGTATTCGCGACGCAGGAGGCCATGATGTCGGCACTTGACCTCGGAAAAGGAAAACAGCGCGTTGGACGGAGCGCGACAAAGCCGTCTCTCTCTTCTGCGTTCAGGAATGCAGCCATTGCCTCGGCAGTCGTGACGCTGTCGGTGCCTGCTGCCACCGCTTACGCCGACGAAGGTGGCGTTTCCTATTGGCTCCCTGGCCGCTTCAGCAGCCTTGCCGCCACCCCTCAAGCCCCCGGCTGGTCAATGGCAGCGGTCTACTACCACACCAGCGTAAGTGCATTCGGCACCGCGGCTGCCGCAAGGGAAATTCACGTCGGCAGAATTCCCGCAACAGTAAACGTTGATCTGAACTTGCGACTTAATGGGCGGGGAGATCTCGTCCTGCTCAATCCTACATACACATTCGCAACCCCCGTGCTGGGCGGGCAACTGGCCATCGGAGTGACAGGACTGTTCGGACGATCGAGCGCTGATCTCGCAGGAACGCTCACCGCAACTGTCGGCCCCCTGGCCGTGACGCGCACGGGCAGCTTCGGCGACTCGATCACGTCAGTCGGGGATATCTACCCGCAGGCGACGCTCAAGTGGAATGCAGGCGTCCATAACTTTATGACTTACGTAACTGGAGATGTTCCCATCGGCGCTAACAGTTCGTCCCGTCTCGCCAATCTCGGCATCGGGCATGGCGCCATCGACGGCGGCGCCGGCTACACCTACTTCAATCCGCAAACAGGCCGCGAGTTTTCGGTGGTGGCGGGCCTCACCTACAATTTCAAGAACCTGGATACGCAATACCAGAACGGCATCGACCTTCACGTTGACTGGGGAGTCTCGCAGTTTCTGTCGAAGCAAACTTTGGTCGGACTCGTGGGTTATGCCTATCAGCAGATAACTGATGACTTCGGCCAGCATCCCGCTCTAGGCGGCTTTCGGTCCCGAGTCTTCGCAGTAGGTCCGCAGATTGGCTTTCTATTTCCGGTAGGCGATATGCAGGGGTATTTGAATCTGAAGGGATATGGCGAGTTCGCTGCGGAGAATCGGCCGGCCGGCTGGAACACTTGGCTGACGTTCTCAATGTCGCCGATAGCGCCGACTAGAACTGTCGCATCAACCCGGCGGATCACAAAATAGCAGCGTGGCCGCTTAGCCGATCTCGCCGACAAACCATAGGCCCGACATCTCACGTGGACATATCGAACTGAGCTTCCGGGGCAACACCGGGTGATTTGGCTTCGCACTTCAGCTCAACCAGAATTTCGGCGTCGCCGGCTCCAGCCTTCCGCCCATCCGCACCGGTGCGATGCGGAGCGCGAGTCCCGTCGCGTCATCCGTCTCCACGGCAACGCCGCTGAGCGTCGCGGCGCCGGCGGCCGGCTCGAAACGTCCCGACGGAATCCCTGAGGTGAACCTCCGCAACGGTTCTTCCTTCTGCATGCCGATGATGGAATCGTAGTCGCCTGTCATGCCGGCGTCGGTCATGTAGGCGGTGCCGCCTGACAGGATCTGGTGATCGGCGGTCGGCACGTGGGTGTGGGTGCCGACGACGAGGCTGGCGCGGCCGTCGCAGAAGAAGCCGAGGCCCTGCTTCTCGCTCGACGCCTCGCAATGGACATCGACGACGATGGCATCGGCGGCGACGCCGAGCGGGCAGGCCCCGAGTTCGCGCTCCAGCGCGGCGAAGGGATCGTCGAACGGGGTCATGAAGACGCGGCCCAAAGCGTTGACGACGAGCGCGTGCTTGCCGTTCTTGGTCTCGACCAGGGCGGCACCGCGGCCGGGCGTGCCGCGGGGATAGTTCGCCGGGCGCACGAGGCGGTCGGCGCGCTCGATGAACACCAGCGCCTCGCGCTGGTCCCAGGAGTGATTGCCGAGCGTCACAGCGTCGGCGCCGGCCTCGAGGAATTCCTGGTAGATCGTTTCCGTGATGCCGAAGCCGCCGGCCGAATTCTCGCCGTTGACCACGACGAGATCGAGCGACCAGTCCTTGACCAGGCCGGGCAGATATTCGGCGATGGCATCGCGGCCCGCTCGGCCGACCACATCACCCACGAACAGAATGCGCAACGTCAGAACTCCGGAAATCGAACACGTCCGATTCCGTTAGCACAAAATCCAGTGGCACGTCGTGGGCTAGTGCCGGAACCGCCTCGATCTCCTGCACCGCGAAAGCGAGCCCGATGCCGACGATCTGCTTGGTCTTGCGCAAATGCGCGAAGGTGAAATCGTAATGTCCGGCGCCATAACCGATGCGATGGCCGAGACGGTCGAAGGCGGCGAGCGGCGTCAGCATGATGTCGGGGATGACTTCGGCGGCAGCGGGCGACGGCTCGGGAATGCCGAGCGGACCGAGCATGAGACGATCGTTCGGATGGAAGAGACGGAAGATCAGCGACTGGCCGCGCGCGGTGATGCAAGGCAGCGCGAGCCTGGCCCCCACCTCCGCGAGCCTCGCGAGCAGTGGCATCGGATCGATCTCGCTGCGGATCGGCGAATAGCCGGAGACGATGCTGCCGGGCAGCAGCTCGAACGGCAGTCCGCGCTTGGCGAGCTTTGCGGCGGCGGCGCTGCGCTTCTTGTCGCTGAGCGCATCGCGCTTGGCGAGGGCCTTGGCGCGGAGTTCGGCTTTGGAGGCGGACATGTGCGCTTGCTCCGAACGCGGAGCCTTGCTCCGCCGTCATCACCCGCGCATGCGGACGATCCAGTATCCCAGAGACAGTGGTGAATTCACACAAAAGCCGCGGCGTACTGGATTCCCCGCATGCGCGGGGAATGACACCTAGAACTGGCCGCAGTTGTTCAACAAGCACAAACCAAACACATAACAGTGCGAAGCCGCGGACGCCGTTGAAGCACTCGATCCCGGAGTTCCCTACGAAAGTAGGTGGGCACCATATGTCCGGGCCCACGGGCCCGGCCAGGGACAGTTCCCTAAAGGATCGATAAGGCCCCGGGGATATATGGCTCCTGACGCACGTCGCAGCCTCGCTCGGGCAATGTAACAACGATACTGACGAATCGCCAGTGCGGCGCTGCGGCCCTTTCGCGCGTGTCTTACCCTCCCCTGGAGGGGGAGGGTCGGCTCACATGGAGCGCAGCGAAATGTG
>NZ_JAEMSD010000234.1:5819-10195 GCF_016462955.1 Bradyrhizobium sp. | reverse complement strand
CCGCAGGCGGGCATCTCGAAGGACGAGGCGCGCGCTCAGCTCGCGCAAAGCACCAAATGATTGCCTACCCTGCCAAGCAGGCGCGCGGATCCGGCTTGATCCTCGTCCTGGTCTGACGCTAGCCGGGTCGCCCGTGGCGTAATCGGCGCGGCGGCGGGTTGACCGGGAAGTACGGGTTGAGGTCGCAGGTCGCGGCGCGTCCCGAGGCGGTCGCGCGGCATTGCGGCAGCGATGTGAAGGAGCAGTCATACCACTCCCCGCCACCGCCATTCGCGCCGGAATAGACGTGCATGCAGACGGGATAGCGGGGATCGAAGGTCTGCCCCTGCGTTGGAGCGGCGGCAAGCAGGGCGCCGCTCGCCACGATCAGAGCGAGCGAGGTTCGCGAGGCGAAGATCCGAGCGAGAGACATGGTGGACCGCTAGTATTGCTGCTTCTGCCGCTTGCGCGGGCGCGGCGGGGGCTGGTCGAAGGCATAATAGGGATTGAGGTCGCAGCTCGCCGAGCGGCCCGACGCGGTCGCACGGCACTGCGGCAGCGAGGTGAAGGAGCAGTCGAAATAATCACCGCCGCCGCCGCCGAAGCCGCCGGGCGTATAGACATGCATGCACACCGGATAGCGCGGATCATAGGTCTGGGCGCTGGCGTCTGCCGCGACGAACAGGGTCGCAATCGCGGTGAGGGTCAATATCGGCAAGCGCATGGAGAAATCCTCGAATCGATCGCGGGCGCCGGCACGGATGCCGGTCACGTCAGGCACCGGCACGGTTGCCGGTCGCCTCATATGGCATAACCCCACGCGCGAGGCGACTGTTCCTCGGGACAGTTGACGGCAAGGTGAGTGGGGCGCGCCGGCGGCGCTCCCTCGTCACGCCGGACCTGCCCCGGCCATCACGCGCCGAGACCCTGCAACACGAGCCGGTTCAGCCGTGTCGCAAACGCCGCCGGGTCCTCCGGCAATTCGCCGTCCAGGATCTGCGCCTGTTCGAGTAGAAGCAGGCTGAGATCATCGACGACCTTCGAGCCGGCCTGCGCCTTGGTGACCGCCGTGACCAGCGGATGGCGCAAATTGATCTCGAGGATCGGCTTGGTCTTCATGCCGCGGTTCTGCTGCGACAGGATGCGCTCGAGCTCGCGGCTGGGCCCCTGGCTGTCGGCGACGAGGCAGGAGGCCGAGCTGGTGAGACGCGTCGAGGCCTTGACGTCGCTGACGCGCTCGCCAAGCGCGGCCTTGATCACGGCGATGGTGGCCGCTTCATCCGCGGCCGGCTCGTCCTTCTTCGACTCGTCCTGATCGTCGATGCGCGGGATCAGATCGAGATTCAGATCGCCCTGGCTCAGCGATTTCAGCGGCTTGCCGTCGAACTCCGACGGCATCGAGGTCCAGAACGCATCGACGGGATCCGACAGCAGCAGCACCTCGATGCCGCGCGCGGTCGCAGCTTCCAGCCGCGGATTGGACTTCAACCGCTCGATGCTGTCACCGACGAGATAATAGATCTCGGTCTGGTTGGGCTTGAAATCGGCGATGACCTGCTTCAGCGACCGTTTCTCGCCCGCCGTGGTGGTGAAGCGCGACAGCGAAAGCAGCTTTTCGCGCCGCTCGAAGTCTTCGTAGATGCCTTCCTTGAGCACCGGGCCGAAGGCGTCCCAGATCTTGGCGAAATTGTCCGGGTCCTTCTCGGCGAGACTTTCGAGCTCGGACACGACGCGGGTCGCCACGGCTTTGCGTATCTGCGCGAGTTGCGGATTGTTCTGGAGCATCTCGCGGGAGATGTTGAGCGGAAGATCCTCGCTGTCGACGACGCCGCGGACGAAGCGGAGATAGCCCGGCAACAGGTCGGCGTCGTCGGTGATGAAGACGCGGCGGACATAGAGTTTGACCCGGCCCTTGCGATTCGGCTCGAACAGGTCGAACGGCTTGGTCGACGGCGCGAACAGCAGCACAGCGTAGGAGTAGCGGCCCTCGGCGCGGTAATGCAGCGTCATCGCGGGATCGTCGAAGGCGGACGCGATCTGCTGGTAGGCCTTTTTGTAATCCTCTGCCGTGAGCTCGGATTTCGAGCGCTGCCACAGCGCGCTGGCCGAGTTGATCTGGCGCGGCTCGCCTTCTTCCGGCACGAGCTCGATCGGAAACAGGATGTTGTCGGAATAGGACGTGACGATGCGCTCGATCTCGTAGGTCTCGAGATATTTCCTGGCGTCGTCCTTCAGGTGCAGGACGATCTCGGTGCCGCGCTTCACGCGCGCCGCTTCCTCATCGCTGGCGCGGGCGATCTCGAAGCCGGAGCCGCCTTGGGAGCTCCAGGTCCAGACGTCGCTCTCGCCGGCGCGGCGGCTGATCACGACGATCTTCTCGGCGACCATGAAGGCTGAATAGAAGCCGACGCCGAACTGGCCGATCAGGCCGAGCCCGTCCTTGGCCTCCTTCAGCTTCGACACGAACGCCTTGGTGCCGGAGCGGGCAATGGTGCCGAGATGGTCGATCAACTCCTGCCGCTCCATGCCGATGCCATTGTCGGCGATCGTGAGCGTCCCAGCCGTCTTGTTCGGGATGATGCGGATCTTGAGGGCGTCGCCTTCGCCCAGCAGGGCGGGACTTGCGATGGCCTCGTAGCGCAGCTTGTCGCAGGCATCGGAGGCATTGGAGATGAGTTCGCGGAGGAAGATGTCGGTTTCCGAATATACGGAATGCACCATAAGGTGCAGAAGTTCGGAAACTTCGGCCTGGAAAGGCTGCGTGTGCACAGCCGTATCTGACGTCGTCATGCGCTTACCCGGTCACAACAAAGGGAGGAACCGGATATAGCGCGAGGCCACGGCGGATCAAGAGGATGTGAACATCCCGGCAGTGCTAGCTACAACAAGGCGACGATCAGGTCACGCAGCGGCCAGGCTGGAGCAGCCGAGCGACCTCGGTCAGCGAGCTGACCACCGGCTCACAGGCGATCGTCGGCTTTCTGCGAACCTTCTGGTTCTGGAGCAGCACCGGCGGCCTGGCATTGCCGGTGTCGATCGTCGCGGGGACGCGCAGAAGCACCGACGTGTCGGCTAGGTCATTCAGCCTCATCGATACCGTTCGGGTGGGAACCGCTGCCGGCTTGATCTCGGCGAGCCGATCAGCCTTCGCGAGGCGATTGACCTTCTGGCCCGGGGCGACGTTCGAGCTGGGGATGTCGGCGACCGCCTGCCAGCGGTCGGCCAAGTCATGACCGGAGGCCAATTGAACCGCGCCCAAGGTCGCGGCAATCGCAATGGCGCCTAAAACTACCTTTTGAATCTGTGACATGGCCGCCGATCCCTCGCCCCATGGCGATCACGGGAACAACGCGGGCGGAGGAGCGGGAGTTCTTGACCATTACGATCACTTAACCGTGTGCGATAAGGGCTGTGATCGGCGAAATATTTTACAAAGCGCGGGAACGACTTGGGCAGCCAGGAGTCGTCTCAACAGCCGGCTATTCCCCCCTGCCCCATAAGCCGGCGACGTAGGGCGCGACTGTGGTGATGCCAGTCGCGCCTTACTTTTGTCTGGAGCCTACTTCGCCGCCCCGGCGAGCCAATCCCGCCCCTCGTCATAGAGCTTCTCGACCTCGGCGCCGATGAGACCGGGCATGTCGCGCTTGACCTTGTAGCCGATCAGCTCCTGCATGTAGGCGAGGTGGCGATAGCCTTCCGGGAGAGCGGCGAGCGCCTGCTGATCGAGGCGCAGCGTCGCGGCGGGATCGACCGGATCGATCCGGTCCTTCTCGTAGATCGGCTGGCGGCGGACGATGCCCCATTTGCCAATTCCTAATTGATCCTCGCGCTTTTCCAGGAAATCGTAGAAGCGTCCGGTGCAGACGACGTCGCAGAGCACGTCATGCACGAGAGCCCGCTGCGAGATCGTCATCTTGGTCTGCGCGATCGCGCGTGCGCCGGAGAGGTCGATGCTGGTGCCGCCGAGGAAATGCAGGACACGTACGCCCTTGGCAAACCCCTCCTGGCTAACGCGCATGAAATCCCGCGCCGGTCCCTGAAACCAAGTCGCGGACATCCAGCCCTCCTCGTGCCACACCGTGGCGAAGCGCTCCCAGTCACCGGCATCGCGCCACACCGCCCAGTTCTCGACGAGGTCGCGGATGGCGAGGCGATCGAGCAGTTGCTGGTCCATGGACACATCTCCGACTGGCATCAATGCACGAGGTTTTGAGCGGCTAAGTCGGCAGCCGTCAAGCGCAGCAGGCGGCACGAAAAATCCGGCGTGCCTTGCAGCACGCCGGATTGGATCGTCAGCTGAGTGTCAGGCGCAGAAGTCCTACGCCGCGGGCGCCTTCGGCGCGCGGTTGCGTGAGTTGCGCTGGAAGAACAGGGCCTGACTCGCCACCGCCGACACC
>NZ_JAEMSD010000234.1:0-5809 GCF_016462955.1 Bradyrhizobium sp. | reverse complement strand
TCGGGGTAGGCGGTGATGAACACCACCGGCACCTCGAAGGTGCGCAGCAACTCGTTGACGGCGTCGAGGCCCGACGAGCCGTCGGCGAGCTGGATGTCGGCGAGGATCAGGCCCGGCCGCTTGTTCTTGGCCAGCGCCACCGCATCGGCATGGGTGCGCGCCACGCCGACGACATTGTGGCCGAGATTCTTCACCAGGCTCTCGAGGTCCATGGCGATGAAGGTCTCGTCCTCGATGATCAGCACGTCGGTCGCGATCTCGGCGGCCATCTCGCGGCCGGCAGCGTCCGCAAGGCGGCGCGTCTCCGCGACGTCGGTGCCGAGAACGAAGGCGACTTCCTCTTCCGAAAAGCCCTCGAGCGAAAGCAGCAGGAAGGCCTGGCGCGGCAGCGGGGTAATGTTAGACAGCCTCCGCTCGGGTGGCATCGGCAGGGTCGCCACCTCGGCATCGTCGTTGACAGAGACCGAATTCCAAATCTGGGTAAACAGCCGGAAAAGGCCGGCCCTGGGCCCATGGCTCTCGTCGAGCACCGACGGGTCTCCCAGCATAGCCTCCAGCATGGCGGCGACATAGGCGTCACCGGAGGACTGGCTGCCCGTCAGGGCGCGCGCGTACCGGCGCAACAACGGCAAGTGTTCAGCAACAAGCTGTGAACGGGACATCCCCACTCCATTCGTCTTCGGGCCAACCTTAGCTGAGGTCACGCGGGGGGCCCGGGGTTCCCCTGCTGCACTGATTACGCCCCGAGCCTAGAAAAGTTCCGGCGAACTGGGAACTTTTTAGCGCAGCTGGAATTGAGCCTATCCAGGGAACGGCTCCCGGTTGAGAAAATTTCTCGATTTTACAGTCACTTAACTCGGGGAAACGTGGAACAGGTCATGAAAGATCTCAAGTCTCAAGTCAGCAGAAGCACGACCCCCGGCAAGGGAGGGCTCACTCCGGAGATTCAATCCCGGATCGGGCACCAACTGCGCGCGATGTACGACGATGTGGTGCGGCAGGGGGTTCCGGATCGGTTCGCGGAACTGATCAAGAAGCTTGATGCCCAGGGAGCGGCGCCTCAAGTGGAAAATGACGCGGGATCTAACGACAACAACAACGGGAGGGATTAATGCCTCTCACGGACTCCCTGCGTAACGACATCCTGGCGGCCGTGCCGAGCCTGCGCGCGTTTGCCATCTCGCTCAGCGGCAATGCGGATCGCGCCGACGATCTGGTGCAGGAGACGCTGCTGCGCGCCCTCGCCAACATCGACTCGTTCCAGCCCGGCTCCAACCTGCCGGCGTGGCTGTTCACGATCCTGCGCAACCTTTTCCGCTCCGACTATCGCAAGCGGCGGCGCGAGGTCGAGGATGCCGAAGGCAACTATGCCAAGACGCTGAAGACTCAGCCGTCGCAGAACGCCCATCTCGAGTTCGAGGAGTTTCGCACCGCTCTCGAAAAGCTTCCGCAGGATCAGCGTGAAGCGTTGATCCTGGTCGGCGCCTCCGGTTTCTCCTATGAGGACGCGGCTTCGATCTGCGGCTGTGCAGTCGGCACGATCAAGAGCCGCGTGAACCGCGCCCGCTCTAAGCTCGCCGCGCTGCTCTATGTCGACGGCGCGGAGGATTTCGGGCCCGACGAGACGGTGCGGGCTGTGATCGGCGGTAGCGGCGGCTGACAGCCGGCCTCGATCGTATCGGGAAAAGATGGAGGCGGCCGTTTCCACGGCCGCCTTTTCATGCGTTCGAGCACCAACCGGCGAGGCCGGTCACTCGTCCACGAAGGTCACGGTTTCCGCCACGCTCGCCCGCGAGGTGCGGTAGCTGTTGACCTTGTGGGCATGGTCGGCATAGCCGAACGAGATGCCGCAGACGACGCGGCGGTCCTCGGGCAGGTTGAAGTGGCTGCGGATCAGCCCGGAGTGGCGCGCCAGCGCTGCCTGCGGGATCGTCCCTAGTCCGAGCGCCTGTGCAGCCAGCATGAAGTTCGAGACATAGGCGCCGCAATCGATGGCGCCGTAAATGCCGAGCGGCTCGTTGGTGTGGATGATGGCGACGTGCGGCGCGCCGAAGAAATTGTAGTTTTCCAGCGCCTGCCTGGCGTAGGCCATCTTGTCGCCGCGGGCGATGCCGAGCGTATTGTAGAGCTGAAAGCCGCTCTCGCGGCGGCGATCGAGGTAGACGCCGATATATTCGCGCGGCGGTGTGAAGTCGTAATCATCGCCGAGGCCCTTCGAGGCCTCAGCGTAGATCGCCTTGCGAAAGCGCTCCTTGGCCTCGCCGCTGGCGATGACGACCTGCCAGGGCTGGCTGTTGCACCAGGACGCCGTGCGCTGGGCGGTGGCCAGCACATGCTCGATGATGGCGCGGTCGACGTCCTTGGGGAGGAAGGCGCGGACCGAGTAGCGCTCGTTGAGGAGCTCTTCGAGCACGCCGATGCGATCGGCTTGTTTGACGGGTGCGTCCATGGATCAGCTCACTCTTCGTAGGGTGGGTTAGCCGAAGGCGTAACCCACCTCTTTGCTTCCGCATTGACCGATCTGGTAGGTTACGCCGAGCGGATCGCGCTTCGCGCATCCGCTGCGCTAACCCACCCTACTATGCCATCACCGCCCCTTGGTCGGGATCTTGTTATACGGCACGTCCTTGTCGACGCGAATGTCGCCGGGCAGGCCCAGCACGCGCTCGGCGATGATGTTGCGCATGATCTCGTCGGTGCCGCCGGCGATGCGCATCGAGGGCGAGGACAGCAACATCTGCTGGAACTGGCCCTGCACCGTCTCCTCGTCGTTGCCGGTGAGCACGCCCGCCGCGCCCTGCAGGTCCAGGGCGTAAGTCGCGATGTCCTGCAGCATCATGCCCGAGACCAGCTTGCCGATCGAATTCTCCGGGCCTGGCCGCTCGCCCTTCGACAGCGCCGAGATGGTGCGGTAGCTGGTGAATTTCAGCCCATTCGACTTCGCCGCCCAGCTCGCGAGCTTCGAGCGCACGGCGGGATCCTCGATGGCGAGGCCATCCTCCAGCATCAAATTGGAGCAGAACTCGAACATCTCAGGGACGCCGGTCGCAAGCCGCGCGCCGATCGACATGCGCTCGTTCATCAGCGTCGTCAGCGACACGCTCCAGCCCTCGCCGATGGCACCGAGACGCTGACTATCGGGGATCACGACGTCAGTGAAATAGACCTCGTTGAACTCCTGCATGCCGTTGGCCTGCTTGATCGGCCGCACCTCGACGCCCGGGCTCTTCATGTCCAGGAAGAACATGGTGAGGCCCTTGTGCTTGGGCACGTTGGGATCGGTGCGCGCGATCAAGAGGCCGTAGTCGGAATAATGCGCACCCGAGGTCCAGATCTTCTGGCCGTTGACGACCCAATTGTCGCCCTTCTTCTCCGCGCGCGTGCGCAAACCGGCAACATCGGAGCCGGCGGACGGCTCGGAGAACAGCTGGCACCATATCTCCTCACCCGAGGCGAGCTTGGGCAGATAGCGGCGCTTGGCCTCCTCGCTGCCGAACGCCATCACGGTCGGGCCGCACATGCCTTCGCCGATCTGGAACGGCTGCGTCAGCTTGCCGTAGACGCCCTCCTCCTGCTGCCAGATCACCTTCTCGATCGGCGTCGCGCCGCGGCCGCCATACTCCTTCGGCCAGTGCAGGCAGGCCCAATTGCCCTCGAACTTCTTCTTCTGCCAGGCCTTGCCGACATCGACGATGTCGCGATTGGCGAGGCGGATGCGGCCGAGCGAGGATTTCGAAAGCTCGGCGTGGAGCTCCTGCGGCGCGTTTGCCTCGATCCATTTGCGCGCGGTCTCGCGAAATGCGGCTTCCTGCGGCGTGTCGTCGAAATTCATGGCGCTTCCTTTTTGTCATTCCGGGGCGCGCAACGCGCGAACCCGGTGCCAGAGGTTACCTACACATCTCGAGATTCCGGGTTCTGCTCTTCGAGCCGCCCCGGAACGACGGCTAGTTCCTTCCCTTGGTCGGGATCTTGTTGAACGGCACGTCCTTGTCGACGCGGATGTCGCCCGGCAGGCCCAGCACCCGCTCGGCGATGATGTTGCGCATGATCTCGTCGGTGCCGCCTTCGACGCGCGTTCCGGGCGCGCGGAGCAGCATGGCCTGGAAACGTCCGGCGAGCTCGCCATCCTCGCCGCTGACGACACCGCTCGCACCCTGCAAGTCCAGCGCGTAGGTCGCAACGTCCTGGATCATCGAGCCCGCAACCAGCTTGCCGATGGAGTTTTCCGGCCCCGGCCGCTCGCCCTTGGACAGCGCCGAGATCGCACGCATGCTGGTGTATTTCAGCCCGCTCGCCTTCACCGCCCAGTTTGCTAGCTTCGAGCGCACCGCGCGATCCTCGATCGCGGGGCCGTCGTCGAGCATCAGGCTGGAGCAGTACTCGAGCAATTCCGGGAAGCCGGTCGAGACGGCCGCGCCGATGGCGCTGCGCTCGTTCATCAGCGTGGTCAGCGAGACGTTCCAGCCGTCACCGACCTCGCCGAGGCGCTGATGGTCGGGGATGCGGACGTTGGTGAAATAGACCTCGTTGAAGTCGGAGGCGCCGCTCGCCTGCTTGATCGGCCGCACCTCGACGCCGGGACTCTTCATGTCCAGGAAGAACATGGTGAGGCCCTTGTGCTTGGGCACGGTCGGATCGGTGCGGGTGAGCAGAATGCCGTAGTCGGAATAATGCGCGCCCGAGGTCCAGATCTTCTGGCCGTTGATCACCCACTCGTCGCCATCCTTCTCGGCGCGGGTGCGCAGACCGGCCACATCAGAGCCGCCGGCGGGCTCGGAGAACAGCTGGCACCAGACCTTCTCGCCGGAGGCGAGCGGCGGCAGATATGTGCGCTTATGCTCCTCGCGCGCGAACGCCATCATGGTCGGCCCACACATGCCGTGGCCGATGATGAACATGCGGGAGAGCTGGCCGAACGGCCCTTCCTCCTGCTGCCAGATCACCCGCTCGATCGGCGAGGCGCCGCGGCCGCCATATTCCCTAGGCCAGTGCAGGCAGGCCCAGCCGGCGTCGGCCTTCTTCTTCTGCCAGGCCTTTGCGACCTGCAGGATGTCGGCGTTCTTGAGCACGGTGCGGCCGAGCGAGGATTTGCGCAGTTCCTCCTCATATTGCTTGGGCGCATTCGCATCGATCCAGGCGCGCGCGGTGGCGCGGAATTCGGCTTCCTGCGGGGTGTCGTCGAAGTTCATGGTTTCATCTCTCTTCCGTCATTCCGGGGCGATGCGAAGCATCGAACCCGGAATCCAGAGGTTATCGTCTCATCTCGAGATTCCGGGTTCGCGCTCCGCGCGCCCCGGAATGACGACAGGAATTTACGCGGCGTTCTTCTTCCGCATCCGGTCGATCAACTGGTCTTCCCAATAAGTCAGGCTGCCGAGCCCCAGCGCCATCGCGTTGGCACGGCGGTAGTACATGTGGCAGTCGAACTCCCAGGTGAAGCCCATGCCGCCGTGGACCTGGATGTTGTTCTTGGCGCAGTGCTGGAACGCCTGCGTCGCGCTGATGCGCGCGGCGGCGGCGGCTTCCGGCAGCTCGGCCGCATTGGTCGAGAGCGCCCAGGCGCCGTAATAGCTGTTGGAGCGCGCCAGCGTCGCCGAGACGTACATGTCCGCCAGCATGTGCTTGACCGCCTGGAACGAGCCGATCTGGCGGCCGAAGGCGATGCGGTCGAGCGCGTAGTCGCGGCCCATCTCCAGCGCACGATCGGCGCCGCCGACCTGCTCGAAGGCGCAGAGCACCGCGGCGCGGTCGAGCACCTGGGTGAGGATGCTCCAGCCTTCGCCGGCAGCGCCGAGCGGCTCGGCTTTGG
>NZ_JAEMSD010000708.1 GCF_016462955.1 Bradyrhizobium sp. | reverse complement strand
AGAGCAATCCGACCTCTCCCAAGGGAGACGTGAACTCCCGATGCCGCACCAGCTCAGCCCAATCTCGTCAAGCCGAGGCAAACTACTTCTTCTTCACCCCCACCCGTTCGATCCGCTTGATCTCCAGCGGCGGGCGACCGCTCTTCTCGGCGATCTCGCGGTCCTGTTCCCTGATGAAGGCGCGCGCGGGTTCATCGCCGTCGAGGCCGCCGAGGAGCTCGGCGGGCACGCGGCGGTTGGAGCGTTGGGAATCGTCTTCGTAGACGACGTTGAAGAAGGCGAATTCGCCTTTCGGCTTGGTTCCGGGTTTTTTGGCCATGGCGGCTTGTCCACGATCAGGACGCCGCAGTCAAATGACTTTCGGGCTTATGGCTTTCGGCTCGTCGCCATGCCCATAAATACATGCCCTTCACGACATGCCCTGCAATAAACGGCGGGCCGGAGCCCGCCGTTTATTTTGGTCTTCAGCGTCGCCCGGGGCTGGCGGGGCGACAACCTAGAATAGAAGGCTATAGAAGGCGTCTTGCGATGGCAAGGCAAATCGTGAGGGCGCTGGTGTCGCAGCAAGCGGATCAGATGTGCGCTGGTTGCGAGAGGCGGTGCCTACACGCATCGAAGCAATTATTTGGATAGTCGAACCACTTTGTTCATCTTCGCGAACCGCGCGATGCAGAATGCGGTGCGCGTTGTGCTGGAGGTTGCGCCGGGCTGCACGTCTTCCCGCCTGCGTGCAGATGATGTGATCCGGTGTGTGCGGCGGCTGGCTCTGCCCGTCGCGGTGAACACGTCACTGCGCGCGGGGGCGTTGCGGCACTTCCTGCAATGCCAGCGGCGATCCGTGTCCGCCGTCCCTGTCGCCGTCTTTGCCGCTATCCTCCTTGCGCCCCTGCGCCATGATCGCGCTGCCCATCGGAGCCGAGCAGCACCGCGAGCGCGATGCCGGGAGAACTGTCGGCGAAGATCAGCTCGCGCAGACGGCCGGGGTTGAGCCAGAGCAACCCGCCGACGAGGATCGCCGCGGCGCAGGCGCCGATCGCGACGTTGATGGCGAGCAGGCGGAACAGGGGGATGCGGAGCAGGGAGGGACGAGGCTGAGTCGGCTGATGGCTGGACATGGCTGATCGTCTCATGCGGGCTCAATGGAGTCGCCGATCGCGCGGAGGTGCGCAAGCAACGATATCATGGCGCCCAACTCTCTCATCCGTCATTCCGGGGCGCGACGAAGTCGCGAGCCCGGAATCCATCGGGCGGCGGAGACGGTGGAGGAATGGATTCCGGGCTCGCGCGTTGCGCGCCCCGGAATGACGAGGGAGGCTTGGCGAATCCAGCCATCTCACGCCGCCGGCGCCGCCCGGCTGTCCGCCACGCGCGCCGCCTGCTGCCGCTCCATCATGGTCTGCCATAGCGTCGCGATGCTCGCTTGCGTCTGCGGTGCGATCAGGCAGTGGCCTTCATTGTCGAAGCCGCAGAACCGCACGGACGGATCCTTCTTCACCTCGACCAGCGCCTGGTTGACCATCTCGAGGCACGTGAGCACCCCGCCGATATCGGGCAGGCGGGTGTGATGCAGGATGTCCATCAGGCGGAAGGTCATCACCGCGGGCCGGCCGATGCTGATGCCGGGGCGGCCGAGCTCGAGCAGCACGTTCACGGCCGGAAGCACGCCCCTGATATGTTCCAGCACGCCGGCGACGTCCTCCACGCTGCAGGCGACGAGGTGGGCGGCCTGCGGCGGGATCGTCGCGGGCGCGCGGGGGCTGAGGCCGAGCGAATGGATCACCTCCTGCTCGATCCATTGCCGCACCGCTGCAGGAGCATTGCGGATCTGCTCGGCGGTCAGGGTAATTCCGGTCATGGACGCATCTCCTCGGCGGCTCGCCTGTTGGCGTCCCAATCTAGAAAGCAGGCGCGGGAGACAGTTTGATGCGGATCAAGCTCTCTCCTGATTCAAGCCTTGCGCTTTGACGCTCGCTGCTTTCCCGGGCATGATCGCGCTGCTTCGCGCCAGGGATTTTCGGGGATTGCTCCACATGCTGAGACTGCTGCTCGCCGCCGCCTTCGTCGTCTCTCTGGCCGGCGGATCGGCGCAGGCCGCGCGCTGCGGCGGCGACTTCAACAGCTTCATCGCCAGCATGACGCAGGAGGCGCAGGCGGCCGGCGTCTCGGCCAGCGTGACCAGCGCCGCGCTCGGCGGCGTCACTCCCGACCCTGCGGTGCTCGCCTTCGACCGGCGCCAGCGCTACACTTTCAACAAGACCTTCGAGCAATACGTCTCGACCCGCGTCGGCCCCGGCCGCATCAATGCCGGCCGCGCGATGCTCCAGCGTCATGCCGCGCTGCTCTCGCGCGTCGAGCAGAAGTTCGGCGTGCCGCGTTACATCCTCGTCGCGATTTGGGGGCTGGAGAGCGATTTCGGCAAGGGCGACACCGGCAAGCTGCCGGTGGTCCGCACGCTGGCAACGCTTGCGCATGACTGTCGCCGCACCGATCTGTTCCAGGGCGAGCTGCTCGCCGCGCTCAAGATCGTGCAGCGCGGCGACCTGCAGCTGCGCGACATGATCGGCGCCTATGCCGGCGAGATCGGCCAGACCCAGTTCCTGCCGTCGTCCTACATCAAGTACGGCGTCGATTTCGACGGCGACGGCCATGTCGACCTCCGCCACAGCATCCCAGACGTGCTGGCCTCGACCGCGAATTTGCTCCACACCAGTGGCTTCAAGATGGGCCAGCCCTACGGCGAAGGCACGCCGAATTTCGAGGCAATGCGCGAGTGGAACAGGGCCGTGGTCTATCG
>NZ_JAEMSD010000707.1:1943-2796 GCF_016462955.1 Bradyrhizobium sp. | reverse complement strand
AGTTCATCAAGGCGTGGCAGGCCTACACCAAGAATCCGAAGCGCGTGACCAACGACCCGATGGAAGCGCACGTGATCGGCTTCGACATGTGGGTCAAGGCGGTCGAGAAGGTGAAGTCGACCGATCCGGACAAGGTGATCGACGCTCTCCCGGGCATCGAAGCCAAGAACCTGACCGGCGGCACCTCCAAGATGCTCCCGAACCACCACATCACCAAGCCGGTGTTCATCGGCGAGATCAAGGCCAACGGCCAGTTCGACGTGGTCTGGAAGACCCCGAGCCTCGTCCCCGGCGATGCCTGGTCGAAGGAGCTCGACGGCTCCAAGGACCTGATCGGCGACTGGGTCGGCAAGAAGTGCGGCAACTTCAACACCAAGACCAACAAGTGCCTCGGCTCGGGCTCCTGATCCCGATCTGATCGCCATTGCAAGACCGGAGAGGGCGGCGATCCCGCCGCCTTCTCCACTCATTTCTGCCGGGGTCATTCACAGTGCCAGCCCATTTGTCAGCCCGTTTCTGTTCGCTCGCACTCTCGTTGTTTTTGATCGCGTTCGCGCTGCCGGCCTTCGCCGGGCCGTTCGAGGATGCGGTCGCCAAGTTCGCCAATGACGATTTTTCCGACACGGAAGAGGCGATCGGTGTGATCGCGGGCAGCGGCAACAAGCTGGCTTTCCCCATCATCAGCGCGCTCCAGGACGGCCGCCTCATGGCCGATCCGGACAGCAAGAAGGTCTACGTGACCGGCGCCGACGGCAAGTCGATAGACGCTGCGACCGGGGAGGCCGTCGCCACCGTTCCCGACAGTGCGAGCGCGGTCCGTCTCAACAACCGTCTTCGTCGCAGCGTCGATGCC
>NZ_JAEMSD010000707.1:688-1933 GCF_016462955.1 Bradyrhizobium sp. | reverse complement strand
CCTTCAGGCCGCGCAATCCGTCTTCAAGTCGCATGAGGAGACCGCGCTCGATGCGGTCGACGCTGCGCTCGCCAAGGACACCAACAAATCCGTCAAGGCGGCGCTCGGCGATGCCCGCGCCGCGATCCTGCTGTTCAAACCCGACGCCACGGAGGTCGAGAAGCTCGAGGCCGTCGCCACCCTCAAGGCGCGGGGCGACCAGGAAGCGTTGGCGCTGCTCACCGGCATGGGCGACCAGCCGGCCTCGGTGACCAAAGCGGCCGCCAGCGCGATCGGCTCGATTCAGTCCACGCTCGCGGTCTGGTCCATGGTGCAGAACGCCTGGTACGGCCTTTCGCTCGGCTCGGTGCTGCTGCTCGCCGCGATCGGGCTTGCCATCACCTTCGGCGTGATGGGCGTCATCAACATGGCGCATGGCGAGATGGTGATGATCGGGGCCTACACCACCTTCGTGGTGCAGGAGGTGATCCGCACCAGCTATCCCGGCCTGTTCGACTATTCACTGCTGATCGCCGTGCCGCTCGCCTTCCTCGTCGCCGGGGCCATCGGCGTCTTGATCGAGCGCAGCATCATCCGCTTCCTCTACGGCCGGCCGCTGGAGACGTTGCTGGCGACCTGGGGTCTGTCGCTGGTGCTGCAGCAGGCGGTGCGCACCATGTTCGGCCCGACCAACCGCGAGGTCGGCAATCCCTCCTGGATGAGCGGCGCGTTCGAGCTCGGCCAGATCACCATCACCTATAACCGGCTCTGGATCCTCGTCTTCACGCTCGCGGTGTTCGCGATCCTGCTCGCGATGCTGCGCTACACCGCGCTCGGCCTCGAGATGCGTGCGGTGACGCAGAACCGCCGCATGGCGGCTTCGATGGGCATCGCGACCTCGCGCGTCGACGCGTTGACCTTCGGTCTCGGCTCGGGCATTGCCGGCATTGCCGGCGTGGCGCTGTCGCAGATCGACAATGTCAGCCCCAATCTCGGCCAGAGCTACATCATCGACAGCTTCATGGTCGTGGTGTTCGGCGGGGTCGGCAATCTGTGGGGCACGCTGGTCGCCGCCTTCACGCTCGGCATCGCGAACAAAGTGCTCGAGCCGTTCGTAGGTGCCGTGCTCGGCAAGATCCTGATCCTCATTCTGCTGATCCTGTTCATCCAGAAGCGCCCGCGCGGTCTGTTCGCCTTGAAAGGCCGGGCCGTCGAGCAATGAGTGTCGGGCAATGATCCTCGCGCGCCTTCTCGAAATGGCGGACT
>NZ_JAEMSD010000707.1:0-678 GCF_016462955.1 Bradyrhizobium sp. | reverse complement strand
GCCAACAAGTTCCTGGAGCCGGTCGCGGGCGCGGTGCTCGGTAAGATCGCCATCCTGGTCCTCATCATCCTGTTCATTCAAAAGCGGCCGCGCGGCCTGTTCGCGCTCAAGGGCCGTGCGGTGGAAGCATGACCCCTCACATGCTGACGCGATCGCTGGACCGCGGCGCGACGATCTTCCTTGCCGTCGTCGCGGCCTGCGGCATCCTCATTCCGCTCTCCAACCTGCTGCTACCCGCGGGCTCGTTCCTGCAGGTGCCGACCTACCTCGTCGCGCTGTGGGGCAAGTATGTCTGCTACGCCATCCTGGCACTGTCGATCGACCTGATCTGGGGCTATTGCGGCATCCTCTCGCTCGGCCACGGCGCTTTCTTTGCGCTCGGCGGCTACGCCATGGGCATGTACCTGATGCGGCAGATCGGCACGCGCGGCGTCTACGGCAATCCGATCCTGCCGGATTTCATGGTGTTCCTGAACTGGGAGAAGCTGCCCTGGTACTGGTACGGCTTCGACATGTTCTGGTTCGCCGCGCTGATGGTGCTGGTGGTGCCGGGCCTGCTTGCGTTCTGCTTCGGTTGGCTCGCGTTCCGCTCCCGCGTCACCGGCGTGTACCTGTCGATCATCACGCAGGCGATGACCTATGCGCTGCTGCTCGCCTTCTTCCGCAACGATTTCGGCT
>NZ_JAEMSD010000706.1 GCF_016462955.1 Bradyrhizobium sp. | reverse complement strand
TCGCCGATCTATACGCCGGCAAGCTCGTCGCGGCGCTCGACCGGCAGCATCCGCGCGACCTCTTTGATGTCCGCGATCTGCTGGCCAACGAAGGCATCACGGACGATCTCCGCAAGGCGTTTATCGTCTACCTCATCAGCCATGACAGGCCGATTTCCGAGGTTATTGTTCCTCGCCGCAAAGACATCCAGCACGAATTCACGCACGGCTTTGAGGGCATGACCGCCGATGAAGTAACCCTGGACGAGTTGCTCGAAGCCCGGGAAACGCTGATCGCCGAGATCGCGAGAAAAATGCCGCAAGCTCACAGGGATTTCCTCATAGGGTTCAAGCGCGGTGACCCCGATTGGAGACTGCTGGGCGTCTCTGGCGGGGCTAACCTGCCGGCGGTGCGCTGGAAGCAGATCAATCTAGACAAGCTCCCTGCCGAGCACAGGGCGAAGCTTGTCGCGCAGCTCGCGCAAGTCTTGAGCAATGCCTGAGGTCGGAGGAGGGGATCTCAGTCGAGCACGCACGTAGCAACTTGTTGAGAGAATTTTTTGGGGTACGCCCGCCACCCAGCGAGCCCAGAGCTTGCGGGCTTCAGCTCAGCCTCCTATTGAACAGTGGACGCGCCTACCTATGCGTGCCGTACAGGTTTCCAGTGCTTGGATTTCGGTAGGAGCCGCCTTTATGAGATGAGCCCGAGCCGCCGATGTAAGTCCCGCCGTGGCTGGAGGTATGATGGCCTCCACCATACGACACGCGGCCGCCAAAATGGCTACCACCTCGCGCTGCGGCAAAATCAGTCGACGTGAGCAGCGCAATCGCAAGAACAATAGCCGTCTTCAAATCCATTCTCCCAAAATAAATGCTCATCGCACGACGGCAGTCTTGCTCGATGCCGCCCGGATCCCAACACGGAACTCATTCGTGTGCACACGACTAAGGTCTAGGGATGTAAATTCTCTCCCTTTGTTGATCTCTCCCTATGGTTGCGCTTGAGTCTCCGCGGGCCTGAGGAGTCTATCATGCGTAAATGGGGGGTCGTGGCGCTATGCGCCGCGTTGGGCGGCTGCGTAACCAATGCCGAGACGGTTCAGTTTCGGCCGTCCAATCCACAACAACAGGCGCTGATGCGCGACGGGCAGCCGGCTTTGGTCTCGCATCAGAAGAGCTCGCTCGTCCTTGTGCGTCCGGCTTCGCGGCAGGTCCGTGCCAACGGACGGCCCGTCTTCGTCGTCGCGATCAATAATCTCGGCAAGGGCCCGATCGATTTTCGCGTTGCACAAGTCGAAGCGACACAGCATGTCGCCGGCTCCGACTACGGCATGCAGGTCGTGACCTATGAGATGCTTGTTCAGGAGGAGAAGAATCGACAGGTCGCCGCCGCGATCTTCACGGGACTCGCCGCCGCGGGAAATGCCTACAGCGCTTCCCAAGCCGGTTATGGCCACTACACGACCGCGGGCGGCCGCACGGGGACCTTCTACAGCCCGACGGCGGCGGCGATCGCCCAAGGTAATGCGGCCGCGCAGAATGACGCCATGATCGCGGCCACCGTGGAGACAGGGCAGCGCAACATGGCCGTCCTCGAGCAGTCTGTCATCAAGGACAATACGCTCATGCCGGGCGAATGGTATGGCGGCCAGTTGCATCTGGCGCCCCCCGTTACCAGTGAGGGCGGAGGTCAAAAGACCTACACCATCGTCATCACGGTCGGCGCCGATCGACACGTGATCGATATCGCGCAAGGTCCGGCAGGAGCCTAACAGTGATGGCGATAACGCCGTAGGAAAATGGTGCAGCTATGCGAGGAGGTACTGTAGCCCTCCTTATGGGGCTGACGGCCCTCGGAGCCTATGCGCTGGGACGGCAGGATGCCGGACCAGGGCGACCGTCCAATGTGACGGTGCAAGCACCGGCGGCCACCGACGCGCCGGTCGCATCGAAGCCTTGGCCGTTAGTCGCAAGCCCAACCGCAACGCCGGCGCCTCCGAGCCCAGCATCGGCGTCGTCAACTTCCGTGGCGCCATCGCCGTCCGCGCCGCCCAGATCGAACGCCGCAAATCCAACGCCCCAGCCCAATTCCGAGCGCAAGGTCGAAGCTGTACTGACGGCCGCAGCCATTGCCGCCCTGCTCGTCAAGGCAAGCCGCGACCAATATCATGCAACGGGCCGACCTTGCGCCTGTCCTGATGATACGATGCGAAACGGCAGAGCTTGTGGCGGACGAAGCGCCTACGCGCGACCAGGCGGCGCGGCTCCCCTTTGCTATCCGCACGATATCACCAGCGCCATGATCGAAGATTATCGCAAAAGAGCCGTCCGCTAGAGATCGCATGAGGGGGGAGCGAATGCAGATTCTGAAATGGAAGTTAATCCTAACGGCGATATTGCTGTGCCTATGCGCGTCGTCCGGAGCGAAAGCGGCTTGCGACCAGCGCGCGGCAAAGTCCATCGCTGATCGCGTGACATCAGAAATCGCCATCATGATCCAATTCACGAAGGCCGCCTGCATTCCAACAGCAGACGCTCAGAAATGCTCGCGGTTGTGTTTGTCGGATTTGCGCATCGAGGGCATGAAACCGCAATATCGTTCTCGTCTTTATCACCGCCTCTGGCGGCAAGAAGATGCGCGAGGCAGGCTTGGCGAGATTTGCCAACATCGTCTTTGCCGATCGTAGCTTGCTCGAGAAAAGGCGCGCGATGCGCCTATCCGCTGAACGCGCGTCGATGTTGCAAGCCGGATTCGCCGCCTCGGGTGAGAAGCCTGAGATCATGGCGCCCCGGGTCGGCGCCGAGTATGCCGAAATAGAT
>NZ_JAEMSD010000233.1 GCF_016462955.1 Bradyrhizobium sp. | reverse complement strand
AAGTCTGCACGGATGAACTGCGACTCGCTTGCCTGGGTGGCGTGCTCGGCCCTGCCGCTCGAGAAGCGTTGGAGAATTGGGTTTCTTTTCCGCTTTTCCCACCCGAAGTGTGGTCGTTGGAGGAGCCGGCGGTTTCCGAATTGAGCGCCCATTTCGACATGCCTGGATTTCCGACCGTTCGCCTCCAGTTCGAGTTCACCGAGTTGCTGCCGCCTCTCGACCAACACGGAGCCAGAGATGAGTGACTCAGCCATCGAAAGCGCCTCCCAGCTCGATGCTGAACTGAGCCGCGAGGGCGCCGCGGACGACGTCCGAAGCCTCATCCTCGGTCACGCGGACGAGCCGGACGCACCAGCTGCCAAGCTGGCGTTCGAGCGCATCGTTGTCACCGCAGGAAAAGAGCGCGGCACCAAGAAGGTCCTCAGTGCGAGGCTGCGGAACTGGGTTCTGAACTGGCACAAGCTGCTCTTCGATGCAGGCCTGAGCATCGCCGGCGGATTGGCAAGCACAAGCAAGCTCGGGATCGCGGTGGGGCTGCTCAGGGCGTTGAAGTCGCTCGTCGAAAACGCAGTCGTTGAACTTGGCGAGCGCGAGGCTTCTCTCGTGCTCATTCTGTGGTCCGATCCAGCTGCCGCGGTGTCGAAAAGCACGATGCTGTCGCGAAGCGGGCTGACTTCAGCCGAATTCGAGAAGGGACTCGATGGGCTCATCTCGCTGGGGATCATCGATATCGAGGACGACGATCGGATCGTAAAGACGGAGCGGATTCTGTTCGTCTAAAGCGGAACGGCTTTACGTTGAATCGATTGCGCGGTGGGTTGTTCACCTCTCCCGCTTCATGCTCATGCTTGAACCGCGGTCACGATTGATCCCAATCTCACGGCGCGCTGGACCACAACGAATGCTACGAGCCCATCACTCCGCCCCGCTTGATCAGCTCCTTCCCGACCGCGGCCAGATGCACCTGGTCCGGGCCGTCGCCGATGCGGATGAAGCGGGCGTAGACATAGGCGCGCGCGAGAAACGTGTCCTGCGAAACGCCGGCGGCGCCGTGGATCTGGATGGCGCGGTCGATGACGCGGGCGGCCATGCTGGGCACCACGATCTTGGCGGCGGCGATCAGGTCGCGCGCGGCCTTGTTGCCCTCGCGGTCCATCTTGTCGGCGGCCTGCAGCGTGAGCAGGCGCGCCTGCGCGATCTCGCAGAAGGAGTGCGCGATGTCCTCGCGCACCGAGCCCTGCTCGGCCAGCGGCTTGCCGAAGGCGGTGCGCGACACCGCGCGCTGGCACATCAATTCCAGCGCGCGCTGGGCGCAGCCGATCAGCCGCATGCAATGGTGGATGCGGCCGGGCCCGAGCCGGCCTTGCGCGATCTCGAAGCCGCGGCCTTCGCCGAGCAGGATGTTCTCGGCGGGCACGCGGACGTTTTCGTAGACGATCTCGGGGTGCCCGACGGGCGCATCGTCATAGCCGTAAGTGAGCATGTCGCGGACGATGCGCACGCCGGGCGTATCCTTGGGCACCAGGATCATGGATTGCTGGCGGTGACGGTCGGGATCATCGGGCGCGGTCTTGCCCATCACGATGAGGATCTCGCAATCCTCGTTCATCGCCCCTGACGTGAACCATTTGCGGCCGTTGATGACGTAGTCGTCGCCGTCGCGCGTGATGGCGCACTGGATGTTGGTGGCGTCGCTGGAGGCGACCTGCGGCTCCGTCATCGAGAAGCCGGAGCGGATGCGCCCTTCCAGCAGCGGCTTCAGCCAGCGTTCCTGCTGCGCCCTGGTGCCGTAATGGCTAAGCACCTCCATGTTGCCGACGTCGGGTGCCGAGCAGTTGAACACTTCGGGCGCCCAGAGGATGCGGCCCATGATCTCCTTCACGGGCGCGTAGTCGAGGTTTGTGAGGCCGGGGCCGTGCTCGCCTGATAGAAACAGGTTCCAGAGCCCCTGCTCGCGCGCGAGCTTCTTCAGGTCCTGGAGCACGGGCGGCGTCTTGTAGCGTGAAGCTTCCGGCTTCACCTGCTCGTAATAGAGCTCCTCGACCGGCTCGACATGCACGCGCATGAACTGGCGAACGCGATCCTGCAGTTCCAGCGAACGGGCGGAGTGGTGAAAGTCCATGATGGTCTCCTGTTGGAGCCGAAGGAAATCGCACGTGGCGGTCGACGGAGCGCACGCCTCGCCCTTCGAGACGACCGCTTCGCGGTCTCCTCAGGGTGAGGCTCAGCGGCGTTCGCGCCTGTTGAACCTGCCCCATTGAAGCTGCCGCCGCGCACTCCGCCCTCATCCTGAGGAGCCCGCGAAGCGGGCGTCTCGAAGGATGCGCGCCCTCATCGACGGCGATAGCGACACAATCCCCTCACGTCCCGCGCAACAGCTCGCTCGCGATCACCCAGTCATTGCCGTCGAACTGGAGCATGTAGCCGTCCTTGATCGGGCGGAAATCCTGCGGCGTGGTGTTCAGCGTGATGCCGGGCATCAGGAGCGACAGCGGCACGTTCTTCAAATTGGCCGCCTGCGCCATGATGTTCTCGCGCGTCAGATTGTCCTTGCACTGCTTCAGCAGCACCACGAGTGCCTCGGCAACGGTGTAGCCGTAGAGGCCGGCGACGTTGTTGACGTCGGCATTGGGCAGGCGCCGCTTCATGAAATCGATATAGGCCGACATCGCCGGATCGTTCTTCGGCTCGGCCACGAACGGCTTGAGCGAGCCGAGTGAAAGCACGCCCTTGCCGGCATCGAGCCCGGCCGGCACCATCACCGTGGCCTTGTTGGCACAGCCGGATGCGATGAAGCGCGTCGGCTGCCAGCCGACCTCATGGGCTTTTCGGATCGCCTGCGCGCAGGCGCGCGGCGTCACCGAATAGATCAGGAAGACGTCGGCCTTGGTGTTGGCGAGCGTCAGCACCTGGGAGTCCACTGTGGGATCGGCGACCTCGAAGCTCGAGGCCATCGCGATCGCCTTGTCGGCGTCGGCGCCGAGCGCTTCCTTGACGCCGCGCAGATATTCCTTGCCGGCGTCGTCGTTCTGGTAGAGCACCGCAAAACGCGCATTCGGGTTCTTGGCGCGCGCGTAGGCCACGTCGATCGCGGCTTCGCTGGTGTAGTTCGGCGCCCAGGGCAAGGCGATCGACCACGGCATGTTGGCGGGATCGTTCCATTTCGAGGCCGAGCTGATCAGGAAGATCTGCGGCACCTTGTTGCTGTTGAGATATTTCGCGATCGCCGAGCTTGGCGCGGTGCCCATGGTGGCGAAGATGAAGGCGACGCCTTCGCTCTCGACGAGGCGCCGAGCCGCCTCCATGGTCTTGGGCGGCGAGAAGGCATCGTCCAGCGAGATCAGATTGAGCTTGCGGCCATTGACACCGCCCTTTTCGTTGACCTCGTCGAAATAAGCGGCGATGACCCGCCCCGTGATGCTGAGCGGCGAGGCCGGCCCGCTATAGGGCATGGTGTTGCCGATCTTGATCTCGGTGTCGCTGACACCGGGGCCGTAGGATTTTTGCGCAAATGCAGGCATGGACAGGCAGGCGGCAGCCAGCGCTGCGGCCAGGGCGGCTCTCATGGTTTCTCCCCGATGATTGTCGCCGCGGCAAAATGACTGCACGGCGCGCTGCTTCTTGTCAGCGCGTCAGATCAGCGGAGTTCATCGCGATGGTCTTGCGTCGAGTTGCTGATGGCCCGGCACACGCCGCGCACGCTTTAGTGCCGCCGCTTCAGGGCCAAGCCCAAGCTGACCCATCCAGCACCGGCCATGATCAGGTCGATGCCGAGGAACAGGCCGAGGATGTAGACGCTGTTCACCGGCCAGCGCACCAGGATCAGCAGCCCGAGCAGCAGCGTGACGACGGCCGACACCGCCACCCAGACCCACGGGCTTTCGCGCTTCATGCTGAAGGCGAGAAACAGCCTGACCGCGCCGGAGGCCAGCAGCGAGGCGCCGAGGAACAGCGTGAGCAGAACCGCGGCGAACAGCGGGTTCTCGAAGGTGAGGAAGCCGGCGACGATGTAGAGCACGCCGAGCAAGGCCCAGATCAGGAATTTTCCCCAGCTCTTCATCTGGAATGCGCCGATCACCTCGGTGACGCCGGCGACGATCATCATCGCGCCGACGACGATCACGCTCGCCACCGTTGCCATCACCATGCTGCCGAGCGCGACGAAGCCGGCAATCAGGTAGACGACGCCGAGCGCGACGATCCAGCCCCATTTGGCGTGGAGCGCAGTGATACCCGAGCCGAGACTGGACGGATGAGACGTATCTGACGCAGTTGTCATGGGCCACTCCTGCATGCGAGCCCCCGGGCACACGCCATGATAGCACGCATCTGACGGGGACTACAGCCAGCAGATCAGACCTCGCCTGCCGCAACCTTGACGTAAATCAAGATCGAATGCCGCGGGTCGGCGCCGAGCACAGGTCAATCCGAATTGGCAAGCCCCAGCAGTTCCTGGCGCGTCAGCGCGTTGTCGCGGAACACACCGAGCATGCGGCTGGTGACGAGATCGGTACCGGGCTTGTGCGCGCCGCGCGTGGTCATGCAGTGATGCGTCGCCTTGATGATGACGCCGACGCCTTCGGGCTTGAGCACGTCGTTGATGGTGTTGGCGATCTGCGCGGTCATCTTCTCCTGGATCTGGAGGCGTTTGGCGTAGACGTCCACCACGCGCGCAAGCTTGGAAATGCCGACGACGCGCCCTTGCGGGATATAGGCGACCCAGGCGCGGCCGACGATCGGCGCCATGTGGTGCTCGCAATGGCTTTCGAAGCGGACGCCGCGCAGGACAATCATCTCGTCATAGCCCTCGATCTCCTCGAAGGTCTTTTGCAGGATCTCGGTCGGATCCTGCGCGTATCCGGAAAAGTACTCCTGGAAGGCCCGTGCCACCCGGTCCGGCGTCTCGCGCAGGCCGTCGCGCGCGGGATCTTCACCGGCCCAGCGGATCATGGTCCGGACCGCCTGCTCGACCTCCGCCCGGTCGGGCCGTTCGACCGGCGCCTGCGCCACCGCGACACGTTCCAGCTTGCGCACGCGCGACTTCATCGGAATTCTCCCCTCCCACGAGCCCGCATCCTGACGGGGCCCCACAGCTTGGACGGCTGCGATTGGAAAAGGTTCCCGCAAGGACGAAAAATCGGAAACGCGGGCGTCGCTCCTGGTCTATTACCCTCATGGTGAGAGCGCGAAGCGCGTCTCGAACCATGCAGGCCCGGCTGCGACATAGGGGCCTTCATCCTTCGAGACGCCCGCTGCGCGGGCCCTCAGGATGAGGAGTTGGACTGGCTGTTCAAGATGAGTTGACTGGCTACGCAGCCGCCTTGCGGACGTCGATCACGGCTTGCGCCCATTCGGCCGGCCGTTCCTGCGGCAAATTATGACCGGTACCGGTGAAGACGCGCCGCTCGAAAAATCCGTCGAACTTGCGCGCATGATGGGCGGTGCCTGAATTGACGCCGTCGCTGTCGCCGTCGATTGCGATGGTCGGGACACGGATCTGCGGCTGTTCGGCGAGCCTTGCCTCGATTTCCGCATAGGCGGGATCGCCCGCCACCAGCGCGTAGCGGTGGCGGTAGGAGTGGATCACGACATCGACGAAATCAGGGTTGTCGAAGGATATGGCGCTGGTCTCGAACGTCGCGTCGTCGAACGTCCATTTCGGCGACCACATCGTCCAGAGCTGGCGGGCAAAGCCGCGGCGGTTGCGCTCCAGCGCACGGCGGCCGCGCTCGTTGTGGAAGAGATATTGATACCAGAGTGCCGCCTCCTCCGGCGGCGAGGCCGGTTCCATGGCTCGGGCGATGTTCTGGATGTTGTAGGAATTGCCGGAGACGAGACCGACCACGCGATCCGGATGGAGCGCCGCGACCACGCAGGCCGCACGCCCGCCCCAATCATAGCCGCCGACGACCGCGCGCGCGATCCCGAGTGCGTCCATGAACGCGAGGAGATCGGCGCCGAGCGCCGCCTGCTCGCCGGAGCGCAAGGTCGACCCTGACCTGAACCGCGTCGGTCCGTAGCCGCGCAGCCAGGGCACCAGCACGCGCGCGCCGGCCTCGGCAAGGATCGGCGCGGCTTCGGCGTAGGCGTTCACGTCGTAGGGAAAGCCGTGGCCGAGGATGCAGGGCCAGCCGTCGGGGGCGCCGTATTCGCGATAGGCGATGTCGAGGACGTCGGTGGTTACTGAATGTTGTCGCATGCTGGTACCTCGGCTTCTGAGCATAGACCGCGCGGCGACGTGATCCAATCCCTCGCTGGACCCGTTCCAGAACCACGCAACGAAGCGAGGGGCCGGCATGGTCTACGTCTCGATGACGGGGTTTCGCCCGAAAGGAGTCATTCAGCTTCCGGCGTTCTGGGTCAGGACCGTGCAAACCTTCGCGCAGGCGCGGCGCGCACCGGGAAACCTGCTCACAGCCGGTAGAGTGCGCGCAGGTGTCTACCACACCATGACGGCATGGTCGGATGTGCTCAGCATGCGCCGGTTCGTCGCGAGCGGGGCGCATCTGCGGGCGATGAAAAACTTCCGGACGCTCGGAACCGGTCGGGTGTTTGGCTACGCCTGTGACGAGATTCCGGACTGGGACGGCGTCTACGAGCTGTGGCAGCTGCACGCCCGAGAGATTTGATCGACCAGTCCAGCCGGTGATCCGGGCACGCGTGGCGGTCGTTCACACATGACGGACCTCGAACGGCAACTCCCTGAGAGCGGGCTGTCGAGGGTTGCTGTGCAGTCCCAATCCGCGAGCCCCTGGTGGACCAAACGCGCACACCCGAGAACATCAGACACCTCGTGCTGGTCCTTGGTGATCAGCTCGATGCCGACAGCGCCGCATTCGATGGTTTCGACCCAGCCAGCGATGTCGTTCTCCAGATGGAGGTGATGGAGGAGACCTCGTACATCCCCCAGCACAAAAGGCGCATCGCCTATTTCCTGGCATCGATGCGGCACTTCCGAGACGAGCTCGTCGCGCGCGACCGCCGTGTCCGTTATGTCGCGCTGGACGATCCCATGAACACCGGGCGTTTCGAAACCGAGATCGCCCGGGCCCAGCGCGAACTCAGGCCATCGCGCACCATCGTGCTCGAGCCTGGCGACTGGCGCGTGGCCGAGAAGCTGCGCCGCCTGCCCGAAGCGCCCGAGATGCGCGCCGACCGTCATTTTCTGTGCTCGCGGGAGGAGTTTGCCACCTTCTGCGAGCAGCACCCTCGTCCGGTGCTGGAAACATTCTACCGCGCGATGCGACGCAAGACTGGCCTGCTGATGGACCGCGAGGGACGACCTGTCGGCGGCGCCTGGAACTTCGACGCGGAGAACCGCAAGGCGTTCGGCAAGAACGCCCCGCCGATCCCGCCCCGTCCGTCCTGCGCTCCGGACGAGATCACGACAGGCGTGCTGCGGCTGGTCGAAGAGCGCTTCGCCGACAGTCCCGGCAAGATCGGGGATTTCGACCTGCCGGTCACGCGCAAGGAGGCACTGGTGCAACTCGACGACTTCATCGCCGAACGGCTTCCACTGTTCGGCACCTACCAGGACGCGATGCGGTCCGGTCAACCCTTCCTGTTCCACTCGGTCCTGTCGGGACCGTTGAACCTGCACCAGCTGCGTCCATTGGAGGTCATCCGAGCCGCGCTAGGAAACAAGCACGCGCCGCTAAACGCATTGGAGGGATTTACACGCCAGATCATCGGATGGCGGGAGTTCGTGCGCGGCATCTATTGGCAGCGCATGCCGCATTATGCGGAGGAGAACGCGCTCGATGCTGATTTGCCGATGCCGAAGTTCTACTGGACGGGCCATACGGACATGCGCTGTCTCGCCGAGGCCATCCGCCACACCATCGAACACGCCTACGCTCATCACATCGAGCGGCTGATGGTGCTGGGGCTGTTCGCCCTCCTGCTGGGGGTTAGGCCTTACGACGTGCACCGATGGCACATGTCGATGTTCTGGGACGCCGTCGATTGGGTCTCCCTGCCGAATACGCTCGGCATGAGCCAGCATGGCGATGGCGGCGTCGTCGGCACCAAGCCATACGCGGCCTCGGGCAACTATATCAACCGCATGAGCGATCATTGCCGGCGCTGCCGCTTCGACCCCAGGCAAGCGGTCGGTGAGGACGCCTGCCCCTTCACAACGCTGTACTGGAATTTTCTGGACAAGCACCGCGCTCGGTTCGCAGCCAACGGCCGGATGAAGCACCAGTACATCAATCTGGCCCGCAAGGATGTCGCGGAGCTGCGGGCGATCCGGCGCCAGGCGCAGGCGATCACCAACAGCGTGGTATGAAGCGATCAGCACGTGGCAGCCTGCATCGGTGCCTGCGGCCCGCCTGTCGAGAGCAAAGACCCTATTTCTGCGGACCGGACAGCGAAATGTCGCGCTCGGCGCGGAACACGTTGCTGTAGAGGTTGGCGATCCATTGGCGGCCGATCTCGGTCTTGTTGAGATAACCGATTTCGGTCTGGATGTGCGGTGCGACGCTGTTCCAGTAGAATTGCGGATAGCGGTTCACGATGTCGGCGGGCGAGTCGTAGCCGAGCTGGCGGTTGATGCCGACTTCCTCGAACTCGTAATAAAGCGCGTTGGCCTTGCGCAGATAGTTGGGATCGCCGAGCTGGCCGATGAAGTCGGCGGCGCGCAGGATCGAGGCCTCGTCGTCGTATTCCTGGCCCTCACGCGCCGGAAAGCGCGTCCCCTCGATGGCGCGCGCAACGCGCTCCGGATCGACTCCGGGGATATGCCGCAGCCGCCGGGTCACGTACAGTTTCGAACGATCGACGTGGTACATCATCAGGCTCGCATCCGACGCGCCGCGCTGCAACGAGATCTTGGTGTCGGCCGCATCGATGACGAAGCCGTCGGCGTCATCCTCCTCGAACAGCCCGCGCACATAGCCGATGTCGTGGGCGAGGCAGGCGATCAGGACATGCACATAGTCCTCAGCCGACAGATGGGTATGAAGGCTTCGCCCGCCGAGGATCGCCTGGGCGGCCAGCGTCACCAGCATCGTATGCTCGATATTGTGGTAGAGCGCATCGCTGTTGCCGATGCATTCCATCGCGGTGCGGGTCGCGCTCTCGACGATGTTTGCGGAAGTCTCATCGTACCGGCGGCGCATGAACTTGCCGAGGAACTGCTCCAGCGATTCAGCCGCCAGTCTGGGTAAGGTTATCATGGATGCAGCCCCGTCCGCCGCCGGTGTCCCATGCCATCTCCCGACGTCTCATTCTTCTCCTCGACGCAGTCTGAAGCATAGCTCATCTTGGCCCGGGTCACCAAACTCCGGGGCAAAAATTCCCTGTTATCTTGCCCGTCCCGCTGCGCAACATCACAGTTGCCGTCACATTCCAGCACAACCGAAGAAGCCGGGGAGGCTCCGGCGCTGCCGCCGCTTCAGGGGGCCGCCAGGATGTCGGCTCCGTCGACCGGACGCGAGAGGCTTCTGGCCAGATAGAACAGCTCGACCAGCTTGCCGCGCTTGCCGGACAGCGAAAATATGTATTCGGGCGACTCCGTGTCGATTTCCGCGATCGCCACCTTCGCGATCCGGTCGATGCGGCTCGAGCCGTGCTCCCAGACAAAGCCGACACCAAGCCGGTTGGCGACGGCCTCCAGCATCCCCTCGCGGGTGTTGACGATGATCGCCGGATTGGCACGCAGGTTGACGGCGCGAAACGCCCTGTCCACGGCGCGCTGGGTCGCGGAATCCCGGGTCCGAAACACCAGCGGATATTGCGTCAGGCTCGCGATGGAGATCCGTGCCTGACGGCTGAGGTCGTGAACGGGATGGCAGATCGCAACGACGCGCTGCTGGACGCAAGGCTCGCGCCGGAAGCGATTGTCCTGCGGCACCTCCGGCAACACGGCGACGTCGACGCGCTGGTCGATCACGGCGGCCATGATCGCCGACCAGCTGCCGATCTCGATGTTGATCTGGATCTTCGGATAGAGATTGCGGAACGCCGCGATCAGCGCCATGCCCGGCATGGCGTTGCCGAGCCCGATGCGAAGCTCACCTCCCGTGAGCTCGTCACGCTGCTGCAGGATGGCCAGCGCATCCGCCTCGACTGCCTGCATGCGGCTCGTTGCGGCGTAGAGCCGCCGGCACAGCGGCGTCGCGATCAGCGTCTGGGCATGGCGGTCGAACAGCGCAACCGCAAACTCGGCCTCGAGATCGCGCACGAGCTGCGCCACCGCCGGCGTGCCTGGCCGGGGCGAATACTTGAACGAATAGGCCGCAGCGTATC
>NZ_JAEMSD010000232.1:5798-10254 GCF_016462955.1 Bradyrhizobium sp. | reverse complement strand
GACCGCCTTCGACATCAAGTTCGCCTTCAACAAGTGGACCTTCGGCGAGGACTTCATTCGCGACCAGCTCGGCATCGGCGCCGAGGCGATCGCAGCCCCCGGCTTCGACCTGCTCCAGGCCGTCGGCTTCACCAAGCGCGAGATCGAGGCGGCCAACGTCCACATCTGCGGCGCGATGACGGTGGAAGGTGCCCCGCACCTCAAGGCCGAGCACTATCCGGTGTTCGACTGCGCCAATCCCTGCGGCAAGATCGGCAAGCGCTATCTGTCGGTCGAAAGCCACATCCGCATGATGGCGGCGGCGCAGCCCTTCATCTCGGGCGCGATCTCCAAGACCATCAACATGCCGAACGACGCCACGGTGGAGGACTGCAAGTCCGCCTACATGCTGTCGTGGAAACTGGCGCTGAAGGCCAACGCGCTCTATCGCGACGGCTCCAAGCTCAGCCAGCCGCTCAACTCGCAGCTCATCAGCGACGATGAGGACGAGGACGATGCGATCGAGTCGCTGCACGAGAAGCCGATGGCGGCGCGCGCCACGCATGTGGCCGAGAAGGTCGTCGAGAAGCTGGTCGAGCGCATCATCGTGATGCGCGAGCGCGAGAAGATGCCGGATCGCCGCAAGGGCTACACCCAGAAGGCGGTCGTCGGCGGCCACAAGGTCTACTTGCGCACCGGCGAATATGATGACGGCCGCCTCGGCGAGATCTTCATCGACATGCACAAGGAAGGCGCGGCGCTCCGCTCCTTCATCAACAACTTCGCCATCGCGGTGTCGCTCGGCCTGCAATACGGCGTGCCGCTGGACGAATATGTCGACGCCTTCACCTTCACCCGCTTCGAGCCCGCGGGCCCGGTGCAGGGCAACGACAGCATCAAGTACGCGACCTCGATCCTCGACTACGTATTCCGCGAGCTCGCGGTGAGCTATCTCAGCCGCTTCGACCTCGCCCATGTCGATCCCAACGAGACGGGCTTTGACGCGCTCGGCAAGGGCGTCGAGGAAGGCAAGGAGCCGGACGAGGACGGCGGCCACCACGCCACCAAGCTGGTCTCGCGCGGCCTCACCCGCTCGCGCACCGACAATCTCGTCGTGATGCGCGGCGGCTCGGCCGCCATCAGCCAGGGCAACGACAGCGCGCCCTCAGGCGGCAGCAAGGTCACGGCGATGGCCGCCCACGCCACCAGCGCCCGCCTCGGCGACGCCATCGAAGGCGCCGTCGCCCTGAAGCAGGAGGTCCAGCACGACCTCTCGCCGACGGAGAAGCTGGAAGCGCTGCAATGGAGCAAGGCCGGCAGCGCCGCGGTTGCGGCTCCGACCAAGGCCGAGCGCCGCGCGGAAGCGAAGGCGAAGGGTTACGAGGGCGAGATGTGCTCGGAGTGCGGCAACTTCACGCTGGTGCGGAATGGCACGTGCATGAAGTGCGATACGTGCGGCAGCACGACGGGGTGTTCGTGAGGGGGTAGATCGAGCCCAAAAGGTTGAAGTACGTATCGAGGGGGCGGCGATGGGCCGCCCTCTTTGCGAACGACGAGAAGTCTCAGCGGATCGCCCTAATCGCTCTGTCGCGCCATTTGCAACAGCGGCTTCCATTTTCTTCTAAACGCGCGCACGCCTGGCAGTTTGCTATCGAGGAGATGAAGTCTGTCGAGCACAGCCTTTAGCGCTCTTTGATTCTTAGCTGCGGCGTCTTTCCAGGCCTCAACCCAAATGAACTCGCCGGCTGGCCTGGCCGGCCATATGTCAGCGGCCGACACTTTTTCTGGCTGAGCGACACCTTCGATATGCAAAAGCAGAGCCTCAGTTTGGGCTGCCGAAAAATAATGTTCGGCCAGAACCTGCAGCAACATAGCTAAGTAATCTTCGTCCGAAAGTTCGTACCCTCCGAGTTCAAGCCCCGCCATTACCGATGAGAAAGACAGCCCCAACTCATCAGAGAAAAATTCACCTGATCGGATCAGCTCCAAAATGAACTCGGAAAATTGCGTTTTGTCACCGTCATATCCTACAGAACGCCAAAATCTCAGCGCCTCGGCCAAGACATGCCTTGTTCTACCAACCGCCAAATTTGATCCAAGCACGGCAAACAACCATTCGTTAGCCAAATGATAAATCCGCTCATCGATGGGAAGCATGTCCTTGAGCTTAAACCACACTACATCCCACCCACCGACTTCGAAGTTCTCCGGGTCAGATAGAACTCCAAACAATTCTTCAGCGTCCATCGCAGCCGTTTCGTCTGAGACAAGCGACTGAGGAGCATCCTTCGGAAGCTCCTTCGATCGAATCCGATTCCAGATTTTGTCGGTACTCTGAAAACTGAGCAGCTCAGCTTCAAGCCAGTGCGTCTTTTGGCTGGCCGCGGTAAAGTACTTTTCTGAAGTGGATCGCCACGCTTCATACTGTTGAGCTAGGGGAGCGCGGGCAATTCTCAAAAGCTGCAGCTTAAGCAGCGGAAATTCATCCAAAGTGGCGGCGTGCTGCTTTAAATAATCGTTGGTACCGTGCGGCTCTCCGCACCAAATGTCACCCTCAACCGAACGAAATGCGACCAGTCCGACCTTTCCAACATCGGCAAAAAGCGATCGACTCTCGTCAACAAAGTCAAAACGCTCATATTGATAGTAAGGAAAAAACTCTTCAATGTGATAGTGCTCGTCCATACTTTGGACTAAGGGCGTATTCGTCCCATCTTTGGAGAAAATAGGGACCAACATTCCAGGCCTGCCACCCGTTAGATCGATGTAACCGGAGACCCTAAACACGGTAGAACCCGTTCGATCGGAAGAAGTGATCTATCTTTTCGTAGATCGCGTAGTAGTAATAGTCTTTCTTCAGTGGATAGAGTGGATAGGTAATCAGCTCGGCGCCAAGTTCTTTTTCAACGTAAGTCACCACCTTTGGCGCTTCAATGTAAGCTTCAGGCAATACCACCGCCAACACGTTTTCTCGAATTAGCTCGAGTTGGTGGTCAGTCTGCAACTCGATCGCAAAACGCCGATCGTCTGTACTTCCTCCCTTCAAAGAAACCAGCTTGTGCAACGCTCTAATTTCTTCGTCAAGCACGCTAACGTCAAATCGGTTCTCAAAATCGCCCTTTGAACGCGGATTCAGGAGGAAGTAATTTCGGCTTGTTCCGAAAAAAGTGCCGACAATTTTCTCAGCAGCCTCATGGTCCTTCTCGACTTCGAACTCTTCGAGATCCATCATCGAAATGAAATGAGGATAGATACCAGAACGAAAGGCGCCTGTATCAAAGGGAAAGATGCGCTTTCGCTTTATTGAGTCGTATTTGACTACGAAGGACATTGGCAATTCCCAATAGTCAGGCTCAGCGTCCAAACTCCGCTTAAATGCCGGTCGCCCCAAAAAGAAGTAGGACAGCTTCTCACCTTCGAAGAACTTACAGGGTTGCGGTTCGATACGACCGGTCTTCATGAACTTCTTTATGAGATACGCTTCGGAGGAGTGCACTGCCGGAAGAGCTCGTCCCTTCTCAATTTGGTTTTTCTGCAGAAATTCGAAAAGTGAGCCCATGGCGAGAAATACGTTCAACTAAAAATTGTTCTGAGCATATTGGAGGCATTGCCATGGCGCAATCTGCTCGTGGTGCGAGCGCGTACGGCAACGCCGGTGGCAATCGCTAGGATGGGTAGAGCACTTGCGAGACCCATCCTATGTCCGCGCGTACGGCGATGGGTTTCGCTTCGCTTTACCCGTCCTACGACCTGTACCCCCATCGCAAGTTCCGGCTTCGATGCTAATCAATGCCCTTGCCCCCGAAATTACCCTTGCGGTCGAGCCCTTCCCTCCTAAACTCCCGACCTCACAGGCAGGCGTTCCGACGGGCCCAGTAGAAGCGGAGTCAACTTATGCCCAAACCGGAATCTTTCCCGATCGAAAACATCTTCGTTCCCACGAAGCAGAAGAAGGCCCTCAACCCCGCCACCGTGGCGGAGATCGCGGAAAGCATGCTGGAGATCGGACAACAGACCCCCATTTCCATCCGGCGCGACGGAGACCGCCTCGTGCTGGTCGAGGGGCTGCATCGGCTCGAGGCCTGCAAGGCGCTCGGCGAGACGACCATTCTCGGGATCGTCGTCACGGCGGAGTTTGCTCAAGCCAAGCCGCTTCTCGCCGAGCGACCCGAAGTCGAGGCGGAACGCATCAAGATGGCGCGATTGAAACAGTTGCGCCTGGAGAGGGAGGCCGCGGAGGCTGCGACGGCTGGCTTGAAAGGCGCCGGCGCATCACAGGCGCAGCGCGACCGTCAGGCCGCAGGCGCCCGCGGCAATCCGAAGGCGCCACTGGCCCGGATTACGAAATCGAAGCCGAAATCGCTGTCAGCCTGGATCGATCAGCAAAAGGGCAGCGGCGGCCGCTATTGATGGCCGGGCGCCGTCATTCCGGGGCGCGAGCGCTTGGGCGCGAGCCCGGAATCCATCGGGCGGCACG